>JAKPKV010000084.1 GCA_029553475.1 Armatimonadota bacterium
CGACTGCCCGGACACGGCGCTACCAGCGGAGATTTCGGCAGCCAGCTTCATCGGGAAGGTGATAGCTGCTGAGGGCGTGCGGGCGCAGGTGATCGTCGGCGCGAATGAGTGCGCGTGGCCGTCCGCCGTCTATGCCCGTGACTGGGTGAGGGCGGCGGTACAGACGGCGAAGGCGCGCGGCGTGCGGGCTGTTGCACCTGTAGTCTGGAACCCAGGCGCGCCAGAACTGGACTGGGTGCCCGTGCTGGCCCCCGCCTACCGGGACGCGCCGATTGTCGTGGCATGGGCACTGAACCTGTACCCGGCGCGGGCCAACACCGGCTTGGCCGTGCGCGACGATTTCACGGCCTGGACGACATGGCGATATGAGATGTATCGGCATCACTTACGCGGGGTGCCGTTCGTCGTGACAGAATATGCGCGGGGCGACGGCAGCGAGCCGCCCGATTTCGCAGACATTCGCGCGTGGTGGGCGCTGGCGCGCTACCAGGTGGATGTAGCGACGGCATGGTATGCGGCGGCTCCGCTGGGCCACTGGGCGGCGGCGAACCTGCGCGGGCGGCTGGGGGAACTGGCTAAGGCGCTTTGGTGAGGTGCTATGACGGAATGCTCTGAGGGACAAGGCAAACGGCTCATAGGAGCCGAGCGGTTCAAGTTCGCGCGCCTGGCGGTTGAGACGCTGGGCACCTGGAAAGACAAGCGTGCCGCGCTGATTGCGGCGGGCTGGCCGGAATGGGCCACCACTGAGGGGCGCATCAAAGCGTGCCTACGCGACATCGCCGCGCTGGAAAAGCGGTGGGGCGGGGGCAAGCACGCGGGCGCTCCGGCGTTGGGCGTGCGCGAATACACGTTCGGCGCGCTGACGGATGAGCCGGGGCCGGACGTGCGCCTACCCGTTTTCGACGGCGAGCCGCACCTGACGGGCGACTGGGTAGTCTGCGGCGATCTTCACCTGCCGACCACCGATTTCGCGCTGGCCGAGCGGATGCTAGAGACGGCGCGCGAGTTGGATATGCGCCGCCTGCTTATCGTCGGCGACCTGTGCAACTTCGAAGCATT
>JAKPKV010000099.1 GCA_029553475.1 Armatimonadota bacterium
CCACCGCGCCAACGCACCGAACGGCACCGCCTCAACCCCCGGCAACGCCCTCAATGCCGCCTCAAAACCTTCGGGGTCTCGGTGTGCCGGCCAACCACGCGCGAGATCTGCGCGGATCAAGTCGACCATGCCGATCACATCGCCGGCACCCGCGATCACTACCAGATCACCCGGTGACAGTGTCTGCCGCAGGTAAGCCCACGCCTCCTCCAGCGTACGCGCCAGTTTGAGGCGCGGACCGATGCGTGGTGCGGACACGGCGGTGTCCGCATGCTGCGGACTATCGGAGTGACGGAAGTGGGCATACAGATCCTCGATGCAGCCGCCCTCCAGAGGTTCTTCGGAAGCCGCGTAAACCGGCAGCAGGATCACTTCGTCGGCTTCGGCGAAAGCAGGGGGGAACTCCGGTCCCAGCGCCAGTGTACGCGTGTAACGGTGCGGCTGGAAGAGCGCGACCAGACGCGCCGGACGCTCTTCGCGCGCCATGGCCAGCGCGGCTTTCAGTTCGGCCGGATGGTGCGCGTAATCGGCGATGATCCGAATGCCCTGCACATCCGCCACGCACTCATAACGGCGTCCCGGCAACTCGTCACAGGCGCGCGGCAACGCCGCAAATACAGTCTCGGGCGCATAGCCCAGCAGCAGCGCGGCAGCGGCGGCGCCCAGCGCGTTGACGGCGTTGTGCCGCCCGGCCACGCCCAGGGTGATGCGTCCTTGCGACACGCCGCGCCACGTCACGTCAAACGTGACGCGCCCCGCTTCGACGCGAACATCCGTCGCACGCAGATCGGCATCCGCCGCCAGACCGTAACGCAGCAGCGGCACCGTGGCTGCGGCACCCACTTGGTCGCCCCGTGCGTTGTCACAGCAGACCGCGACACCTTCGCGCGTGCGGGCAACCACCGAGGCAAAACAGGCGGTCAGCGCGGTCTCGCCATCGAAGTGCTCCAAATGATCCAGATCAATGCCGGTGAGCACCGTGACAACGGGCGCATACTGCGCAAGTGTGCCGTCGCTTTCGTCCGCTTCCGCCACCAGCAGA
>JAKPKV010000102.1 GCA_029553475.1 Armatimonadota bacterium
GCCGGCGAGCCGGGCGGCATCAGCGCGGCGGTGAACTGGCAAGGCGGCGGCGGTTTTCGCTTCCTGCGCCTGGGCGCGCCGATCTTCGGCGCCGACGGCGCCATCCACCCCGAGGTGCGCTTCGCCACGCTGGCCGCCTTCATCTGGCAGCAGGAAACCGGCACCGCCCGCACCCCCGGCCAGGGCGCTGCCGGCACCCCATGGCTCGGAACCCACTACGACATTGATAGCGCCCCGTGGCCATCCGACGCTGGGAAGGAGCCGATTTCACCTGAAAATTCACCCCCGGACCTGTTTTCCGCCCCGCCAGAGCCCGCGCCGGACGCCACCCTGGTCGCGGGGGCAACTCCCCAGGCTCCGCGCCCCGTCAAGGCGGTCTACCTGCTGTTCAACGGCATCCTGGGCGACCGCCGCCCCGCTGGCGGCAACGTGCTGACCGTCGCCGTGCTCGACGCGCTACTGGCCCAGCACGCCACCACACCGGCGCCCGAGGCGCCGCTGGTCGTCTACGGCGAAGCCTGCCGCCTGGGCCCGGCCCGGCTGGCACTGGCCCACGTGACGTTCCGGCATATTCCGTATGACGTGAAGGCGAGGTGAGGCCATGACAACGCCCAACACAAATGCGCTGCCGCCGTCAGGGCTCAGCCCCACGAACACCGCGTTTTACTTTGTCGATGAATCCGGCGATGGCGTGCTGTTCAACGCCAAGGGGCAGGTCATGGTGGGTCAGCCCGGTGGCGCGATGGGCCACTTCATCATGGGTTTGCTGCAAGTGGAAGATCCGACGACGCTGGCGGTGGAACTGGAGCAACTGCGCGCAGAGCTCGCCGCGGACCCATATTTCAGGGATGTGCCCTCGTTCCAGCCGGGGCGCGGCAAGACGGCGGTGGCGTTTCACGCCAAGGACGATTTGCCCGAGGTCCGCCGGGAGGTGTTCAAGCTGTTGCTGCGCCACCCGGTGAAGTTCTACGCGGTGGTGCGCGACATGCAGGCGGTGCTGGCCTACGTGCGCGAACGCAATGCGCGCGGCGGAAACTACCGCTACCACCCCAACGAGTTGTACGACAACACCGTCGCGCGGCTGTTCAAGAATCGCCTGCACCAATATGAAAGCTGCCACGTCTGCTATGCCGTTCGGGGCAGTTCGGATCGGACCAGGGCTTTCGCCTCGGCGCTGGAACTGGCCCGCGAGCGGTTCGCCCGGCAATGGGACAAACAGGTCGCCACCGCCATCCAGGTCACGCCGGCTCGGTCGGCGCAGCAGGCCTGTCTGCAAGCGGTGGACTACCTTCTGTGGGCCTTGCAGCGGCATTACACCCGTCAGGAGAGCCGCTTTCTGGACATGATGTGGGGCAAGGTCAGTCTCATCCACGCGGTGGACGAAACCGACAAGGCGCCTTACGGGGTGTATTACTCAAAAACAAAGCCGCTCACGGGAGCGGCTTTGAGAAACGAGGTGGGAATATAGGATCGCCTGACTGGGTTGCCCCGTGGTTCCAGCTCTCACACGGCATGGAGCCGAATTTTGTTCCCACGGGGCGATTGTAAATTGTGTTTACCGATCTGGCATCCCCGCCCAACCCGCATCAC
>JAKPKV010000010.1 GCA_029553475.1 Armatimonadota bacterium
CGCGCGCGAGGGGCGGCAGTTTCTTCTCCGGCCGCGGCGCGTAGTTGCACGTGCGCGCCACCCAGGTCACGTCCGATTCGCGGATCTCGCCGCGGCCCTCGTTGTACGCAAGCCCCGCGGCCAGTTGCACGATGTTCACCGCGTCGCGGCCGGAGCGCGCGTATTTTGCGCACTGTTCCGCCGCGGCGCCTGCTAGCGCGAACCCCGCGCGAACCGCCGCGCCCTGGGCGATGCGGACAAGCTCCGCCGCCGACAGCGTGCGGAAGTGCAGCTCCAAACACCGGGATCTTAGCGCCGGGGGCAGTTCCTCCGGCGGGCGCGTCGTCGCGCCGATGAGCCGGAAGTCCGCCGGCAGGCCGTTCTCGAATATGTCGTGGATGTGCGCGGGGATGCCCGCGTTGTCCGGCGAATAGTACGCGCTCTCGAACCGCACGCGCCTGTCCTCGAGCACTTTCAACAGCTTATTCATCTGCATCGGGTGCAGCTCCCCGATCTCGTCCAAAAACAGCACGCCGCAGTGCGCGCGCGTGACCGCGCCCGGCTTCGGCTGCGGCACCCCGCGGCTGCCCAGCGCCCCCGCGCCCTGGTAGATCGGGTCGTGCACGGAGCCGATCAAGGGGTCCGCGATCGCGCGCTCGTCAAAGCGGATGCACGTCGCGTCCATCTCGACAAACTCCGATTGCTCCGTAAACGGCGAGTCGGGCCGCGTCTTCGCTTCCTCCAGCACGAGCCGCGCCGCGCACGTCTTGCCCACCCCCGGCGGGCCGTACAGGATCACGTGCTGCGGGTTCGGCCCGCACAGCGCCGCACGCAGCGCGCGGATGCCCTCCTCCTGACCCACGATGTCCGCGAGGCGCGCCGGGCGCGACAGCTCCGACAGCGGCTCGTTCAAGTGCCGCTCGCGCAGCCTGCGCAGCTTTTCCACCTCCTGCGCCCCCTGCCGCGGCTTCACCGCAAGCGCCGGCTCCGCCGCCCTGCGCCGCTGCCGCCACGCAAACAACAGTATGCCGCCCACCAGCAGCGCCTCCACCAGCAATGTCACAATCGCACCCGTATCCATCGCATCTAGTATGCGTCGGCAGCGCGAAAATGAGCGGATTCGAGCGACAGTCTATATTTGACAAATCTGCCGGTTTGTTGATGGGAGGACGTGGGACGGCGCTGCGGCGGGGGGGGAACGGCAGGGACACCGCGGCGAAAAGGTTCCGCGCAGGGGCGCCGCCTCTGCACCCCGCCAAAGG
>JAKPKV010000110.1 GCA_029553475.1 Armatimonadota bacterium
CGCCTAGCGCACCCCGTCATAGGGCCGGGTGCCGCGGCAGCCGGGATATTCGATGCAGCTCCAGAAGGGCGCATTGTCGTGCTTGCGGTGCGATATGCGCATGCCCGCGCCACACGCGGGACAGCGCGGCGCGTCCTCCGGTGCGACTTCGCTCCCGGCGCGCGCCCGCTCTTTGCGGCGGGCTTCGCCGAGGCGCTCCTTGAAGCCGCCTTCGGCTTTGAATGCCTCGCTCACGTGCCGGATGTAAGCTTCTTGCATCTTGGCTGTCCGCGTGCTGAGGATCAGCAGCGCATTCGCCCGGACAAAGCCGTCCGGGCTATCCAGCCACTGCGCGAACTTGGCATACTGCGCCAGCACATGCTCGGCAAAACGCCGGTTTGAAAAGGGTGGTGTGCGGGGACTACCGGTACTGCCGGCACTGTCGGCGCTCCCCGGCGGCGGATCAAGATCCAGCCGCCGGACTGCGACAGCCTCGGACGCGGCATCGTCCCATGGCAGTTGCCGCACGCGCAAGAGCCATTTGAGATAGTCGTCGCGCAGCTCGCAGAGGCTGGATTTGGCGACGTTCAGCAGATCGAGACCCGAGGACATGGAAGTCATCAGGCGTTCGCATCCCTCGGCAAAATTGCGGTTGCCGGAGCGGGCGGCGTGATTCATCTGGCCCGAGGTCTTACCTTGCGGATCATTCTTGTAGTTGAGGAAGGTCTCGCAGAAACTGTCTGTGCCCAGTTCAACCACCCAAGCAAGGATGTAGGCATCCATCCAGCGATAGCCGCTGCCCGTGCCGAAGATATCCATACGAGGCTCCTTTTGCTGTTTTGGGACTGCCGGCGCTGCCGGTACTACCGGGTTTGCCTGTGGGGTGCATGGTATAACATGCGCCCCACTCTGACAAGCGCAGAGACGATCTCCAGCCGGCACTGCCGATAGTCCCGGTAGTACCGGCAGTACCGCCACCTACTCCGCGCCACGCGCGGAGCCCGCCGGCGCGGAGCCCGTCAGCACCTCCGGCAGCGCCCGCGCGAGATCGGCGGCGAGTTCGCTGGCTTTGGGCTTGAAGTAATGGCGCAGCACCAGGTCCACGGTTTTGTGGCCGGTGAGGGGGCGCACCTTATCCAAGCTCACGCCGCCGCTGATGGCGAGCGTCACAAAGGAGGTGCGCAGCGCGTGGAAGTCGTACGTGGAGGCCGCGCGCACGCCGATGCGGCGCCGGCTCTGCGTGACGGCTTTGATCGCCGCGGTAATGCCGTGCTCGAGTTGCCCGGGCGCCGCGAAGGCCTGCGTGAAGATTTTTTTGACGCGCCAGGTGAGACCGCCCGGATTCTCGCGCAGCAGCGCTTCGGCCTCCGGGAAGACATGGACGCACCCGTCGGGCCGCAGCCCGGCGCGGCGCTGCAGCACCTCGCGCAGCTTCGGCAGCACCGGCAACGTCAGGCTCGCGCCGGTCTTGGCCGTCACGAGACGCAACGCGCCCCGCTCAAGATCGACCTGTTCCCAGCGCAGGCGGCACACGTCGCCGCGCCTCAGCCCGGTCGAAAGCCCGGCGACAATCAGGTCGCAGGCCAGCGGATCGCTTTCGGCCGCTTTCAACAGACGCTGGATCTCGC
>JAKPKV010000111.1 GCA_029553475.1 Armatimonadota bacterium
TTGGATAAGGTGCGCGCCCTCACCGGCCACAAAACCGTGGACCTGGTGTTGCGCCATTACTTCAAGCCCAAAGCCAGCGAACTCGCCGCCGATCTCGCGCGGGCGCTGCCGGAGGTGCTGACGGGCTCCGCGCCGGCGGGCTCCGCGCGTGGCGCGGAGTAGGTGGCGGTACTGCCGGGACTATCGGCAGTGCCGGCTGGAGATCGTCTCTACGCTTATCAGAGTGGGGCGCATGTCATACCATGCACCCCACAGGCGAACCCGGTAGTACCGGCAGCTCCGGCAGCACCGGCAGTCCCAAAACAGCAAAAGGAGCCTCGTATGGATATCTTCGGCATGGGCAGCGGCTACCGCTGGATGGATGCCTACATCCTTGCTTGGGTGGTCGAACTGGGCACAGACAGTTTCTGTGAGGCCTTCCTCAACTACAAGAACGATCCGCAAGGTAAGACCTCGGGCCAGATGAATCACGCCGCCCGCTCCGGCAACCGCAATTTCGCCGAGGGATGCGAACGCCTGATGACTTCTATGTCCTCGGGTCTCGATCTGCTGAACGTCGCCAAATCCAGCCTCTGCGAGCTGCGCGACGACTATCTCAAATGGCTCTTGCGCGTGCGGCAACTGCCATGGAAAGACACCGCGCCCAAGGCTGTCGCAGTCCGGCGGCTGGACCTTGATCCGCCGCCGGGGAGCGCCGACAGTGTCGGTAGTACCGGTAGTCCCCGCACACCACCCTTTTCAAGCCGGCGTTTTGCCGAGCATGTGCTGGCGCAGTACGACAAGTTCGCGCAGTGGCTGGATAGCCCGGACGGCTTTGTCCGGGCGAATGCGCTGCTGATCCTCAGCACGCGGACAGCCAAGATGCAAGAAGCTTACATTCGACACGTGGGCGAAATGTTCAAAGCCGAAGGCGGCTTCAGGGAGCGCCTCGGCGAAGCCCGCCGCAAAGAGCGGGCGCGCGCCGGGAGCGAAGTCGTACCGGAGGTGCGCGGCCACGAGGGGGGGCGGCGCGGAGCGCCGCCGCGCCGGAGGACGCGCCGCGCTGTCCCGCGTGTGGCGCGGGCATGCGCATATCGCACCGCAAGCACGACAATGCGCCCTTCTGGAGCTGCATCGAATATCCCGGCTGCCGCGGCACCCGGCCCTATGACGGGGTGCGCTAGGCG
>JAKPKV010000122.1 GCA_029553475.1 Armatimonadota bacterium
CTCGTACTCGTATCCTCTGGAGGGCGAGACGCCGTCGAGCCGCGCGCGGAGCATCCGCGCGCGGATGCTCAGACCCTGTGCCCGGGGCGCCCGGTCCAGGGTACGGCAATAGGCGATACCCGTCACTCCGCGCGCCGCGGCTCGACGGCGTCTCGCCCGCCAGAGCACGCGGAAGGCAAGGCGCCGTCACCATTTTTCCGATCACAGCGCCGGGCGCCGAATTATTTCGAGCACGAGTACGAGTACGAGTACGAAGGAACCGCGTCCGCCAGCGCGAAGAGGGGAAGGGGAGGTATGCGTTCATGTCCCTCGTTCATCGCGCCGTCGTGCTGGCCGCCGGCCGCGGCACGCGCATGATGCCGCTCACCGCCAAGCTGCCGAAACCGCTCATCCCCGTCGCCGGGGTGCCGATTCTGGAGCGCATCCTGCGCGGGCTGTCCGCCGCGGGCATAGATGAGGCGGTGATCGTCACCGGGTATCTCGGCCACCTGATCGAGGCGTATTTCGGCGACGGCGCGCGGGTGGGGATGCGGCTGCGCTACCGCGTGCAGGACCCCCCCAACGGCACGGCGGGCGCGGTGCTGCAGGTGGAAGACCTCTGCGGCGACGCGCCCTTCCTGCTGCACTGGGGCGATATATTGGTGAGTCCGGAGAATTACCCGGCCATCCTCGCGGCGTATCACGCCCACCCGGCGCCGCCCGCCTGCGTGGAGGGGCTCAACTACATGGCCGACCCCTGCGGCGGCGCGGCCGTGTATCGCGAACAGGGCCGCATCGTCCGCATCGTGGAAAAGCCCGCTCCCGGCACTTCCACCACCACCTGGAACAACGCCGGCGTGCTGATTATCGGCCCGCAAAGCTGGCCCTATCTCCATCGCGTCACCCCCTCCCCGCGCGGCGAGCTGGAGTTCACCGACGTCCTCCGCATGCTCATTGACGGCGGCGAAGTGATTATCGGCCACGAGCTCGTCGGCCTGTGGAGCGACGTGGGCACGCCGGCCATCGTTGACGCGCTGCACGGTGACCCGCGGCTGACGACATGCGCGCCCGCGCGCCGGACTTGACAGCAAACCCCCGTCTCTGTTATGGTAGCCGTACATTGTTGGGAAGACTGCGCGGAGCGTGCGGCGGCGCGAGACGCGAGGTAGGCCGGCAGACGACCACGGGGTTCGAGCTGCCGGTTTTGTGTTTCCGGCGGAGTTTGCTACAATACTCGTCCCGCGCGCGGGGCATAACGGGGGAGAACTGACCGTGACCGAGCATCGTAAGCTGCAAGAGTGGGTCGCCGAAATGGCGAAGTTGTGCCAGCCGGACCGCATCGTGTGGATTGACGGTTCGGAAGACGAGCGCGAGCGTTTAACCGCGGAGGCGCTGGAGACCGGCGAGCTCTTGCCGCTCGATCAGGAAAAATTGCCGGGCTGCGTGTACCATCGCACGGCGGTGAACGACGTGGCGCGCACGGAAGATCTCACCTTCATCTGCACCACCCGCCAGGACGATGCCGGCCCGAATAATAACTGGATGTCGCCGGAAGAGGGCTATCGCCGCGCCGGCGAGATTTTCGACGGCGCGATGCGGGGGCGTACCATGTACGTGATCCCCTTCTCCATGGGGCCGGTCGGCTCGCCGTTCAGCAAGATCGGCGTGGAGCTGACGGACAGCATCTACGTCGTGCTGAATATGCGCATCATGACCACCATCGGCGCGGAGGTGCTGAAGCAGCTGGGGAGCGCCGGCGAGTTCACCAAATGTCTGCACGCGAAGGCGGACCTGGAGCTCACGCGCCGCCTCATCCTGCATTTCCCCGAGGACAACACCATCTGGAGCGTGGGGTCCGGCTACGGCGGCAACGTGCTGCTCGGCAAGAAGTGCCTGGCGCTGCGCATCGCCAGCTACCTGGGCAAGCGCGAAGGCTGGCTGGCCGAGCATATGCTCATCATGGGCATTGAAGATCCGAACGGGCGCATTGACTACGTCGCCGCCGCCTTCCCCAGCGCCTGCGGGAAGACGAACCTCGCCATGCTGCTGCCGCCGGAAGGCTTGAAGGTGAAAGGCTATCGCATCTGGACGGTGGGCGACGATATCGCGTGGATGCGCATTGACACCGACGGCCGCCTGTGGGCGATCAATCCGGAGACCGGCTTCTTCGGCGTGGCCCCCGGCACCAATATGAAGTCGAACCCGAACATGATGCGCACCATCGCGCGCAACACCATTTACACGAACGTGGCGCTGAAGCCGGACGGCACCGTCTGGTGGGAAGGGCACGACGATCCGGCGCCGACGGAGGCGCTGGACTGGAAGGGGCAGCCGTGGACGCCGGGCACGGTAGACGCCGACGGCAAGCCGGTGGCGGCCGCGCATCCGAACAGCCGCTTCACCGCGCCGATCGCGCAGTGTCCCACCGCCTCCTTCCGCGGCAAGCACCATCACGGCGTGCCCATCTCCGCGATCATCTTCGGCGGCCGCCGCGCGCGCCTCGCGCCGCTGGTGTACGAGGCGTTCGACTGGCAGCACGGCGTGTTCGTCGGCGCCACCATGGCCTCCGAGCGCACCGCCGCCCAATTCGGGACGCTCGGCGAAGTGCGCCGCGACCCGATGGCGATGCTGCCCTTCTGCGGGTACAACATGGGCGATTATTTCGGCCACTGGCTGGAGATGGGGCGGCGCATGACCAGCCCGCCGAAGATTTTCCACGTGAACTGGTTCCGCCAGGACGAGGACGGCAACTACCTGTGGCCGGGTTTTGGCGAGAATCTGCGCGTGCTGGAGTGGATCCTCGACCGCTGCCGCGAGGAGGCCGACGCCGTGGAGACGCCCATCGGCTACGTGCCGGCGGCCGACAGCATTGACCTCACCGGCCTCGAGGTGCCGGACGCGGCGATGCGCAAGGTGCTGGCGGTGGATCACGACGCCTGGAAAGAGGAGACGAAGCTCATCGCCGCCTTCTTCGAGCAGTTCGGCCCGCGCATACCGAAAGAGATGTGGGAGCAGCACGAGGCGCTGTGCCTGCGGCTGGAGAAGACCATCACCCTGCTGAAGCCCGGGGGCGAGCTGCGCCCTCTTGCCTTGGAGCTGAATGAGGCCATCGAGCGCGAAAGCCCGGCGGTTTACGGCATGCTCTCGGAGCTGGGCAAGCGCCTGTTTTTCCCGAAGGGCATCCTCGCGCAGAGCGCGGAAGCCAAAGAAAAAGCGAAGCGCTACGACGCGACGATCGGCATCGCCTATGAAGACGGCGCGCCGATGTTCCTGCCGTCGGTGATGGGCTACTTCAACGGGCTCACCGCGGGCGAGGCGCTCACCTACGCTCCGCCGGCGGGCCGGCCCGACCTGCGCAAGCTGTGGAAGACGCAACTGCGGGAGAAGAATCCGAGCCTGGCGGGCACGGCGATCAGCCTGCCCATCGTCACCAGCGGCGTCACCCACGCGCTGAGCCTGGTGGGCGACCTCTTTGTGGACGCGGGCGACTTCGTGCTGGTGCCGGATAAGTTCTGGGAGAACTACGAGCTGCTTTTCGGCGTGCGCCTGCGCGCGCAGCTCGGGCTCTATCCGTTCTTCAGCGCCGCGGGCGGCTTCAACGTCGCGGGGCTGCGCCAGGCGCTCACCTCGCGCCAGCCGGGCAGCAAGACGGTGCTCATCCTGAACTTCCCGAACAACCCCACGGGCTATGCCGTCACCGCCGCGGAAGCGGAGGCGGTGGTGGGCGTGCTCACCGAGGCGGCGGAGGCCGGGTTGCATCTGCTCGTCATCAGCGATGACGCCTATTTCGGCCTCTGCTATGATGCGGCCGCGCTGCAGGAATCCCTCTTCGCGAAGCTGGCGGGCGCCCACGCGCGTATCCTGGCGGTGAAGGTGGACGGCCCGACGAAGGAAGAATACGTGTGGGGGTTCCGCACCGGCATGCTCACTTTCGGCGCGAAAGCCGAATACAGCGCGGATGCCCTGTATGCCGCGCTGGAGAAGAAGGTGACCGGCGCCATCCGCAGCGCCATCTCCAACTGCTCGCATCCGGCGCAGAGCGTGCTGGTGAAGGCGATGGGCGCGGAAAATTTCCCGGCGGAGTGCGCCGAGAAACGCGCGATCCTCGAAGGCCGCGCGAAAATGGTGATGCAGCTGCTCGCGAACCCCGCCTATGCCGACCTGTGGGACGTGTACCCGTTCAACGCCGGCTACTTCATGTGCCTGAAGTTGAAAGGTCTCGATGCCGACGCCTACCGCCGCCACCTGCTGGAGAAGTACGGGGTGGGGGTGATCGCGGACGGCAAGCACGATATTCGCGTGGCCTTCTCCGCGGTGGATGCGGACAACCTGGCGGAGCTGTATGCGCTGCTGGCGCAGGCGGCCCGCGACCTCAAGGGCAGTACGGTCGGCGTATGAATCGTTGGTCCGGCAGCGCGGCCCGTCCCGGGGTACCCCGGGACGGGCCGCGCGATTGGCAGGCGTGGTGCGGCGGCATGATTTCCGGTCGCGGCAATTTTTCTCCTCGCTTCTCTCACACGGATCCGGCAACAGCGTGTAACCCTCCCGAACACATCGCGTAAACGCGCCGCATGGGGGTAGAACGGGTGTGTGATTTCGCGTGGTGCGAAATCGGGGAGACGGAGTGGGCCTCCCGCTGGGGGAGCCTCGCGAAAGGAGGGATGCGCTATGCCAGCGGAGAAGAATCGCAAGCAGTCCGGCGATATGACCGTGCGCGAAGCCGGCAAGATGGGCGGCGAGCGGACCGCTGAAACGCACGGCCGCGAGTTCTACGAAGAGATCGGCCACAAGGGCGGCGAGAAGACCGCGGAGACGCATGGCCGCGAGTTTTACGAGGAGATCGGGCACAAGGGCGGCGAGACCACCGCGAAGACCCACGGCCATGAGTTCTATGAGGAAATCGGGCACAAGGGCGGCGAGAAGGGTGGCCAGAAAGTGCGCGAGCTGATCGAGCGCGGCAAGGAAGCCATGGGCGAGTAAGGGCGAGAGCGCCGCGTGAGAGACGCGGGCCTTCAATTTATACGCGCACTGATCCACCGGCGAGGGGCTACCGCCCCCCGCCGGTTTTCCGCAGCGCGGGCCGCGCGTCGTCGAGGACAAAGGGGATGAGACGTTCCACTGCCACCGCGTCTCGCGTCAGGCGCACCAGCGCCAGCGCGCCGGTGCTGTAGCGGGCATCCGTGCGGTCGAACAGGCAGTTGCCCAGGCTGTAGAGGATGGGGCGGCCTTGATAGACCTCGACCGGTTGCGTCACGTGCGGATGATGGCCGAGAATCAGATCGGCGCCGGCGTCAATGGCCCGGTGGGCGAGGCGCTGCTGCGCGGGCGTGAACCCCGGACTATACTCCTTCCCCCAGTGCAGGGAGACGATCAGCAGGTCGGCCTCCCGGTGCGCGGCGCGCAGCTCCTCCGCAAAGGTCGCCTCATCATACATGGCGACGGATGCCCCCTCTTCGCTGGGGAGGTAGCCCTCCGGCGGCCAGACGGTGTAGGCGACGAACGCGAGGGTGAGGCCGTTGCGGGTGACGCGCTGCGGCGCCACGGCGCCCGCGCGCCCGCGGCCCGCGCCGGGCGCGGCGATACCGAGTTGCGCCATCGCGGTGATGGTATCCGCGAGTCCTGGGCGGCCGTAATCATAGGTGTGATTGTTCGCCAGCGCCGCCACGTCAAAGCCGCCGGCGCGCAGGACCTCCGCCGCCATCGCCGGGTCGGCACGGAAGGAATAGGGCTTGGGGATGCGGAGGCCGCCGGCGGTGACGGCGCACTCCAGGTTGCAGAAGCGCAGGTCGGCGCGCGCGAGCTCCGGCGCCAGCGCCGCCCACGGCCAGGCCGGGCCATGGGCGGCGATGCGCGCGGGCACGCCGCGGCCCAGCATCACGTCGCCCACGGCCGCCAGCGTGACGACCCCCTCCTCGGCATGGCCGAGGAGGGCGCAGACCAGCAAAAATGGGAGATATTTCAGCACCCGCTCTCCTCCCCGGTGCTCATGCCGTCCTCCTCGCTGGGCGTGGTCGGGCCGGGCGGCAGCAGGAAGGTGCGCGTCCAGTACGGCATGGGCGGCGCCGTGCCCGCCCGCAGCTTCTCCTGCCAGGCTTCGTCCGTCAGGCGGTCCGTCGCGGGATATTCGAACTCGTAGTAGGTGAAGGTGGCGCCGCGGGTGAGGATGAGTTTCCCGGCAAAGGGGACGACGACCCAGATTTCCGCGGCGTTGCCCACCGCTTCTTCCAGCACGGTAAAATTCGCCGTATGCACGTCGGCCACCAGCGCCATGCTGCGGTCGGTTTTGCTCTCGATGTCCCACCAGCTATCGGACGGGCGCTCCGCCACCAAATTGTTCATGGCGAGCATCAGCCACTCCAGCGTGCCGCCGTAGCGTTCCAGCGCGTAGAGGTCGTCTTTCGCCAGCGGCTGGTTGCGCAGCTCCTTGCGCGAGACGGCGGCGAGGAAATCCACCAGCCCGATGAATTTGTCAAAATTCATCGCCAGCTCATCGCCTTCCGTCGCCAGCTTGCGCTGCAGCAGCCCGGCTTTGTTCAGCTTCAGCAGCCAGGACAGGCGCTCATACACCTCCACCTCCGGCTCCACGTAGCCGGGCGTCGGTGGGGGCGGCTCTTCGAATTCGCCACCGCATTCTGACACGCTGCTCTGCTTCGCGTAGAGGAGGGTGTCGTGCCGCAGCTCCGTCCAGCTTCCCAGCGAGGTGACCAGCGATTTATCCTGCCACGCCAGCCCGCGCATGAACGCCGGGTAGCCTTCCGGGCGCGGGGTTTGCAGCGGCAGCAGGCAATACATCCAGCCGTAGTAGAGGTTCTGCTGCCAGTCCGCCGGCGATAAGGCGGCGATTTCGTCCATCAGCATCTTGCGCTGCGCCAGGTAGTTCTCGAACGCCGGTTGCTTGTAGACGACATCGAGCAGTTGCGCCGCCCGCGGATTGCCCAGCACGGCGAAGACATCCAGGCCCAGCGGGAAATAGCGCTTGTGCTCTTCGGTGCCGACCTTATCCCACGTCAACTCCTGCATGATGCGCGAATCCGGGATGAAGCGCTGCCCCATGAAGCGGAATTGCCGTCCCTGCCGGCCGCCCTCGAAGAAATCGTAGAGCTGCACACCCGGCTTCGGCAGCTCCGTTTTCACCGCGTCGCGGAAGGCGGTCAGCTTCGCGCCATCATCAAAGCGGTCAATATTCCCCGCGCCGAAGATGCGCGCGATGAGCGGGGCGAGCTGATCGTAGCTGAGGTCATCCGCCTTGCCGACGTAGAAGACGGTGGGATCATAGAGCTGCTGCCATAACTCCAGCGCCTTGCTGTCCAGCGTCAACTGCTCGACGATGAGCAGCGCCTGCAAGGTGGGGCGGTTATTCTTCGGATCGAACTCAATATTCAACGGCACCAGCCCATACCACATCATCGCCTTGAAGTAGCGCTTGAACGCCTCGGTGCGGGTGTAATGGCCACGGGGGAGGAACTGCGTGTAATTCACCCGCGCGCCGGTGATGGCGCTGTTCGTCCAGTCCGCGTGCGCCGCGATGCGCGCCAGCTCGCCCTGCACCATCTGTGCCACCTGCGCGGGCAGCTCCGGCTCGTTGACGCCCATCAGCCGCAGCGGCACGGCGAAGAAGGCGGCGTTGCGCATGAGGGCGACGCGCACCTCCGGCGTATGCCCCTCCCCCAGCGCCGCCAGATTCGCCTCCAGCATGCGCCGGCTCAACGCCGTCACCGCCGCGAAGAGGCGCTCCTGCTCCAGGTAGCGCAGCGTGAAGTCGTAGAAGATGTGGTAGCTGTGCAGCACGGAATCGGTGGTGACGAAGGAGGGGATTTTGTGATACGTATTGTTCTCGTAGAGGTAGAAGAGCTGCTCGTCCGGCGTGGGGCGCGCCACGAAGCGGTTCCGCACCAGCAGCGCGCGCTGTTCCGGCGTCAGTTTGGGCAGGATTTTCGCGTTGGCGACGTTGCCGAGGTCCGGCCTCACCGTATACCACGGCACCTTCGCCTCGACGGGCGCCGGCGTGTAGGGGAGGGCGGCGAAATCCCGGGCCAGCGCCGCCAGGCCGAGGAGCGCGAGCAGAACAAGCAGAACACGCGATGTGCGCATAATCTCCTCCTGTTATTCCGGATGCGATCACCCTACCACGGGGCGGTGACGGCGGAATGACGCCGGTATTACGGGGCGGTGAAGAGATGCCACGCCCCCTCCCACCAGCCGGCGAGGCGGGCATCGTCAATGGTGGTGATGACGTCCAGGGACGGCGGCGCTTCCGGCAAGAGCGCCAGTTGGTAGCCGTCATCCGTCGCCCGGAGTCGCCACGCGCGGGCCTTGCCGGCGTCGTCCTTCCCCAGGCAGAGGACGGCGCTGCCGCGGGCGGCGAGCCGTTCCAGGCCGGGGAGCGCCTCGGTGCGCCACTCGCCCGTGTAGCCGAATTGCGCGGGCGCGTAAACGCTCACGCCGAGGCCGCCGTCCCGCGTCTCCTCCAGCGCGATCAGCCGGGTGCGGCCGTCGGCGCGGAGGTCGGCGTGGGCGGCGTCGCGATACGGACGGGAGAGGCGCGAGCCCAGCCAGCGCGGCGTCGCCTTGCCATCCTGCCAGGCGTAGAGGAACATGCAGTGATGCGGGAAGCGGGCGTAGTAGGTGGCGCGGTGCGCCGCCGCCGCCAGCCGCCGCTCTCCATCCACCGTCGCCCACCAGAGCTGCCAGGGATGGTCATTATCGCCGATGGCCTCCACCCGCGCGGCGGCGAAGGCGGGCGTCCACCGCACCCACCAGACGGCGCTCTCCGCCGGCACGGGGTGTCCGGCGACGCCGGTGAGCGCCATCGCACCGCCGTCGCCGGGGAGAAGCTGCAGGATGGGCGCCGGCAGCGCGCCGAGTTCGACCCAGCGTTTCGCGGGCAGGTCTAGCCGTAACAGCGCCGTCCCCCGCGCGCCCAGCAGGCCGATGGGAGCGGCGGCGATGGTGGTGAGGCCGTCGGCGGGGATGGCCCCGGCGTCTTCGATGCCCGCCGCCGTCACCCGTCCCAGATGCAGCTTTGCCCCCTCCAACCCGGCGCACCAGCGGCCGCCGTCCGCCTCCCAGCAGGCCGCTCGCGGCGCCGCCCACCCGCCGAGGGAGAGGAAGAACAGGATCAGTAGCGCCATGCCGCGCGGTCCGTGCATGGAGAGATTATACCACAGCCGCACTCCACAAGGACCGATGCCCAAGCCGTGTATCACCCCGCACAACGTGCACGTTTGCGAAATGCGGGGGGATACAGGTTGCAGGTTGCAGGGAGGACTCGAATACGATGACGATTGATCGCCTTTCCCTACGCTCATCCCTCCCTTCCCCTGATGCTCCTTGATAGATTGCTATCGCGCTGGTGAGCCCCGCCCACCAGAGCGGAAACAAGGTGGCAAAGTGCATCAATCCGGGGCTGGAGGAACGACGTCCACCGGCGTGGACTCCCCGGAGCGGGCCGACGGAGCGGATGCCGGGCAACGCGGGAGGACGTTGGCACAGCGCCGCGCATCAGTTGCGCCCCCTGTTCCGTAACCTTCAAGACTGAACAGATTTGTACCTCCAAAGCTGAACAGGTAAGCTGTCAGTGAAGGGGGACCAGATCAGTGAGTCGGATGACCCGAGAGACCGCGGTGGTGGACCGCCTGCGGATCATTGAGA
>JAKPKV010000124.1 GCA_029553475.1 Armatimonadota bacterium
ATCGATTTCACCGGCACCTCGCCTCAGCAGACCAACAACTTCAACGCGCCCACGGCGGTCTGCATGGCGGCGGTGCTCTACGTGTTCCGCACGCTGGTGGACGACGACATTCCGTTGAACGCCGGGTGCCTGAAACCCCTGCACGTCATCATCCCGCCCGGCTCCATGCTCAACCCGAATCCGCCGGCCTCGGTGGTGGCGGGCAACGTGGAAACCTCCACCTGCATCACCAACGCGCTGTTCGGCGCCTTGGGCGTGATGGCCGGCAGCCAGCCGACCATGAACAACTTCACCTTCGGCAATGCGCGCTACCAGTACTACGAGACGATTTCGGGCGGCAGCGGGGCGGGCGGCGTGTTCGATGCGGCGGGCGTGCTGAGCGGCGGCTTCAATGGGACCAGCGTCGTTCAGACGCACATGACCAATTCGCGCCTGACCGACCCGGAGGTGCTGGAATTCCGCTTCCCGGTGCGCCTGGACAGCTACGCGATCCGCCAGGGATCGGGCGGTGCGGGGCGCTGGCGCGGCGGAGACGGTGGTGTGCGGCGCGTGCGTTTCCTGGAACCGATGACGGCCAGCATCCTGTCCAACGGGCGGGTGCATCCGGCCTTTGGCCTGGCCGGAGGCCAGAGCGGCGCGCCGGGCATCAACCGCGTGGTGCGCGCCGACGGCCGCGTGGAGGCGCTGGCCCACATCGGTAGCGCCGAGATGCTGCCGGGCGACGTGTTCGAGATCCACACGCCCGGCGGCGGCGGCTTTGGTGCTGCGGACGAGAAGCCATGATCGAAATGCGCTCATCCCAGCGTCGAATGGTCACGGATCGCTATGAAACAAGGAGTTGATCGTGGATCCGATGCTGGACAACTACCGCTTGCTCGCGCGCTACAACACCTGGTTCAACGCCTGCCTGTTTGACGCCTGCGAGCGCCTGGACGACGCGGCCCGCAAGGCACCACGCGGCGCCTTCTTCGGGTCCATCCACGCCACGCTGAACCATCTGCTCTGGGGTGACGCGATGTGGCTGGGGCGCTTCGCGGCGCAAGGGGAGGCGTCTGATGCCTTGCCCACCGACCTGCTCGCGCTGCCCGCGGGCGCCCGCCACGAGACCGAACTGTATGCCGATTGGGCGGCGCTGCGCGCCCACCGCGCGCGGCTGGACGCCGCGATCGAAGCCTGGCTGGACGCGCTGCCGCCGGACTTCCCGCAGCGCACGATGCGCTACGGCAACACTAAGGGCGTGCAGCGCGAACACCCGATGTGGCAGGCGCTGACGCATTTCTTCAACCACCAGACCCACCACCGGGGCCAGGTCACGACGCTGCTCATGCAGGCGGGCGTGGACGTGGGGGTGACCGATCTGATCGCGCTGGTCTGACGACTATCAATGGTGTAGCGCCTGATGACCCTTTCGCGCTGGGGAGCGGTCAAAAAGACATGAAAAAACCCGCGCGAGGCGGGTTTTCAGGTCGGCCCCGGGCTGACGGGGCCTGAAGCGGGCCAACGAGGGCTTATTTCTTGGCCGGAGCGCTGGCAGCGCTGGCGGCCGGCTTGGCGGCGTCGGCCGGT
>JAKPKV010000135.1 GCA_029553475.1 Armatimonadota bacterium
TCTGCTCGCGATACCGCTTCACCACGTCCCATCCCGCTCACGCTGCTCGAGGAGGCGCGGGGCCATCTCCGGTCGGGGCGGCGAATGAATCGGCCAGGATCTCCTCCTGCTGTCGCCCCTGCGGGGCTGTGATGTTTTGCGGGGCCGGGGTCCACGGGTTCCGCTATCGCTCCACCCGTGGCGAACGGCTTCGGTCCCTGCGGGACATGGGGCGACCGGTGCTGCCCGCGGGGTCCGCTGGCGCGCCGCCCGCGTGGGCGCCGTCCGATTCCCGTGGGGCGCCCCCGGTCAAGATGGCGAAGCGAGGCGCAACGTGACAACCCGCTACCCCTAATCCCTAACCCGCTACCCCTAACCCCTACTTCAGGAACAGCTCGATGACCGGGACGGTGACGTCCGGCTTCTGCACGGGGAGGCGGAGGGTGACGATGTCGCCGCCGACGTCGCCGAAGTGGGACTGCCAATCCGGACGGGGCTGGACCAGTACCTGCGAAGCGTCGTTGAGGAGCTGCGCGTATGCAATTTTCCCGCCAAAACCTTCCAGGTGCAGCTCGACGAACGGCCAGGCGAAGACGTGCACGTAGAGGCGGTTCGTCTCCGGGTTGTAGGTGAGGCGGCAGTCCTGCGGGGTTTTAAAAAATTCCGGCGGCGCCTGGGTGCAGCCGTAGATGGCACGGCTGTGGCGCTTCATCCACTCGCCCAGCCCGGCTAGGCGGTCGAGGGCGCGGGCGTCAAACTCGCCGCGCCCGGTGGGGCCGACGTTCAGCAGCAGGTTGCCGCCTTTGCTGACGGTATCAATGAGCATCTGTACGAGCTGCTCCACGCTCTTCCATGACGACTCATCGCGGTGGTATCCCCAGGAGCCGGAGAAGGTCTGGCAGGCTTCCCACACCACCGGCTGGCCTTCATGCATGACCCAGCCGCGCGGCTGGAACTGCTCCGGCGTCTTGATATCCCAGCCGTCGGGCAGGTCGAGACGGTCGTCGAGGATGATCCGCGGCTGCAGCTCGCGCACCATGGCGTAGAGCTCCTCGCTCTGCCAGTCCTCGCGCCCCTTGCCGCTGCCGTCCGGCTTCGGATAGCTGAAGTCGAACCAGAGGATATCCACCGTGCCGAACTCGGTGAGCAGCTCGCGCACCTGGCCGCGCAGATACTCGGCATAGCGCGCCTGGCTGCGGCCGGCGTTCAGCTCGTCGCGGTTCGGGGCGTTGCGATACGGCCCGATATGCGGATCAATGACGTAGTCGGGGTGGTGCCAGTCAATGAGCGAGTGGTAAAACCCCACGCGCATCCCCTCTTCGCGGAAGGCGTCCACCATCGGATGCAGCAGGTCGCGGCCCGCCGGGGTATTCGGCGCCGTGTAGTCGGTGAGCTTGCTGTCCCACAGGCAGAAGCCCTCATGGTGCTTGGTGGTGATGACGAAATACTTCATCCCCGCGCCGGCGGCGGCGCGCGCCCACTGCCGCGGGTCGTAGAGATCGGGGTCGAAATGCCGGAAGTAGGTATCGTAGACCTCATCCGGGATTTGCTCGTTATGCTTCACCCACTCATGGCGGGCGGGCAGCGCATACAGGCCCCAGTGAATGAAGAGGCCGAAACGGTCATGGACGAACCAGGAGGTATCGCCCGGGGTGGGCAGGGTTTGCACGACATTCATCAAGTGTTCCTCCGCGAGCGGTGAGGTGATGGGAAATCCGGGGGCTATTATACCGCGCCGTCCGGGGAAAAGCTATGCTCTTTTGGCGATTTTTTCGCTTCCCCGGCCAGGGAGCGGCCGGAGAACGGCGCGTTGGGGAAGGAGGAGATTTCCCCTTTCCCGTGCCTCGTCTCCCCGCACGATATTGTCTGTTTTCCATGGAACATTTTCTGACGAATGTCAACTTTCCCACCGGCGCATCGCCGGAAAACGCCGCCCCGCCATACACGCCACCCCCCGTACAATCGGACAACGCCGCGTCACCGCGGCGGCATTCGGCTGGATTTCGGCACAGGAGGGCACGCGCATGCGCGGGTGGGCGGGGATGGCGGGACTGCTGGTCATGGCATTGCTGATTCTCGGGTGCGACGGCGGTGGGGAGGCGCCCGCGCAGGCATTGCTGGAGGGGTACATTATTCACGGCCACATCTACTGTCCGGATACCCGGACCTCGGCGGCGGCGGGAGACCGGCTGCCGGCCTGGGGGGCGGTGGTGACGGTACGGGAAACGGGCTTTTCCGCGCGCACGAACTCCGCGGGCTTCTACCAGGTCGCGGTGCCCGACCCCGGCGACTATACCCTCGTCACCACGCACGCCTCCTTTCGCGATGCGGTGACGACGCCCGTCACGGTGCAAGACGAGCGCACCGAGACGGATGCGGTGCTGGGCGTCGGGCATTACCTCTTTGTCGGCATCAATGATTATCGCTCCATCACCGACCTGCAAGGACCGGGGAACGATGTGAACGGCCTGCTCTCCACGCTGCCGGTGTTCACCGGGCGCACCACCGTGCTGCGGGATGCCCAGGCGACGAAGGCGGCCATCCGCGCGGCGTTCAGCGACGCGGCGGCGCGGATGCAGGCCAATGATTTTTTCCTCTTCTACTTCAGCGGCCACGGCGGGCGAGACGGCACCGCTGACTTCATCTGCCCGCATGATACGGTGCTGACCGGCTATGACTACGATATCATGGATAGCGAGCTGCGCGCCTGGCTCGAGGCGATGCCCAGCACGTCGCGCGTCATCGTCATCCTGGACACCTGCCACGCCGGCGCGTTCTTCGACGGCGTAGAATCGCCGCGGGGGAAGGCGCGGGCGTTCGTGTCCGGCCCGGAATTCCGCGCGCTGAAACGCACGAACTGCACCGTGCTGTCCGCGTCGGCGTATAACGAATACTCCTGGGAAGATATTGACTACCTGGGCGTCGTGCACGGCTTCTTCTCGCGCCATCTCATCAACGCGCTGAGTATCGAGCGCAACATCGCGGACGTGAACAAGGACCGCCTGGTCACCGCGCGCGAGCTCTACGAATACGCCTGTTCGCGCACCATCGCCGACACCCAGGCGCTATTCCCGCAGACGCCGCAGTTTCAGGAGGGGGCGAATCCGGTGATCGTGCGCTATTGAGGCGAGGGTGCCTCCGGAGGAATCTCCATAACATATTCACGACGTGTGCGTCCGCGTCTCCACCACGCGATCCTGTGGTATACTTGCGCAGGGGAGATCGTATGTCACAGCTTTTAGCGCGTATCACGGTGAATCCGGAACAGTGCGGCGGGCGGCCATGCATTCGTGGCATGCGCATTCGTGTCATTGATGTCCTTGACCTGTTAGGCGCGGGGTTGTCGCCGGCGCAGATTCTGGAAGAGCTGCCAGACCTTGAACTCGATGACGTGAAAGCCAGCATCGAATACGCGAAACACCAACTCAATCATGCGGTGGTTGCCGCATGACGCTCTGGATAGATGCACAACTGCCCCCGGCTATCGCTCCCTGGATTCGCGAACACTTCGGCATTGATACCTTTGCGGTGCGCTCACTCGGTTTACGCGATGCCCTTGACAAGAAGATTTTCCAGGCAGCGCGAGCGGCATCGGCGATTATCGTGACAAAAGATGGCGATTTTCTTCGCTTACTCGATCAATATGGCCCTCCCCCGCACGTGATCTGGGTTCGGTGCGGCAATACATCAAACGCCAGGCTTCGTGAGATACTCCTCGCCACCTTGGCACAGGCACTGGCGCTCCTGCAGGCCGGTGAAGCCCTCGTCGAGATTCAAGACAAGCGTTCATCGGACCAATAGCCTCTCCTCCGTCACGCCCAGCCTGTCGCATGAATCGCTCCCTCCCGGCAGGAATCGGTGCGCCGTCCGTCGAATCAACTGGTAACTCACATAGACCCGGCGGCGCGTTCGCCGGGTCTTCCGATGGAAGTAGCGATGGATGACCCCGACGAAACGGCGCGCGCGCTGGCTTGCATATCTCGCGGTCCTCGGGCCGGGCATCCTCGCGGCGGTGGCGGGTAACGATGCCGGGGGCGTCTACACCTACGCCAGCGCCGGGGCGGAGTATGCGTTCCGCATGCTCTGGCTGCTGTTTGTCATCACCATCGCGCTGATCGTGGTGCAGGAGATGTGCGCGCGCATGGGCGCGGTCACCGGCAAGGGCCTCTCCGACCTCATCCGCGAGAATTTCGGCGTGCGCTGGACGCTGGTGGCGATGCTGGCGCTGCTGGTGGCGAACTCCTTCATTACTATGTCGGAATTCGCCGGCATCGCCAGCGCGCTGAGCATGTTCGGCGTGCCCGGCTACGTGTCCGTCCCGCTCATCGCCGCCGCCGTGTGGCTGCTGGTGGTGAAGGGCGATTACGGCACGGTGGAGAAGGGGCTGATGGTCATCGCCCTGCTCTTCCTCGCCTACCCCATCGCCGCCTTCCTGGAGCCGGTGCCGTGGGGCACCGTGCTGCAGACCATGCTGGTGCCGTCCGGGCAATGGATCGAGGCGTCGCCGCACTTCATCCTGCTCGGCATCGGCATCATCGGCACCACCGTCGCCCCGTGGATGCAGTTTTACGTGCAGGCCTCGGTGGTGGACAAAGGCGTGCGCGCCCAGGATCTGCCGCTGCAGCGCGCCGACATCTTCTCCGGCGGCATCGTGGCGAATCTCGTCGCCTTTTTCATCATCGTGGTGACGGCCACCGCCTTCCTGGGCCGGCATCAGCCGATCGGCAGCGCGCTGGACGCCGCGACGGCGCTGCGCCCGGTGGCGGGGAATTTCGCCAGCCTGCTTTTTGCCGCCGGGCTGCTGGGAGCGAGCGTCATGGGCGCGCTGGCGGTGCCGCTCACCACCGCCTACGCGGTGAGCGAGGCGTTCGGCTGGGAGCGCGGGCTGGGCCAGCGTTTTCGCCAGGCGCCGCTGTTTTACGGCCTGTATACCTTCATCATCGCCATCAGCGCGCTGGTGGTGATGGTCATTTCCGCCACCGGCAAGGACGCGGTGCTCATCGAAGCGATCCTGCGCGCGCAGCAGATCAGCGGGATGATCACCCCGATCATCCTCGTCTTCATCCTGCTGCTCATCAACAACCCGCGGCTGATGGGCCGCCACACGAACAGCCGCGTCTACAACGTCATCGCCTGGGGCACGGTGGCGCTGGTCGGAGTCTTCATCCTCGCCTGGCTGGCGACGGAGCTGCTGCCGGGTCTGCTCGGGTAAAGGAACGCGCCATGACCGTCCGCGAATTTCAACAGCTCATCGAGCGCACCTATTTCGAAAAAGACGCCGGTCGCGGCTGGCACGAGACCTTCATCTGGTTCGTGGAGGAAGTGGGGGAGCTCGGTCGCGCGCTGCGCGCGGAAGGCCGCGAGCAGGTGGAGGCCGAGTTCGCCGATGTCTTCGCCTGGCTCGTCACCCTCGCCAGCATCCACGGCGTGGACCTGGAAGCCGTCGCCCGGGCGAAGTACGGCGCGGGCTGTCCGAAGTGCGGCACGATCCCCTGCGCGTGCGGGGAGCGAAAAAAAGCCGCCGACACGGCGGAATAAACCGCTCACTTTGTGCTACAATACCAGCATCCGGTCGGGGAACGCCCTGTTGCGAGGTGCGCGCATGACGGCCATCACCCTCATGACGGTGTGTTGCGGGACAGTGCTGGGGCTGGCGGTGTTGGCGCTGCTGGTCATGCAGCTCGTCTCGCTGTATCGCAGGAATCGCCTGCTCATCGCCGCCATCACGGCGGCGCTGGCGCTGCATCTCGCGGTCGGCGGCGCCTGCTGGCTGGCGCGCGGCACGCCGCGCGTGCTGTCCGACGGCCCCGTGGTGCATATCGCCCCCAAGCAGACCCCGCCGCCGCTGGAGATGAAGCCCATCATCCCGGAGCTGCCGACAATCCCCACCCTGCCAAAGGGCAAATGGGATGGCGACCGGCATGCGCGGCGCAATCCCCGTGGCGATGATCCCAACAAGAAACCCGGCGATCCCACCCCGAAGACCCCGCTGCAACCGCTGCCCGCCGAACCGCCCAACCCCAAACCGCCCATCTTCACGCCCACGGATGACCCGGAACGCGCGACGTTTTTCACCCCCGAGCGATCATCGCTCTCGCCGGAAGAGGTCCGCAACATGCGGGACGGGACGACGCGCGGCCACGGGCGCGGCCCGCGCGGCGAAGGCGGCGGCGATCCGAACGGCGACCCGAATAGCCCCGGCTGGCGGCGCGGCGACCCGCACGGCACCGAGCAGGGCCGCGTCTACTTCATCCGCCTGAAGCACGGCAGCGGCGCGTGGAACGCCCACGCCGCCGGCATCTCCCGCCTGCTCGCCTTTCTGAATGGCTACTTCCCGTGCGAGACGGAGAGCCGGGCGATGACGGCGGCGGAAGTGGCCGAGCGCTTCCTCACGCCGGGCACCCCGCCGGCGTTTCTCTACCTCTACTGCGACGAAACCTTCGCGCTCGCCCCACGCGAGACCGCGGTCCTGCGCGCATACCTTGACGGCGGCGGCTTCCTCTTCCTCGACAGCCGTCCCGACCCGGTCATTCGCGACGACGTCGGGCGCGAGCTGGCGAAAGTGCTCCCCGGCAGCCGCCTCGCGCCGGTGGCGAAGCATCATCCCATCAATACCTTCCTCTTCCGGCTCGGCGCGCCGGGCGTCGGCCTGAATGTCATCGAGAAGACGAACTACGGCATCACGCACAACGGCCGGCTGACGGTCTTTTACACCCTGGGCAACTTCGCGCAGTTGTACGCCAGTTTCCCGCCCACCGCCGATGCGTATGTGAAGGCGCAGTACCAGATGGGCGCGAACGTGATGCTCTACGCCATCCGCCAGGGGAATGCCGCCGATATCCGGCGCGAGGCAGGCGCCAGCGCCCGCGTCTCCACCCAGGCCGTGAACCGCCTGCTCGGCGCGCTCGCGCCGGCGCCGCCCGCGCCCGTCACGGAGGAGGCGCCGCGGACGATCAAGGTGACGCCGGCGGACCCGGCCGCGGTCCCGGATGAACCCGCCGATATCCTCCTGCGTGACGAATGACGCCGCGTGTTTGACCTCTCCACGCGCGCGGTACGCTGATGGCAACCGGAGAAACGCACGCATGATGATGCATCGTTCCATTCTCAGCTCGCTGCGCCTGTCGCTGTACCTGCTCGTGCTGGGCGCCGTCACCCTCTCCCGCGCGGAAGGCAACGCGCTGCCGGAAACCATCGCCATCGGCCTGCAGACGAAGCAGGCGGCGGTGCGGCTGTCCGGCCTGGCGCCGATCCTGCTCAGCGCCGGCGGGCAGGATACCCTGCCGCTGCCCGCGAATCTGCCGATCGTCTGCACGGGAAAGAACGGCGGCATCGCGGTGCAGGACGCGAACGGCATCCCGCTGTACACGGTGAAAGGCATCCTGCGCGTCGCCATTGATCCGGCGCCGCCGGCCACGCGCGAGCGCACCCCCGACGCCCCGGCGCCGCTGCCACAGCTTCGCCTGCTCGGCCCCGGCCGCCATTACGACGGCAAGCCCGACCGCCCGTACCGGGGCTATTTTGAGCTGCTCCCGAAAGCGGACGGCATCACCGTGGTGAACATCGTGCCGCTGGAAGCATACCTGTGGGGCGTGGTCTCCTCGGAGATGAGCCCGCGCTACCCGCTGGAAGCGCTGAAGGCGCAGGCCATCGCCGCGCGCACCTACGCCGCGCGCAACATCGGCCGGCTGTCAAAGCTGGGGTTCGATCTGGACGACACCGCGGCCTGCCAAGTGTACGGCGGCGTCTTCAGCGAAGACCCGCGCACCACGCGAGCGGTGAACGAGACCGCCGGCATGGTGCTCACCTATGGCGGGAAGATCATAGACGCCGTCTACTCCTCCACCTGCGGCGGCTTCACCGAATCCGCCGAACACGCCTGGGGCACGGCGGTACCCTACCTGCAAAGCGTGGCCGACTGCCATCCCGATGTCGCCGCGCCGTTCACCCCGCGCCCGACGGATGAGGAAGGCTGGGCGGCGTTCTGCAAGGCGAGCCGCGGCCCGCACTGCCTGCAGCCGAAATGGGCCAACCCCGAAGCCTTCCGCTGGGTGCGGCTGCTCACCCGCAAGGAACTGGAAACCTCGCTGGGGTTGAACGACAAGATCGGTACGCTGCACAACCTCACCGTGCTCAAGCGCGGCGCGTCCGGCCGCATCACCGCGCTGAAAGTGGAGGGCACGACGGGCGCGACCACGCTGGAGAAGGAGCTCGCCATCCGGAAAGCCCTCGGCGGGCTGCGCTCGTCCGCCTTCACCGTGGATATTTACCGCGATGACGCCGGTGTCCCCGTCGTCTTCGCCTTCTGGGGCGGCGGCTGGGGCCACGGCCTGGGCATGTGCCAGGTGGGCGCCGTCGGCCTCGCCGATGAGGGGTGGGCCTACAACCGCATTCTGGAGCACTACTACACCGGGGTGAAGATCGAGCGGCGGTAAGTCAACCCTGACGCATTGGGGATGCTTCATTTTCCGTCATACTCTTCCGGCAGGTGGTCCTGGGGCAATCGGGAGCAAGTTATGCCGTAGGGAACGCCCGCCGTGGCGTTCCGGGGTGCGCGTATACCGCACGGTGCGAATAAACGGAAACAGGAACGCCACGGCGGGCGCGCGCTACAGACGGTTGCTCCGAGAAGCGAACGACAACGTGATGGCCCCGCTACGCCTACCCCATAGTTTGGTCGCGATATACCATCACTTCCATCCGGCGTCGGCTCGCGGAGACGCTCGCCCGCCCAGGAAATGCCCGCTCTTGCGCTGCCAATGCTTGGAATGCTCAAAAGCGCCGCCCCGGATCACGGTCCGGGGCGGCGCCGCATCTTTCGTAACACCTCGGCGTTATGGCAAGTGGAACCCGTAGAATTCCAGGCCGGCGGTATCGTTGGTGTTCTGGCCGGAGCCGCCCCATTGCAGCTTCCAGTCGGGGCAGGGCAGCAGGCCGGGCACCTCGTAGTCGTACCAGACGAAGGTGGTCGGCAGCGTGGTGAACGTGGTGACCTTCTTCCAGGCGGCGGACGACGACGCGCGGCAATGCACCGAAGGATACGGATTGAAGCGGTAGATGCCGCTGCGCGGGCAGATGCGCACCTTCGTGATGACCATTTTCGGGTTCAGGTTCACGATGCTCCAGTAGCCCGTGTCAGTGCAAAACACCGAGCCGGACGGGGTATTGTTCAGCATC
This sequence comes from Armatimonadota bacterium, assembly GCA_029553475.1. Classification (GTDB taxonomy): domain Bacteria; phylum Armatimonadota; class Hebobacteria; order CAIYQO01; family CAIYQO01; genus JAKIYB01. The sequence continues at coordinate 9,157 of JAKPKV010000135.1, forward strand.
TTGTTCGCCGTGCCCCAGGAGAACTGGATGCCCGAGGTGGCGATGGCGGCGGTGGGCCCGCCGAATTCCGCCGTACACGGCGGGGTATTGGTGTCAGAGGTGAGCACGAACTCAATACGCTTCACCGGCGGGGTGACGGCCAGCAGTTGGATGCCGGCGGCCATCAGCGCGTCGGACGGCGCCATCCCCTGCGGCACGGTCAGCACGCGCGTGGAGCCGTCGGCGGTGGTCATGACGAAGGATTTGTTATGGCGCGGGTCAATGGCCGAATCGAGCGCGGTGCCGCCCGCGCTGGTGAGCGTGATGGCATAGTTGCCGGTGAAGCCGGCATCGGCCAAATCGGCGGTGATGAGCATCTCGGTCGGTTTCTGAATATCGCCGAGCGCGATGTCGAACAGGTGGCCGTTGAAGCCATATTCCGGCGCGGTGTTCTGCCCTTGCCCGGTCTTCGTCGGACAGTCGTAAATCGTGGGCTCGTTGTAGCTCGTCAGTACCGAGGACCAGGCGTTATTGTTGGTGTCCCGCATGAAGGTTTCCGCGTAATCCTGCACATACATCTGAATGGCGATGGCGATCTGCCGCTGGTTGTTGATGCAGGAGTTCTGCCGCGCTTTCTCGCGGGCTTTGGCGAACACCGGGAAGAGGATGGCCGCCAGAATGGCGATGATGGCGATCACCACCAGGAGCTCGATGAGGGTGAACCCCGCGCGACGGGTTCCCTCGCGTTGCGTGTACAACATACCGCTACACTCCTTTCTAGAAATGACGTGGCATGGCCAAAACGAAAGGGGCCAGGAATCGCATGTTTTCGGAAACCAGCATACGCGGCATCGGCTTTTTCGTCAAGTATTTCAAGCCATTTGTCCCCAAATATCCCCGCTATCGCCGCCGGCCGGCAGCCATCGGTGGCACAACGCGCCTCATTCACGCTTAGCGGGACGCCAAATATTAAGTTTTTCGCCCCCTGGTTTCCGAAAACATGCGATTTTCGGAACCGTCCCCGGTCCCGCCCCGCGCCGTCGGGATGCCCGCGCTCGGCGCGCTCCTCGCCCCGCCCGGGGTCATGCTGACGCGCGGCAATATGACCGTATGCCCGCCGCGCTACCGGTCAATATGCGCAGTTGCATCACGCGCCGGCATCGCCGTCGTCTGCCATTGTCCCTGCGCATCAAGACAATGCGTCAGTGCCCGTGCGGCATCCTCCCGGTGGCGGCACACCACGGTGACGGCATCAGCCTCGATCCGCACGGCGTCATACGCGTAGTCGGTGAACCACTCCGGGTGCGCGCGCACGGTCTCGTAGGGGGCCGCATATTCCTCATACGTGCCGTACCAGCGGGCTTTCAGCGCGCCGTCGGGCTCGTTGCCGGCGTAGACATCGTAGGGGAAGAGCGGCAGCAGGCCCAGGCAGTAGCAGAGGGCGATGGCCTGGTTCACCCGTCCCACGAAGGCCGCGTCGTGGTACGCCGCCGCCGGCACGTCGGGGAAGAAGGAGACGACCTGGGGCAGGTTCTGCGCGCGGGACGCCTCCGCCAGCTTCAGCAATCCCGCCGGGGTGAAGTCCGGCGTCTCGCCGTTCAGATAGCTGATGAAGGGACGGACCGCGTTGAGGTCGCCGCCGAAGTGCAGCACCGAGCCGTTGACGCTGAGCTCCGCGGGCCGCGCCAGCGCCTGGTCCATCGCGCCGCGCAGCCGGCGGAAGAAGCGCGTCACCGTCTGCCGTTGAAAACGCCGGTAATCCTCCCACAGCGGCACCGCCTCCGCCTTCACCGCCTCCAGAATTTCCGCGGTGTGAGTGAAGCCCCGCCCGCGCAGGTAGGCGCGGTAATTCAGGTCTATCCCCAGGTACAGCGCGAACTCCCGCTGGCAGTGCTCGCAAAAGCAGGGCTGGCCGAAGCTCAACATCTGCGCGTTGCCGTACCAGTCGTCGAATTGAAAGGTGTCCGCCGTGCCGTCGGCGATGAGCGCCACCGCCTGCGCGATGCGGACGCGCAGGTCCTCCGGGTTGTTCTGGCAGATATACGGCACGCGCGCGTCCGGCCTGCCGAAGCGCGTCATCCACGGGGCGATGATCGGCGTGCCCTCAAACAGCTCCGCGTGCCCCGGCGGCGCGATGGTGTTCAGCGCCGCCACGAAGGTCGGCGCGGTCTGCTTGAAGCGCGCGATCACCTCGCGGTCGGTGATGTAGCTCCACTCGATGCGCGTCGGCCGCAGCCGCTCGATCAACGCCAATGCGGCGGCTTCGGTGCCCGGCGCGTCCCCCGCGCCGCGCACAAAGCGGATGGACAGGCAGATAGCGGACGGATTGAGCATGACAGCACCTCCGCAGAGTAGGTACGACGCGGGCGGGGCGCTCCCTTCCGCGCGTAGACGCCTTCACCGGAATATGGTAGCATGGGCTGGGCATCATCCATGCCCGCGGGCGACGAGCAACGCACCGGGGCGCGCGGCGCGGGATGGGTACGATTATCACCATGAGATTACGAGACGATTCGGGCATCGTCGTGCTGAAGGTGGCGCTCGATGGCCGGCGCGGCATCTGGCGGCGCATCGCCATCAAGCGCGCGCAGACGCTGGACGACCTGGCGCGGGCCATTAACCGCGCCTTCGACCGGGACAACGACCAACTCTACGCCTTCTACATCGGGCAAAAGAGCGGCAACCCCACCCGGCGCCAGCTCGTGGACGCCGCGCGGCGCTACGCCCACCCCGACGCCACCGACCCGTTCCTCGAACGCGAGGGCGTCGAGCGCAACGCCGCGAACGCCACCCTCGCCTCGCTGCGCCTCGCCGACGGCCAGACCTTCTTTTTCCTCTACGACTTCGGCGATGAGTGGTGGCACATCCTCACCGTCGAGCAGGCGAAGGCGGAGGAATTACCTGAGCAGCAGTATCCCGCCGTCATCGCCCGGCGTGGGGAATCGCCGGAGCAGTATCCGGAGGCGGAGGCGTGAGCCATCGCCGCGCCGCGTGCAGTCGTCACCCCTTTCGATGACGATGGCGATGACGACTACGATGGCGATTCGTCCTTGACAGAACCCCTCCCCTCGGCTAGCATGAGCCGGATTGGCTGACCGGAGGCTCTATGTCGTCGCTGCCCTACGAACTCATCGCGCTGGACCTGGATTTGACGTTATTGAACGAGGCGCATCAGATCAGCGCGCGGAATACGGCGGCGGTGCTGCGCTGCGCGGAGATGGGGGCGCGGGTGGTGCTCTCCTCCGGGCGCATGTACCGCTGCACGCTGCCCTACCTGCGCCTGCTCGGGCTGGACGCGCCGCTCATCACCTACAATGGGGCCTTCATCAAGCAGGAGAGCACGGGCGAGGTGTGGCTGGACGAACACCTGGACCCGGGGGTGGCGCGGGAGATCGTGGATTTTTGCGCCGCGCGCGATTTGAACCTGAATTACTACCTGGATGACAACCTGTACGTGGCGAAGATCACGCCGTGGAGCGAACTCTACTCCGCCCGCACCACCGCGCCGCTGAATCCGGTGGGCGACCTGCGGGCGCTGACCGACCGCGCGCCGACGAAGGTGCTCATCGTCGCCGATCCCGGCGACATCGCCGAGCTCTACGCGGAGATGAGCCCGCGCTACGGCGACCGCGCCTACGTGACGATCTCCAACGTCGAATACCTGGAGTTCATGCCGCGGGGCGTGGATAAGGGCAAGGCGCTGCACGCGGTGGCCGATCATCTGGGCATCCCCCGCGCGAAGACCATCGCCTTCGGCGACGCCGGCAACGACATCCCGCTCATCCGCGCCGCCGGCCTAGGGGTGGCGATGGCGAACGCGAAGCCGGAAGCGAAAGCCGTCGCCGGCCGCATCGCCCCGCCGTACAACGAAGACGGCGTGGCCGCCGTGCTGGAGGAGCTTTTCGGCTTCGCCCCCGCGGCGGCGGGGTAAATATGGGGAGCGCGGACATCCCGTCCGCCCGTGGGTCCGCACGATAACAAGGACGGCACGCCATGCGCATGGTGGTGGGGATCGCGACAATCGAACTGGAAGTCACCGACGCGCTGACGCTGAAGGACAAGCGCCAGGTGCTGCGCAGCCTGCTGCAGCGCATCAAGAACGCCTTCAACGTCTCCGCCGCCGAGGTGGGGCACCTGCAGGCGCACACGCTGGCCACCATCGGCATCGCCGGCGTGGCGAACGACAAGGCCTACGTGCACGGCATGTTGGAAAAAGTCGTGGACCTGATCGAGCGCGAGCCGCGCGTGCTGCTGCTGGGGTACGAGACGGAGCTGGTGTAGCTCCCTCTCCCCCCGACTTCTACGAAGGGAGGGGGGAGAGAGGAAGGATGATTCCGGCGTTCACCTCTCCCCCCAGCCCCCTCCCCTATGAAGGGAGGGGGAGTAAGAGAGAGATAATACACGAAGCGGGATCGAATTCTCCGCCCCGCTTCTCCCCCTCCCCGCTTAAGGGAGGGGGCCGGGGGAGAGGTGAACGCCGGGTGTAAATTGAGGACGGCACTATGGCATCTACACGATTACAGCGCGTGGGGCGCGTGATCAAAGAAGAATTGAGCCGCATTATCCGCGAGGAGATTGACGACCCGCGGTTAGGGCTGGTCAGCATCACCGGCGTGGAGGTGACGCCGGACCTGCGGATCGCGCACGTGCACGTGAGCGTCTACGGCGATGAGGCGCAGCGGAAGATGTCCCTCGGCATCCTCGACCGCGCCAGCCGCTTCCTGCGCGGGGTGTTGGGGCGGGAGATCGAGCTGCGCTACACGCCGGAGCTGCATTTCCACCTGGATACCTCCCTGGAGCGCGGCGCGCGCATCTTCGAATTGCTGCACGAAATCAAGACCGAAGAGAAAGAGAACCCCGATGAGCCGTCCTGACGCCCGCCCGGTTGCCGAGACGCTGCTGCGCTATCCCGCCTGCCTCATCGCCACGCACGTGAATCCCGAAGGCGACGCCATCGGCTCCATGCTGGGGCTGGCGCTGGCGCTGGAGGGCCTGGGGAAGGCGGTGATCTGCTACGACCGCCACGGCGTGCCGGAAAACTGCCGCTTCCTGCCCACCTGGGAGCGCGTGGTGACGGAGCTGCCCCCCACCCCGCCGCCGCTGGTGGTCTACGTGGACGCCGACCGGCTGGAGCGCTGCGAGCTGAGCGTGGCGCACTTCCCCGACGCGGAGACCTTCGTCCGTATTGACCACCACACCAGCAGCGCGCCCGATCCCGGCCCGGCGCTGGTGGATACGCACGCCGCCGCGGCCGGCGAGCTGATCTTCGCCTTGCTGCCGCTGCTCGGCGCGCCGCTCACCCCGGCCATCGCCACCTGCCTGCAGACGGCGCTGATGGTGGATACCGGCCGCTTCAGCTACACGAACACCACCCCCACCACCCATCGCATCGCCGCCGAGCTGGTGGCGGCGGGCGCCGATGTGCCGACCATCGTGGACTGGATCTGGGGCAGCGTCAAATACGAAGCCTCGCGCCTGCTGGGCGCCGCGCTCTCCACCCTGCGGCGCGGCGCCGATGGCCGCGTCGCCTGGGCGGTGCTGCGCAACGAGGATTTTGCCAGCGTCAACGCCACCCCGGAGGATACCGAGGGCATCATAGACGCCGTGCGCGCCGTGCGCGGGGTGGAGGTGGCCGCCCTCTTCTCGGAAAAGCGCGGCACCATCCGCGTCAGCCTGCGCTCCCGCGGCCACGTGGATGTCGCCGCCCTCGCCCGCCGGTTCGGCGGCGGCGGCCACGTGAAAGCCGCCGGCCTCACCTGCGACGGGACGATGGAACAGGCCATCTGCGCGGTGATCGGGGCGATTGAGCAAGCGCTGGACGCGGAGGGGTGATGCGGCCACAGGCTCCTCGTGTTCGCCATTGTCATCCTGCTGAGGATGCGGTGTCGTTGAGCATGTACGGAGACAGGGGCGCGGATGACTGATATGGCGTTGCCACTGCACGAAATGACGGTCGAGGAGAAACTCCGTCTGATGGAGACGATCTGGGAAGACCTGTGCCGGAACCCCGAAGACGTTCCGTCACCGGTTGGCATGCCCCGACCCTCCGTGAGCGAGCAGCGCGCGTACAACGTGGCGAAGAACCCATCCTGGGCTGGGAGGATGCGAAGGCTCGCATGCGCGAATCCCTGTCATGAAAATCGTGATTCTCGCATCAGCATACCGGGATTTGCTGGATGGGTATGCGTTTTCAGAAACTGTCCGAAAAGTCTCATTCCCCCGGCAGTTTTCGCCGCAATGCCTCGTCAACGGCGAGGGCGAGTGACGGCAATTCCAGCATCACCGTATCCCAGACAATCTCCAGATTCACGTCATCGTAGGTACGGCTCAGTCGGTTGCGGAACGCAATCCAATCCTGCCAGGGTACCGCCGGGATCGTCGCGCAGGCGGCCGGCGACAGCCGGCGCGCCGCCTCACCGATGATCTCCAACCCGTGGATCACCTGATACTGCCGGCCGATGTCCGCGCGGAACGCCTCCCAGGTCACTCCGGCAATGAACTCCTGAATCAGCGTGATGTTCGCGCGGATGTCCAGCAGAGATTGGCGATCACGCGGCCTGCGCATAGATCACCTCCGCCGTCCGGAGAATCTCTTCGCGCAGCCGCGTATTGCGGCTCTGCTCCAGACCGCGCCGGCTGACGATATCCACCGGCCGGTCGAAGACCGCGGACAGTTCCCGCTCCATGCGCACCAGTTCCAGACCCGTCACCCGCCGGGATTGGGCAAAGGTGACCAATACGTTAACGTCGCTCGTCGCGGTGAAATCGTCGCGCACGACCGAACCGAAGAACGCCAGCTCGGTTATCTCCCACCGCCGGCAAAACGCGCGAATCCGCGCCATATCAAGCGGCACCGGGAGATAGATGATCTCGACGGCATCCCCGTGCAGTTCCACATGCGCGCCATGCTCGCGCAGCCAGTGCAGCAGGCTCTCGCGCAGCACCACCGTCGCCTTCGGGCCATAGCGCTCCGCGGCCAGCTCACCGCGCTCGATCATAGCATACACGCGCACGCGCGATGAACCCAGCACCCGCGCCGCCAGCGTCACCGACACGCGCTCCTGCAACTGCAAGCGTTGCTTACGCATGCGTCTAGCATAATGCCCAGCGACATACCTGTCAATTGTAAGTCTCTTTGTATTCGCATAATATTTTACATTTGTAATATACCGCTCGCTGTGATCAGGTAACCGGGCTGCCAATGCGGAAAGGTTTTTTCACCGCTCCCCGCGAATAGGCACCCTGAAGGAGGCGCGCCATGGCCGAGGAACCGCTGCTCGTCGTCCGCCCGTCGGGGTGGTGCTTTTGCTGGCACTGGGTCTTTTGCTGGCTCATCGTGCCGCTCATCATCGCGCTCTGGAAGCGCGCCGACCTGGAGCTGCGCATCTACGACGACCGCGTCGTGCTGGAGCGCGGCGTGCTGTCCAAGACGATGACGGAGCTGTACATCGAAGACATCCGCGCGGTGGAAATCCGCGAATCCTTCTGGGGCCGCCTGGTCGGCCTGGGCAGCATCAGCATCGCCAGCGCCGGCGACGCCAACTCCGTGCTCACTGCTCGCGGCATCCCCCACCCCCGCCGCATTCACGACCTGATTCAGGAGCAGCGGCGAAAAGCGAAGGGCGCAGGGGCGCCGGCGGACGAATAATATCCACCACTCACGATGGAAAGACGCATCACCATGACTTCTCGCGAACGCCTGCTCACCGCGATGCGGCGGGGGACGCCCGACCGTATTCCGTATACCTATCACGCCACCGGCGAGTGCGCCGAAGCGCTGCGCGCGCATCTCGGGCTGAACTCGACGGAGGAGATTGACGGCTACTTCCACTGCGACCGCTTCGGGGCGGTGGCGGACCTGCTGGGAGGCGGGCATATCACCTGGAACCACGGCGGGGAGACGCCGGACGGCCGCCGCACCACGCTGTGGGGCACGCCGCTGAAGCGCGTGGAGTATTCCACCGGCGCCTACTGGGAGTTCGACACCCCGCCGCTGGCGCGCATGGAGACGGCGGCGGAGATTGACGCCTACGCCTGGCCCGATCCCGACAAGGTGGAATTTATCCCGCTGCCCGAGGAAGCGGTCTGGCAGCCGCGCCGGGCGGGGATCGTCGTCGGCGAAGGCGCGTTCATCGGCCCCTTCGGCATCGCCTGGCAGGTGCGCGGCATGGAAGCGCTGATGATGGACATGATCGCCGATCCGGAGAACGTGGAGGCCATCGTCGCCAACATCGAAGCCTTCACCCTGCCGCTGCTGGCGCGCGCGCTGGACCTCTACGCCGGCGCCATTGACTACGTGAGCTGCGGCGACGATTTCGGTACCCAGCTTGGCCTGCTCATCAGCCGCGAGCATTTCCAGCGCTTCTTCGCCCCCAGCCTGCGGCGCCATTTCCACCTGGCGAAGTCGAAGGGCGTGATGTGCTACCAGCACTGCTGCGGCGCCATCTACGACATCATCCCCGATCTCATTGACTGCGGCGTGGAGGTGCTCAATCCCATCCAGGTGACCGCCGAGGGGATGGACCCGGCGCGGCTGAAGCGCGAATTCGGGGGCCACCTCGCCTTCCACGGCGCCATTGATATCCAGCAGACCCTGCCCACCGGCACCCCCGACGACGTGCGCCGCGAAGTCCGCGAGCGCATCGCCCAGCTCGGCCCCGACGGCTACGTCCTCGCCCCCTCCCACGCCCTGCAATCCGACATCCCGCCGGAAAATATCGTGGCGATGTACGAGGAAGTGCTGGCGGTGGGGATGGCGGGGTAAGAAGATACACCGCGGAGCGCGCTGAGGACGCAGAGGGAGGGGTTTCAGAACGCAGTTATCGCAAACTCCTTTGCGCGCTCTGCGTGCTCCGCGGTGAATCCCCCATTTCCTCGCAAATCCGCCTGACGACATCCAGCGTCACCCGACAATTCCCCGCCGCGTCCGTGCGGGTGAAGTTGTTGTTCTCGTACAGAATCAGGCCGGCGAAGCGGCCGTCGGCGATGACGCGCCGCGCTTCGTCCAGATACCAGGGGTCGTCGTCGAAGACGTGGTGGTTGAAGGCGATGGGGATGCCCTGGGCGCGGCATTGCGCGATCATCTCGGCGCCGACGGCGTCCGTCAGCATCGTCCGGCGAAGCTGGTAGGAGCGCAGCACGGCTTCATCCAGCAGGCCCTCCGCCATCCAGCGCCGCCAGTCGAAGTGGAGGTTGGCCGGGTAGGCCAGCGCGCGGCAGGGCGGCGGGTCCTGGCGAAAATGGTCCATGTTCAGGTGATAGCGCAGCCGCACACCGCGCGCGGACAGGCGCGCCTTCGCCGCCCGCAGGAACGCCGTATACGCCTCGCCGCGCACCCGCGCGGCCGCCGCCCGCAGGTCCTCCCCCGGCGTCACGCGAGACAGGACAACGGGATTGAACCCATAGGCGTCCGGTTCATCGGTGTGCGTGCAGTGGTTCTCCTCGCGGAAATCCACGCCATCCACGCCCGCATCGAGCGCCGCGTCCAGGCACGCCAGCCAGAACGCCTGCACGGCGGGTTCCGTCTCGCACAGGGCGGCGGGGAGATATGGGTTGCGCCCGCGCGCGAAGGCGATGAAGCCGTCGCGGCCGGAGGCATTCGGCGCGTCGAGCGCGATGACGGCGCTGCCCCAGCCATAATCGAAGATGAGCCCCCACCGGCGAAAATCTACCTTGCCCGCGAGCCAGGCGCCCGCGCCGGTGGCAATGCAGCCGGGCACTTCGCGTCCCTCCGCGTCCAGCGCGGTGATCAGCGCCGTGCCGCTGTGGGCGAAATCAGCGGGACCGTCGGGAAAATCGGTCGTCACCAGCAGATAGGGATCATCCAGGCGGAAGCCGGACAGCGTCAGGACGCGCACGGGGTCGCCGCGCCGGGTGACCGCCGCCCCGCCACAATCCGCCACATCGCGCGGCGCGGGTTCGACCGTTTCCGTCAGGGTGAACGGCACGGCGGCCCGTTCATAGCGATAGTTGTCCACGCTCGCCCAGAGCTGCAGGTGCCCGGCGGTCACGCGCGTCGGCGCGTCATCCCGCTTCACCAGTCTGATCGCGCAAATCGGCCCCGTGCCTTCCGGCAGGTCGTCGGCGCGCCGCTGGATGCGCAGGTGGGGATGGGCGACGACGAACGGGTCGAGCGCGCACAACCGCCCGCCGGCGTGCGGCAGCAGCCCGCTCGTCCGCGCCTCGGGGGAGCCTTCCGGCGCCACCATCGCCACGCCGGTCTCGTAGGGTTTGTAGTACGCGTAGACCTCCATGCCATACCGATGCCCCGCCTCCACGGCGACGCGCAGGGGATGCCCCAGTGACCGATAGGTCGCTGTCGCCCGCGCCCAGGAGGATTCGCCGTCCGCAAACTCAGGCATCCGCCATCCGCCGCGCTCATCCGCGTAGTAGGCCCAACTGACACGCCGCACGCCCAGCTCCGCCAGCGCCCGCATCAGCCCGTCCACGTCGCGCGCGCGCCAGACGTGGTCGGCGCGCAGGGCGTCGTCGAGGAAATCCACCAGGACTTCGAGGGTGAAGGGACGCGTCATCACAAAGCTCCTATCGTCTCACTCAGCGCCAGCACGTTTTCCAGCGGCGTGTCCGGCTGAATGGTGTGGCTGGCGGCGAACACGTAGCCCGCGCCCATGCCGGCGATCAGCGCTCGCGCATGGGCGCGCACGGCGTCCGCGGAAGCATGGATGAGGAAATCCTGGGTGTCAAGGCCGCCCATGAACGCCAGATGATCGCCGAAGTCGCGCCGCAGCGCCAGCGGGTCCATGCCGGGGCAGCGCGGCTGCAGGGGATTCAGGACATCCACGCCGATTTCGATGAGCTCAGGAATGATGGGGCGCATGGCGCCGCAGGAGTGATACGCCACGATCATCTCCGGGCGCGCGGCCTTCACGGCGGCGATAATGCCGGCGAGGCGGGGTTTCAGCAGCGCGCGCCAGAGCGCCGGCGACAGCATCATCGCCTCCTGCCCGCCCACGTCATCGCCCAACCAGATCCAGTCAATGGGCAGCTCCAGCGCGCGCAGGCAGACCCGCGTGGTGAAGGCGGCGGCGTGGTCGAGGAACGGCGCCACCGCCTCCGGCGCCTCCAGCATATCCACCAGCAGGCGGTCCATGCCGCGCAGGTGGTAGCACGGCTCGAAGATGGAGCCGGAGACATCGGCGCCGATGAAGAAGTCGTCCCCATACCGGTCGCACAGCCGCGCCAGCGCGTCATACCGTCCCGGCTCGTCGGGATCGGGGAAGGCATACTCCGCCAATGCCGCCACGTCCGCCGCCGCCAGCGGGTTGCGCACCACCTGGTTATACCACCCCTCGCGCGCCCAGGTCACCCCCCAGGCGTCGGTGTAGCGCTCGCCCGGCGCCAACGGGCGGAACATCTCGCGATTAATGCTGATGTGCACCTGTTTGATGTCGTTGCCCAGCCGCGCGTCCGCCTCCTCCGCCGCCCAGCCGAAGGCGGCGCGGAAGCGGTCGTACCACGCCGGGTGATACCACATCCACATCGGCGCGCGGTCGGCGGCTTCGCGGCGCAGCGCGGCGGCGACGCGGGCTTTCGGGGTCATCTCGGCCCTCCTCACGGGCGGGGAACCAGACAATCTTTTCGCGCTCACCGCATGAAATCCTTTGCGAGGGGAAAGACTGGTGATGGGCGAACTCCACCAATGGACCGCCGCGTGACGGGAAACAGCGCATGCCATCGCATGACATACACATAGACGACGTGCTGGCGCGGGTGCCGGACATCGCAGCGCTGCGGGCGGCGCGCGACGCGGTGGGGCTGCCCGCCTGGGTGGTGGGGGGCACGGTGCGCGATCTGCTGCTGGGGCGTGATCCGGCGGACGTGGATATCGCCACCCGGCACCCGGAGCCGCTGGCGCGCCACCTGGCGGGCATCACCGGCGGCCACGTGGTGTTGATGGACGCGGAGACCGGCGTCTGGCGGGTGGCGCTGCCCGCTGGACGCTGCCTCGACCTCTGCCGTTTCCGCGCCTGCGACATCCTCGGCGATCTGCGCGGGCGCGACTTCACCTTCAACGCCATGGCGCTGCGCCTGCCCGAGGGCGACAAACCCGGCGGCCTGCTCGATCCCTTCCATGGCCTTGCCGATCTCAACGCCGGCCTGCTGCGCATGGTGGACGCCCGCGCCTTCCGCGACGACCCCGCCCGTATCCTGCGCGCCTACCGCTTCATCAGCGACCTGCGGCTGGCAATGGAGACCGACACCCGTACCGCCATGCTCGCCGTCGCCGACCAGCTCGCGGCCGTCGCCCCCGAGCGCCTGCTGCGGGAGTGGTGGGCGCTCTGCGCGGGCGCGCACGCCGCGTGGGCGCTGCGCGCGATGAGCGACGACGGCGTGCTGGGCATCCTTTTGCCGGAACTCCTGGACGCGAAGGGGCTCGCGCAGAATGCCTACCATCACCTGGATGTCTGGGAGCACCTGCTGCTGACGGCCGTTGAGGCGACGCGCCTGCTGTACCACCCGGAGGAGGTGCTGGAGGACCTGGCGCCTGATTTCGCGCCGCTGCTCGATGACGCGCATCGTCGCGCGCGCTTCGTCTGCCTGGCGCTCTTCCATGACGCGGGGAAGCCGCTGACGCGCTCGGTGAAGAACGACCGCGTGCATTTCTACCGGCACGAAGTGGCGGGGGCGGAGCTGATGGGCCGTATCGGCACCCGCCTGCGCATGAGCCGGCGTGACAGGCAGGCGCTCACCGCCGCCATCCGCCATCACATGCGCCCGCTCTTCCTGGCGCAGCAGGTGGACGGCCGCGGCCCCGGCCGGAAGGCGATGGTAAAATTCTTCGAGGAGACCGGCGGCGTGTGGCTGGAGGTGCTGGCGCTCTCGCTGGCGGACAAAGCCGCCGCGCGCGGCCCGGAAGCCGACCCGCGCCTGCGCGAGCGGCAGCTTGCCCTGTACCGCGCGCTGGTCGCCTTCCACCGCGACGTGTATCAACCGGCGCTCGCCCACCCCGTGCTCACCGGCGCGGATCTGCTGCCGCTGCTCCCGCCCGGCCCGCACATCGGCCAGGTGCTGCGCCAGGCGCGCCACAAACAGCTCCTCGGTGAGCTGCCGACGCGGGAGAAGGCGCTGCGCTGGGCCGAGCGAACTATTCAGCATGGCTGACGAAACGACGGCCGCCGAACATTACCACCGCCTGATTGACGAGATCGTCGCTCCATCACATCCCGTCACCGATCCCTTCTTTGGCGAAGGATGTGTGCGTGCATGGCTGGAATATGCGGGTGGCCCGAATTTCTTCACTGCGCTCGGTGACGTGCGAGGGCTTGCCGTGCTGAAAGTGGGCGTGGGCACCGGCCGGATGGCCACAAAGCTGCTCGATCGCGGCTGCCGGATGCTTCGCACGGCACGCGCGCCGCGGAGGGCGCGGACTACGGAACCCTGTGCAATGTGACGGTCCGCTACCGCTACAGCATCGCTCATCGCACATCGAAAGAAGGCCGTGGTGGAATATCTGCCAGTCTGGAACTTGATCACACCACACCAGGAAGTAACCCGCCGTTTGGTTCTTACCCCAGGTGACCCGGGTCAGTTACCCATTACTAAAATCGGCGGGGTGCCGTGGTGGCCAGACGGCACGCCGCGTCCACATTGTTCACAGGGGCATGCGATGTCATTTCTCTGGCAAATGCTCTTGCGCGATGTCCCGCAACTGGGGCCGGATGACCCTGGCCTGCTCTCATTTCATTACTGCGCGGACTGTGCGGGCGAGAATTACGACCTGACCATCTTCACGGACTGGCACTCCATGCCGGCCGACAACGCTGGCCTCATCGCCGAGGAAGTCATCGCGAGTTACACGACCCAGTATTCTGATCGTGCAGAAGCGCCAAGGATTTGGGATCTGGGCCGGCTGGGCATTCATCTGCCGGACGGCTGGTATGAGATAGAGGAATTCAGATGCCTCGGGGGTGACGCCTATCTCTTCAACGAGCAGGATTACCCGACTTTTATTCATATCCCTACGTCAAAGCTCGGCGGATGGCCGTCATGGGTTCAATACGATGAATGGCCGCTCGATGCGGCAGGAGAGCCGTTGGTTTTCGCCGGGCAAATCGATTCGGTCGTTGGGGACAACACGATCTGGGCTTCCGGTGGCTATGCGTATCTGTTTGTCGAAGCAGCGACGGCTCACCCGCGTGAAGCGAAATGGGTCATGCAATCAACATGAAGATTACGATTCAATATCTGTAGTATGGCGAGATGAAGTACCTTGCATGCAGCATCGGTATTGGCGCTCGTAGGGAATGTCCGGCCGTGGCATTCCCGAAGCGGTGCGCGGTATCCGGTCAGGGCACTCCGCCCAACACTGGGGCCGCGGAGTTGTACTCCGCAGCTACCGGGCCTTCCTGGAGGGCCGGGAAGGGGGGGCCGACGCGCGCATCCGCGCATGGAGTATCTGTCGCGGGCCGTCCCGCCGTACCGTGTCCCGTCGCCGCCCTCCTTGGTAGTCCGCGCCCGGAGTCTATCCCGATACCATCGGGACGGCGCGTGGTGACGCATTGCTCCACCGTTTGCCAGCCGAAGCTTTCGCGAAGGCTGGCGCCCGATGCCGGTGTTGTCGGACACGGTGGCGCCTTTTGGGCACACGCGCCGCGGAGGGCGCGGACGACAGAGCACAGGACAAGGTGACGGTCCGCTACAAGTAATCAGTGAAGAGGTGGGTGCGAATATTAACATGTCGCTCTCGCTGGGACTGACTGCGCATGGCCAAATCTGCAATCGGCAGCATCCATTGACATACGCCCCATGCGTAGCCTCGTTCCGCCATGCGTAGTCTGTCCCTTCCGCGCCGGAACCGTGCCATCCCAGTGATCCGTGCCCTCCACGACACATACGACAGACGATCATGCCCCCCCGGAGTCGTCCCGATTGCATCGGGATCGCCCGCCCGCAGCCTCGCCGCGCCCGTGCCGCAGTCAGGCCAGGGAACTGCGGAGTGCAACGCCGCACACTACTGGAGCCGCGGAGTTTCAATCCGCACGGATTTCTGATCTGGCTGATAGGACGGATAGCGCCATCGTGCGGAGTACAACTCCGCGGCCCCAGCCTCCCCTGGATTGAAATCCGGGGCTGGAGACACACAATCCGCCCCCGCGGACTGGCCGGAGTGGGCCGACTGACCGGATACCGAGCAAAGCCACAGTCTCCTCCGGCGCGCCGTCCTACTGCTCCAGCGGGCAGGCGATGCCGCTCTGCATCGGCACCTCCTCCAGGTTCACGACTTCGGGAACGGGGAGCGCCGGGGCGTGGAGGCTGTCGAGGATGTCTTCCAGATCAATATCGGCGCGGCAGGTATACTGGTCGGCGGCGCCATAGTAGATATGCACCACGGGATCGCTCTCGCGGGTGGTCACCACCGCGCCGCAGGTGAAGACGACGTTGCCGTAAAAGCCGGTGCGCTCGTATTCCGTCTCCGGGATGAGGAAAGGAATGCTGGAGCGCGCGAGGATTGTCGCCGGGTCGTGCAGATCCAGCAGCACCGCTCCCAGGCAATACCCCTGCTGCTCGTTCACCCCGTGGTAAATCTCCAGCCACCCGTGCTCGGTCTTGATGGGCACCGCGCCGGCGCCGATGCGGATGCTGTCCCACATGCCCGGCCGTTTCGACATGAGCGGCACGTGATGCCCCCAGTTCTCCATATCGTGGGAGTACGCCAGCCACATCTGCTGATTGCCCAGGCCGCTGGTGGCGGGGCGATGGATCATCACGTAGTGCTCCCCCACCCGCTCCGGGAAAATCACCACGTTCTTATTCTCCGGCGGCAGGATGACCCCGTGCTTGTGATAGGTGACGAAGTCGTCCGTAGATGCCAGCGCCACGCACACGCCGTAGCGGGACACCGCGGTATAATTGATATAGGCCGTGCCTTCGATCACCGTCATGCGCGGGTCTTCGATGCCGTATTCCTCGTACGGCTCGGTGGGGAAGATCGCCGGACGTTTTTCAATATCGAAGTGGTAGCCGTCCTTGCCGCGCGCCAGCCGCAGGTGCGAGAGCGTGCTCAACAGCACCTCGCCGTTCACGATGACGGCGCGCGGGTCGGACAGGTCCAGCCCCGGCGTGCCTTTCTGGAAGCGGCGCACCGCCACGTGCGGGCGGCTGTTCTCGTGCACGAGGATGGGCACGGCCACTTCCTCCTCGCTCGTCGGCTTCGCCATCTCCGCCACGCGCAGCATGAGGATCGTCTCGTCGCCCCAGGTGACGGCGGCGGCGTTGAACGCGCTCACCACCTGCATCTCCTCGGAGGAGGGCGTGACGTGCAACGGTGATATCAACGGATTCATCTGCGCCCGCTCAATGCGCATCGCTGCTCCTCGCCTTCGGTCCCGACGCCGTTCCCCCTGATGCCGGCGCCCTTCTCTCTCTCATATACCCGCATTCGGCCCGTCTCGCACGGTGGATTCCCGACATGCGCCGGAGGGCGCTATCTCTGCCGGACGAGGGCAGTGTCCTCGCCGTCCGACTTTTCCCGCGCGGGCATTTCTGGTAGGATGAAGGCCGCGCGGGCACGCGGAGGACCGGGTATGTGCTATCCCTTACGCTTTACGCCGATTTATAAAGAGAAAGTCTGGGGCGGGCGCCGCCTGGAGACGCTGCTGGGGCGGGCGCTGCCCCCGGATCAGCCCATCGGCGAAGCCTGGGAGGTGTCCGACCACCCGCACGGGCGCAGCGTGGTCGCCAACGGCCCCGACGCGGGGACGCCGCTGGACGCGCTCATCGCGCGGCATGGGGCGGCGCTGCTGGGGGCGCGTGTCGCCGCCGAGGATGGCGCGCGATTTCCCCTGCTGGTGAAATATCTTGACGCCGAAAAGCCGTTGTCCGTGCAGGTGCATCCGGATGATGCCTACGCGGCCGAGCATGCCGGCGAGCTCGGGAAGACGGAGATGTGGTACGTGCTGCACGCCGAGCCGGATGCCTGCCTCATCGCCGGGCTGCGGGCGGGCGTCACCCGGGAGGCGTTCGCCGACGCGCTGGCGCACGGCGACCCCGCAGCGCTGCTGCACCGCCTGCCGGTCTCCGCCGGCGACACGCTCTTCATCCCCGCCGGGCGCATCCACGCCATCCTGCCCGGCCTGCTGCTGCTGGAGATCCAGCAGAACTCGGACACCACCTACCGCCTGTATGACTGGGGCCGCGTCGGCCTAGACGGCACGCCGCGCGCGCTGCACGCCGACGAGGCGATGGCGGTGGCGAACTGGCATGATTATGAGCCGCGCGCCGGCATCGTCAGCCGCGCGCCGCTCGGTGACAACGTGAAAACGGTCCTCGCGTCCTGCCCCTACTTCACGGTGGAACACTACGCGCTCGCCGCGCCCCAGCCCATCCCCGCCGACCCCGGAAGCTTCCGCATCCTCAATTGCGTGGCCGGCGGCGGCGCGCTGAGCTGGGCCGGGGGGGATAACCCTCTGACCTTTGGCGACAGCCTGCTGCTGCCCGCCGCGCTGGGGGCGTTCACCCTGTGTCCCGCAGGGCATGGCGCCTTCATCCTCTCGTACGTGCCATAATCAGCGCCGCCCACGTCGCTCCGCTCCCGGAGCATCCGCCCTTACCCCACCGCGTCTATCACCTTAGTGCCAATCTCATCGCCACGCCGTTCACCCGTTGATTCCAGGTAATAATCTGCCACCTGTTTCGTCAGCATGTTTAGGGTTATTCCGCCGGGGTATCAGTGGTATGTCGGAGATGGATTCCGCGGCATGTCCCCCTTCGTGTGACGGATCCGCTAATCTACCTGCGCCCACAATGTATCCCGGTAACCGGTTCCCCCTCTTTTCCGCGTATCCGGCGGTCGTGGCACACGCAGCAGCACACACCGAAGGAGATGACATGGCACAGTTACGACGCAGTGGGCCCTTCATTGGCCTGATGATCGGCCTCCTCGCGCTCGTTACCTCCCTGGCCTTCGCACAGGCGGCCGGCTTCCAGGTAACGAGCGTGACGCCGGGCACGATTGATCCGGCGAAAGGACAGTACGCGCGGATTGCCTACACCGTGCCCACGAAGGCGAATTTCCGCGTCTACGTGGAAAACAGCGCGGGCAGCCTGGTGTGCAGCATCGGCAGCTACGCCAACGTGCCCGCCGGCGCCCGCACCACCAACTGGAACGGCCGCGATCGCTACAACCGCGTGGCGACGAACGGCACGTATCGGGTGGTGATTGAAGGCAAAGCGAGCGACGGCACCCCGTTGGCCACCGGCCGCGGCACCGTCATCGTCGGCACGGGAACGTCAACCACCCCGCCGCCGACGGCGCAGACCATCACCGTCACCAGCGTGGCGAACGGCACTTTCGATCCGAGCGCCGGGCAGACGGCCACGGTGAACTACACCGTGCCGGTGACCCTGG
>JAKPKV010000148.1 GCA_029553475.1 Armatimonadota bacterium
AACCTGCTCCCGGGCCTCCGGTACAAACAAGGCATCCCCATCCGCAAGCAACTCTGGACGTGGACGCTCTGCTGCGCGATCCGAACCTTGGTGCCAACGCGTTGCTTGCGGATGGGGATGCCTTGTTTGTACCGGAGGCCCGGGAGCAGGCTGCGATCATGGGCGAGGTGGCTAGGCCGGGGGTGTACCCCGCAGGGCGCGGCACGACCTTGATGGACCTTTTGGCTGCGGCGGGCGGACCCACGGACAAGGCGGATCTCGCGAGGGTGAAGATACATGAGGGCCAGGGCGGGCATACCGCGCTGGACGCTGAGGCCGGCGGCGCCGAAAGCCGGCCGGGCGGCCTGACCGCGCTCAGCCTTGCTGTCGCAGACGAATCGCTGGTGTACGAGGGCAACATCAAGTCCAATCCGGCTATCAAGGCGGGACAGGTAATCGTAGTACCGTCCGCCGGGATACGGGTGCAGGTGGCCGGGCAGGTACAGCGCCCAGGAAGCTACGAGCTGAAGCGGGGAGCGGACGTGGCCCAGGCGATCACCGCGGCGGGCGGGGTCTCCGCAGCCGGTGACGGCACGAAGGTGGTAGTGACCAGGCGCGGCGACCGGGGCGACGGCGCGGGCGAGGCAGGCGCCGCACAAGGCGGTTCGGGCGTTGCGCCTACCCTCGAGATAGATGTGGACGCGATATTGGCGGGCGGGGCGGCCGGCCTTGAGCTCGCAGACGGCGACACGGTGTATGTGCCCGAGCTTTCCGGGCAGGTAGTGGTGCTGGGCGAGGTTGCCCGGCCCGGGGCGTACAGGCTTGCCCGCGGTGCGAAGCTTGTGGACGCAGTGGCTGCCGCAGGAGGGCTGACTGCCCGTGCGTCGCTGGAGAATGTGACGATCTATGCGGGCGGGGACGCCTCATTAGGCGCGGGGGCCGCCATCGGGCAGGGCAAGGCGCTGTTTGCCGGAGACGGCGCCGCCAACCCGACGCTGGGCGCAAGCGACGTCGTGGTAGTCGGGTCCCGCATGATCAACGTGACTTTAGCGGGCGCTGCGTCGCGGCCGGGGGTATATGAGCTTGCGACCGGAGCGCGTCTGTTGGACGCGGTA
>JAKPKV010000156.1 GCA_029553475.1 Armatimonadota bacterium
GGGGCGTTCCCGATGACCACCGCTTCCGCGCCGCGGGACTGCACGTCCTTGATCACCGTGATGACGGAGGGCAGCGCCAGGCCGCGGTTGGCGAAGGCGATGACGGGGAAGCCCTCGTCGATAATGGCGATGGGCCCATGCACGAAATCGGGCGAGGCGAAGGGCTGCGCGCGGACATACGAGGTTTCGCGCATCTTCAGCGCCAGTTCGTAGGCGGTGCCCAGGTTATATCCGCGCCCGAGCACGACGCACTCGCGCAGATAGCGGAAGCGCTCAATGTGCTGCACGATCTGATGCTCGTGGTGCAGCGTGTCGGCGATGAGGGCCGGGGTCTGCTCCAGATGCGCCTGCAGCTCTTCGTTGCGGTTCAGCGCGGCGGAGAGCAGCAGCAGGGCGGCCAGTGACGAGCTGTAGGTTTTAGTGGCGGCCACCGCCAGCTCCGGCTTGGCGTGCAGCGGGATGGTGTGGTCGGCCACGGCGGTGATGGGCGCGTTCGCCACGTTGGTGATGGCCAGGGTATCCGCGCCGTCGCGCTTGGCCTGCTCCAGCACGGAGATGACGTCGGCCGCTTCGCCCGACTGGGAGATGCCGATGACCAGCGCGCCCTCCAGATTGACGCTGGCGCGGTAAATGCTGGCCACCGACGGCGCCGCCAGGCCCACGGGGATGCGGTTCATCGTCTCGAACAGGTACTTGCCGTAGAGCGCGACGTGGTCGGAGGTGCCGCGCGCGGCGATGAAGATGAAGCGGGGCGGCTGCGCCACCCAGCGCTCCGCGAGCTGCCAGACGCGCTTGAGTTCCTTCTCGATCAGGCGCGCGATGGCGGCGGGCTGTTCTCGAATCTCCGCGCTCATCAATTCCCCGGGGACGTGGTGGTTCATCCGATACTCCTCTCAACGCATGTCCGCTCCACCGCCCGAGCTCGGCGGCGGGGGAGCGGCGACTGGCCGTAGCGGCAACGTCTCGCCCGCTATTATAGCAGATTCTCCTTCGGCCGCGCGGCGAAACGGGCGACGCACGTTGTCTGCGACACCGACGTCCCCCGCCGCGGATTTCGAACATTTTTTCGTAACGCCTGTCGCAATCTGACGGCAAGCCGCGCCCACGGCATCAACGGCCCGGTTATCCCGCGGGAGGCGGCGGGGACGGTGTGAACGGAGGGATCACCATGCGGACCGTTGCATTATTCACGGCCATGTTTCTCATCCTGTCGCTGCCGGCCCTCGCGCGGACGCCCTTCGCGGCATCGGCGCCGCAGGAGGCGCTGGGCGGATTGACCCCGGGCGTGCACACGCTGGACGATGCCACGCGCGCCCACGGCGGCTACGACAGCGTGCTGAACGGCGATGCCACCGCGTACGCGGGGGGCTCGCGCGCCACGCGGGCCTATGAATGGTCGCCGGGCGGCCTGCGCGGGCAGCGCGCCTT
>JAKPKV010000158.1 GCA_029553475.1 Armatimonadota bacterium
GTTCAGCCCCCAATCCAGAACCTTGAAGCGCTTGCGCCTCTCCGGCCCGGCGGGCACCATCCCGATCTTCTGTTGCGGTTTCCCATTCATGTGCCCGCATCATAAAAAAAGGGCGGCCCCGCCGCACTCGTGCCTGCGCACCATGCGACGGAGCCGCCCGCCAACGAACGAATGAATTAACGCGCTATTGAACCGCCGCTTCGATCACCCCCTCCATTGCCCGGCGGATCTCCACCTCCGCCGTCAGCTCCAGCGCGCCCTTGCTGTCCACCGGGATGAACGGGCGCGCGGACATCTTCTTAGTTCCCAGTTGGTGGAAAATCGAGTAGGGCGCGTCCGTGCCCACCGTCGCCTCGCGAGACGTCACATCACCTAACGTAATGCTGTCGCGCAGCTTGCCGGTATCATAGAGCAGCTTGCCGTGCCCCTTGCGCTTCACCGTGGACGCCGCCAGCGGCGCCCACGGCTCCGGGCGCCGCGCGGGCTCCGGCCAGCTCAGCCGCGCCGCCCGCGCCAGCACCGTGCCGCCCGCCTTCAGCGCCTTCTTCATCGTCGCGTCGCTCGCCAGCTTGATCAGCTTCGGCGAAATCAAATCGCGCACATTGATCTCAGCCATGTCCGCCCCCGGTTCTAAATGCAGAGGGCAGCGGGCGCGGCCCCTTCGGGTCGCCCTTCACCCGCAGCTTCAGCGCCTCATCCAGCGACCACGCCCCCGGCTCCGGCCCCTCGCCCCGCACGTACGCCTCCAGCGCGTCACGGCGCGCCCGCACCGTCGCCAGAAACCGCGTGTCCTTCGCCGGGTCATCCGTGGCCCACGGCGGCAGCCACATCGTCAAAATCCCCGCCTCCAACAAAGCCTCAAACTGAGTCATGCCGCACCTCCCATCTCACCTCCAACCGTCCCGCACGCTCAGACGCATGCAGGAAATCCACCCACGCCTGATAGGTTTTCTCGTTCCACTTCCGCTTCATGAACCGCTCCAGCTTCTGGCCGAACCTGGCCGACCTGTCCAGCACCCGGTAGGCGATCCTCCACACCCGAGTATTCACGCCCGCCAGCCCGCCCAGTTGCCACGCGATCACCAGATCATCGGGCGATGGAAACACCGCCCCGCCGGGGTGCCCGTGCTCATAGGAAACCCGCACGCCCTGCGCCGCCAGCGCCCACGCATCCGGCGGCACACCCACCGAATCCTTGCCGCCCAGCGCGGACGCCACCTTCGCCCCCGTGTCCTCGCGCCGCAGAAAAGCCGCCTCGCGCCCGTCGCGCACCGCAACCCGCGCCGCCTCCGCGCCGTCCTTCCTTGCGAACTCCTGATAAAACCAGTCCCACGCCGTCACCGTGCGCGCCTG
>JAKPKV010000159.1 GCA_029553475.1 Armatimonadota bacterium
CCAGGTAGTCGTTGACGGTGACGAGCATGACGCTGCGGCCGGAAATCGCGTTCAAATACAGCGGCGCGGCGGCGACGAGGGTCTTGCCTTCCCCCGTCTTCATCTCCGCGATCATCCCCTTGTGCAGGATGATGCCGCCGATCATCTGGACGTCGAAGGGCTCCATGTAGCGCTCGATAGCCTCGATGCGCCGTCCCTCGCCGCGCAGGCGCGCCTCGGCAGCGTCGCGCTCGGCTTCGGGCACGACGAGCTCGTCCAGCGCGCTGGTGCCGGGGCCGTCCACGCCCGGCTTGCGCAGCCAGAAGCGATATTGGCGGCGGCCCAGCACGCGCCAGGCGCCCTCGCGCACCACGGCGAAGGCTTCGGGCAGCAATGCGTCCAGCGATTCGCCGTCGGCGTAGCGCTGCTTGAACTCCGCGGTCTTCGCGCGCAGCTGCTCGTCCGTGAGCGCGGCCGTCGCCGGCCGCTGCGCGTTGATGCGCGCCACCGTGTCCCAGGATTTGCTCACGTCGCGTTTGGTATGGTCGAATAATGATGCGAGAAATGCCACCGTCGTGAATCCTTCTGCAAAACGTGCCCGGTACCATCCGCGGGCCTCGTGCGCAGGCATTATACCATAGATCGCCACATTACCGCCGCCAACGATGCCGGTCGCCCGGACGGAGGGAGACCGGTGGCTTTGTGGGGCGGAGCCGCCATGAGCATCAGCGTCCGGCGTGGGCGTGGGTGTCGCGCAGGTAGACCACCCAGGAGGTGCCGGAGATCGTCCGCGACGTGTAGCCGAACTGCGCGGGAGCGCGGCGCAGCGCCTGGAAACCCGCATCCCGCGCCAGCCGGCTGTCGCCCAGCAGCATGGGCCCCTGGATGATCAGATCGACGCGGCGTTGCCGGAGGAAATCGACGAACGGCATGCCACCCGTGTGGTCGAGCCACTGGATGTCTCCCGGCAGGAACGCCGCCAGCCCGCCATCCATGTCGAAGACCGTGCACCGGTCGGGCAGCGGGAGCTGCCGCAGGCAGGCGATGGCGGCGCGATTCGGCGTCCGCGCGGC
>JAKPKV010000161.1 GCA_029553475.1 Armatimonadota bacterium
CGGGTAAACCTCGTGAAAATGCACGCCGGGGCCGAGCGCCTGGCGGAGCTCGCCGGCGAAGGGCGCGATGGGCACGCCGCCGTGGATGAGGCATTCGAGATTGGGCCAGAGCTCGCGCAGACGCGTGAACGGACGTCCCTCGGCCTCGGCGTGCGCACGCAGCGTCTCGGCGAGGATGAGCAACCAGCTGGGGATGCCGGCGAGCACGGTGATGTTGCGCGAGGCACAGCGGCGCGCGATGGCCTGGAGTTTCGTGGGCCAGTCTGCCAGTTGCGCGATTTCGCGGCCGGGTTCGTAGAGGTACTGCTCGGCCCAGCGCGGGAGATTGAGCGCAGTGATGCCGCTGAGGTCGCCGCCGAAGGACTCGAAGGTCGAGGAGTCGGGCAGGCGGTTGAGCGCCGTGGCGCCGCCGAGGAAAAGCTGGCGCCCGCGGAAGATGCGCGCGGAGCCGACGCGCGCGGTGTACATCATGAGCGAGTCGAGCCCGGCCTGGCGGAAATGCTCCAGCATCGCGGGCGTGATCGGCAGGTACTTCGTGCGGCCGGCGGTGGTGCCGGATGAGACGGCGTAGTGCGCGCACCGGCCGGGCCAGAGCACGTCGGCCTCGCCGCGCTTCATGCGATCGATCCAGGGGGCAAACGCCTCGTAGCTGCGCAGAGGCAGCCGCTGCTGAAATTGCGCGTAGGTCATGCGCGCCTCGACGCCGTGGAGCTGTCCGTACGCGGTGGCGGCGGCGCGCGCCTGCCAGTTGTCCAACGTGCGTGCCTGCTGGGGCACGGCGCTGCCTGCGCGGCGCCAGCGGCGTGCGCGGAGGGGCGTGTAGGCGCGTGCACCGAGCGCGAAGAGCGCCTGCGGCACGAGCGGGCCTGAGGGCGCGTCGTCCCCGGCGAGCAGGTCCGACGGCAGCGTGCGGGTGTCGGTTTTCATGCGGAGCGGCGGGTTTCGCCCGTCTTCAACTGCCGGTAGAAGCCGGCGATGGGCGGGAGAAAATTGAAGTAGTGGAAGATCAGCGAGGCGTGTTGCACGGGGCTGCCGGTGGGATTGGAGACGCAGCGGCAATCGCTGTGCGGGAAGTAGGCGCGGTGCGCTTTTTCGAAGACGAAACGGGTGGGCGAGGACTCGGTGATGACGGCGCCCTCCTTCTCGGCGTAGAGGATGAGCGTGGGGGCGTCGCTCAGCGGGAGCAGCGCGGGTGAAAAGTAATCGCGGGGCGATTGCATGTGCCGGAGCGCGCCCACGCGCTCGATGGCGCTGCGGGCATCGACGTGGCGGATGGTGCCGAGCACGGCGTCGCGCAGACGTTGCAGCTCGCCGCGGGTGAGGAGTGCGCGCAGGGCGTTTTTGTTCTGCGCGCCCGACTCGAACATCTTGGTGAAGATGGCGCGGGATTTCTCGACGGTCTCCGGCGCGACCTCGCCGGGGGCGTCGAGGTAGGGCTTGAGGGCGCGGCCGAGCAGCGTGGAGGGCTTGGTCTCGCCGGGCGCGATGAGATCTTCGACGCAGGCCACGGGGCTCACGATTACGAGGCCGGCGAGCGCGGGCGTGGTGCCGGCGGCCTTGTGCCAGCGCAACCATTCCAGGAGGAGACCGGCGCCCCAGCTGACGGCCATCACGACCGGCTGCTGGCCGTCGCACTCGGCGATTTCGGCCACGAGGTCGTCGAGTTGCGCGCAGAGCATGTCGGTGGAGAAACCGCAGCGCGGGTAGTTGAGATAAAACACGCTGCC
>JAKPKV010000162.1 GCA_029553475.1 Armatimonadota bacterium
AGTCCAGCCCACCGGCCACCATCTCTTCGGTGGCATTGAGCGGCAGCGTCACCAGGCGCGCCTCCGCGTCGATGTCCGCTAACAGCCCCGCCAGCGCACGCGCCGCCGTCGATTTCGCCGTGCCCTTTTCACCACGGATGAGCACGCCGCCGATGCCCGGATCGATGGCCAGCAGCAGCAGCGCCAGCTTCATCCGCTCCTGCCCGAGGATGGCGCTGAACGGAAAAAGGGGGCGCGGGCCGGTTGTGTTGGGTGCGGCGGCGTTCATACCGGCACGCCCTCCACCACTTCTTCAATCTCGCCTTCGATATCGAGATATGCGTCGCGCAATTGCCGCTGCATCTCGTCAGATGCCTGCCACATGCCGCGCTGAATCGTCTCCAGCAGTTTGTCGAGGATATTCTGCAGCGCATACGGGTTGACGGCTTTCAGCCACTGCTGCATCTCCGGATCGAGGGCGTATTTCGCCGCCACCCGGTCGTACATCCAGTCCTCCATCACCTCGGCGGTGGCGTCCCAGCCGATGATAATATCCATCACCTTGGAGATGTCGCCCGCGCCTTTGTAGCCATGCCGCTTCATCCCTTCCAGCCACTTGGGATTGAGCAGCCGCGCGCGCAGCACGTGCTTTGTTTCTTCCTGGGTGGAGCGCACGGCGACGCGGCGCGGATCGGCACTGTCGCCCACCAGCGCGACGGGCATCTCGCCGCGCACCGCGGCCGCCGCCGCGATGAGCCCGCCGTAGTAGTTGTAGAAGTCGGTACAGGAGAGCATGTCATACTCGCGCGAATCCTCGTTCTTCACCGTGACTTCCATGCGGGACAGCAATTGCCGGAAGGCGCGCGGGCGCTGCTCGCCATAGCTCCCTTCGCCGTAGGCGTGGGCGGAATAACGGATATACGCCTCGCCGAGATCGGCCTGCGTTTCCCACGCCTTCGCCTCGACCAGCTCGGCCACGCCTGCGCCATAGGTGCCGGGCGGGCAGCCGAAGACGCGCAGCGTCGCCAGGCGCCAGGCGTCCTCCTCGGACAGCCCTTCCCCGCGATATTCTGCCTGGTCGGCGAGTACGTGGCGGCGGATGAAATTCGTCTCGGGGTCTTCCCGCAGCGCGGCCACCATGCGGATCGCTTCATCGATGAGTTGCACCAGGTTGGGGAAGGCGTCGCGGAAGAAGCCGGAGATGCGCGGCGTGACATCGATGCGCGGACGCGCGAGCTCCCTGATCGGGATGATTTCCAATCCGCTGACGATGCCGTTGGCCTGCCAGACGGGACGCACGCCGAGCAGATACAGAATCTCCGCGATATCGTCGCCCTTCGAGCGCATGGTGGGGCCGCCCCAGACGATGATGCCAACGTTGTCGGGATAGTGCCCTTGCTCGTTGAGGAAGCGTGTCAGCAGCGCATCACCCAACGCAACGCCCACTTCCCAGGCGGCAGGGCTGGGAATAATACGGGGATCGAGTGAGAAAAAATTCCGGCCGGTGGGTAGGAT
>JAKPKV010000164.1 GCA_029553475.1 Armatimonadota bacterium
CGGCAGCGGCCCCCCCCAAATGTATCGCGCGGAGCTACTGCGACGAACGGCATGTCCAGTACGCCAAGGCGGGGGACGTCCCCTGGGCCGGAAATCCCCGCCGGCGGTCAGCGCGGGGATCCCACCGGTCGCCGCCACCCGAGACGCTACGCCATCTTCGCCAGCATCGCCTCCGTCACCGGGCAGCGCAGCGGCGCGCCGGCGAGGAAGCGTTCCAGCTCATCGAGGGCGAAGTCGGCCATGCGGTGGCATTCCTGCGCCAGGGAGCCGGCGATGTGCGGGGTGTAGATGACGTTGGGCAGCGTCCAGAAGGGGCTGTCGGGGGCGGGCGGCTCGGGGTCGGTGACGTCGAGCACGGCGCTGATGCGGCCCGTTCGCAGCTCGGCGAGGAGGGCGGCCTCGTCCACCAGCGCGCCGCGGGCGGTGTTGAGGAAAAGGGCGCCGTCTTTCATGCGCGCCAGCAGGTCGGCGTTGATCAGGTGGCGCAGGTGCGGCAGATTGGGCGCGTGCAGCGAGACGACGTCGGCGGCGGCCATCAATGCCGGCAGCTCCACCTTCGTCGCCCCCAGTTGCGCCGCCTCTTCCGCGGAGACGAAGGGGTCGGAGAGCAGGGCATCCATGTCATAGGACGCCAATAGACGCAGCGTCTCGCGGCCCACCAGGCTGGCGCCGATGAGGCCGACCGTGCGGCGATAATTGCCCGGCGCTGTGCGCGGCGCGGCATGGTCCCGCCCCATGAGGCGCCAGAAATGCTTCTGCCAGAGGACGATCACCGCCACGGTGTATTCCGCCACCGGCACGGCGTTGGCCGGCGCGGCGGAGGAGACGACGATGCCGCGCGCCCACAGCGCCGGCGTGCAAAAACCCTTCACCGACCCGGCGGCGTAAAAAATCCCGCGCAGGCGCGGCGCCGCCGCGAGGAACGCCGCATCCACCCGCGGCATCCCCCAGGTGGAGACGAGGCACTCCACTTCACCCAGCCGGTCCAGCGGCGCGCCTGCGCTCCCCGCGAAGCGGGCATCCACCAGGGCGCCCATGTCGCGCATCCGCGCGAGGTGGCGCTCGGCGAAGACGGTGGCGGCAGTGTCGGACGGCGCGAGCAGGGCGATGACGGGCATCTCGGGGCCTCCTTCCCCATTGCGTTTCGTCGTGAAGGCGGGGGATTCCTTGTAAATGTCGGCATGGTCGCGGGTTGGTAGAGGTGCGACAGCGGTGCGTACGCGCGACCCCCTCCCCCAACGAGAGAGGGGGAGAGCGCTGAAAGAGAAGACGGTTTCGAGTATCCTCTCACTCCCCCTCTCCCGCTGGGAGAGGGGGTCGGGGGGTGAGGGGTTCGCGCGTCGAAGCAGGAAACGAATGCTCACATACGTTCACGGTCCGATCAGCTCGGACACCGGCGCCAGCATCCGCAGGTAGAACGAGATGACGAAATAGCCCACCGCGCCGGCGACGAGGAAGAAAAAGAGCAGGTAGAGTTGCGTGGGGAGGATTTTCGCCTGCGCGTCCACCTCTATCTGGACGTATTCGGCGACTTTGCGGAGGGAGGCGGGGAGGCTGCCGCTGGTCTCGCCGGTGCGCAGCATGTAGATGACTTCCGGCGCGAAAAAGCGCGTCTCCTCGATGATGTTGGTGATAGACTCGCCCTGGGTGATGCGGGCGATATTCTTCTCGGTGACGCGCACCAGGTGGCCGTTGCCGCTGGCGCGGGCGGCGGCGGTCATCGCCTCGATGGCGGGCACGCCGGCGTTCCACAGCGCGCCCAGCACCAGCGCGTAGCGCGCGCGCATCAGGTTGCGGATGAGCGGGCCGAACATCGGCAGGCGGGCGAGGAGCGCGGCGTTCATCGTCATGCCCTGGCGCGTGCGGCTCCACAAAATCAGGCCGTTCCAGGCCAGGATGAGCGCCGCCAGCACGTAGACGAACTCGACCGCCGCCCGCTGCGCGGCGGCCAGCACGGCGGGGATGCCCTGCGCCCCGGCCAGATTGCGCAGCAGTAGCCCGACGAAGATGGCGACGAGCACGACGGCAATCAGATACACCAGGCTGGAAAAAATCTTGCGCCGCAGCTCCATCTCCAGCTCCAGCGTATTGGCCACCTCGGCGGCGGAGGTGTGGATGTCGCCGGAGAGCTCTCCCGCGCGTATGATGGCCACTTCCCACTCGACGAAGATGGTGGGGTAGGAGGCCATGCTCGCGGTGAGCGGCTCGCCGCGCTGCACGCGGGTGGAAAATTCGCGCACCATCGGGCGCAAGTGCACCGGAAGCTGGTGCTCCAGGTGTGAGAGCGCCGCCACCATGGGGATGCCCGCTTTCAGCAGGTGCTCCAACTGGCGGAAGAACTGCGCGCGCTGGGCGAGGGTGGCGCTCAAGAAAAAGAGCGGGCGCCGCCAGACGGGAAGGGCGACTTCGTGGGCGGCGGCGCGCGTCGTCGGTGGGATGCGCGGGGGGGCCGGCTTCCTGGCGGGCGCGCTCGGCTTCGCCGCGTCGGCAGGAGCCAGCTCCTTCCGGCAGTGAAAGCACACCCGCTTCTTCGCGCTGTTCTCCGCCCCGCAGTGCGGGCACGGGATCATGGTGGAGGACATGCGTGGCTATTATAGCAGAAAAGTGGGGGGATCGCCTTGCAGCCGGCGCTCACCTCTCCCCCCGCCCTCTCCCTTAAGCGGGGAGGGAGAGTGAGTTGAGATGCGAAAACGTGTTATCTTCTCTCTCCGTTTCTCCCCCTCCCCATGTAGGGGAGGGGGCCGGGGGGAGAGGTGAGCGCCTGGGGCCTTATTTGCTAACGGTTTCCAGCCCCGCGAACTGCGGCCGGCAGATCGCCGTGGCGCGCAGGGTGCATTCCAGGAAAAGGTTGCCCAGGTTCGTGGTGCCGTCTCTGGTGATGAGCTGCACGTCGCGGTGGAAGTCGAACTCGGCCACCTGGGCGCTGGCGATCTTCGCTTCCAGCAGGGCGAGGAGGTGCGCGCGGGTCCACGCCTGGGCGTCGTCGAGACTGGTGAAGACGCGGCGCTCGGCGGGGGAGTGGGCGATGTAGCGGTCCTCATCCGGGGTGATGGTGGCTTCCACCATGAGGGTGAGCACGCCGGTGATGGCGCCCACGGCGTTGGCCACTTCCGCGTGTTCGGGCACCAGCAGTGTCGCGCCGAGCGTGCGGGCGGCGCGGTAGCCGAGGGCGTGCGCCGGCGCGCCGATGACCACCAGCGGGTGGTCAAAATGCGCGGTGAGGGTGAGACCGTGCAGGTTGGAGGCGTCGGCCGCCATGTCGAGCAGCGCGCGGTCGGCGATGGTGTGCGGGAAATCCGGCACTGGGTGATGCTGGCGGATGACGCGGTGCATCAGGTGCAGCGTCATCCAGTAGGCGAAGGTCTCCATGGCGAAGGCGGCCAGCCGCGCCGGCTCCACCCCCGCGCGATGGGCGAAGAGGGCGAGGCCCAGCTCCGCCGCCTCGCGATTCCACGCGGTGAAGATGCCCTGCTCGTGCATGATGTCGGTGGGGGTGAGGGTGGCGCGCTGGAGGTAGCCCAGCGTCTCCAGCCGGTCCACCGGCACCAGCGAGGGGGCCATGGCGCCGATGGCGCGCGCCAGCCGGTCGCGCGTCAGCGGGCCGTCCGCCAGCGCGTCCAGCGTGCGGCGCTCGCGGGCGGTGAGGTCGCCGGCGTCGGTATCGCGCACGCGCACAAAACATTCCACCGGCTGGTTGAGCGTGGAGATGTCATCGCGCTCCTCCCACAGCCGCCGCAGCTCCTCCAGCATCGCCGGATACTCGTGCGCCAGGTAAGCGAGAGGGAGGGCGCGACGCGGGCCGATGCTCACTTTGCCGCGCGGGCCGATGGCGATGATGCTGTCGCCGCCCAGGCCCACCGTCTCGATATCCACCGCGCGCACCTGGGTGGACCACGCGCCCACCCGCGCGCCGGTGTTCGCGGTCAACGGCTGGCCGTCCACCAGCAGCGCGATGTCGCTGGTGGTGCCGCCGATATCCACCACCAGGCCGTCCGTCACCTGGGACAGCACCTGTGCGCCGCAGACGCTGGCCGCCGGGCCGGAGAGGATCGTCTCCACCGGCGTGCGGCGGGCCAGCTCCTCGCTCATCAGCGTGCCGTCGCCGCGCACCACCATCAGCGGGGCGCGGATGCCGCGGTCGTCGAGCACCCGCTTCACGTGGGCGATCAATTCGGCGATGATGGGCAGCAGGCGGGCGTTGAGCACGGCGGTGACGCTGCGTTTGATGGTATCGAGCTGCATGCTCAGCTCGTGGCCGCGGACGATGGGCTTGTCGGTCATCTCGGCGAGGATCTGCGCGGCGCGGATCTCCTGGGCGGGGTTCGTCACGCTCACCATGCCGCTGATGGCAAACGCGTCCACCGCGTCGTGCTCCAGCATCGCGCGGGCGGCGGCGCGGAGGGCGTCCTCGTCCAGCGGCGCGATGATGCTGCCGGTGATGTCGGTGCGGCCAGGGACCGCCGCGACGGGGCGGTGGTCAATGCGCGCCAGGTCATAGCTGTCGAAGCCGAGAAGCAGCGCGCCCACCTTCCCCCCCTTGCCTTCGACGATGGCGTTCGTTGCCAGCGTGGTGCTGAGCGAGACGAGGGTGACGCGCGCCAGCGACGCCGCCGGCAGCTTGCCCACCGCGTGCGCGATGCCGCGGCTCAGTTCGTCCTTCGTGGTGAGCGCTTTGGCTTTCGCCAGCACCTGCTGCGTGGCGAACTCCACCAGCACGGCATCCGTATAGGTGCCGCCGGCGTCAATCCCCAGACCGATAGACACGTGGATTCCCCTCCGAGCGCAAAATCGGGAGAGATTGTAGCACAAATAGGGGCAGCGTGTACCGCCCCTATCGGGATGTGGCAACCCGATAGGGGCGGAAGCGGGGTGGGGCAACGCGTTGCGTGGTGCACACGCGCTACGTGGTGAAGATGCAGTCGCACACCACGAGGTTCGGGGCGCCCTGCTGATCCATGAAGATCTGGCGGACCTGCCAGCCGTCCTTTGCCAGCTCATCCAGCACGTAGGCCAGGCTTTCCAGCACGCGATGCGTCTGACCGGGGTTCGTCATGGTGATGGCCTTGTCCCCGAACCAGACGTTCCAGTTGTTGTGCCCGGGCGTGAGGAAAGCGTACCGCCTGACTGTCGCCATGCCACTGCTCCTTCCGATGACCAGAGTGACGGGTGTCGCGAGAACGCATGCGAGCGGCAGCGTGATGACCGGCGGCCGTCGCCGACCGGGGCAACCCGCTGCCCGGCAAGTTATGATATACTCATTATACATGTTTTTTGACGCGCGAGCAGCATTGGTGAAGAAAATTTCCGCTCGTCTTGCCGCGGTGCGCGCGGAAATGGCCGACGCGGCGCGCCGCGCCGGCCGCCGGCCGGAGGACGTGCGGCTGGTCGCGGTGACGAAAACGCACCCGCCGGCGGTGGTGGCGGCGGCGGTCGCCGCCGGGGTGACGGCCATCGGCGAGAATTATCTCCAGGAAGCCGACGAGAAATTCACCGCGCTGGGCTGGCCGGACGCGGGCGGCGGCGCGCCGGCGGCACGGCATTTTATCGGCCATTTGCAGGCCAACAAAGCGCGCAAAGCGGCGCGTTGGTTTGAGTATATCGAAACGGTGGATTCCGCGGCGCTGGCCGCGCGCCTGGATCGCCTCGCGGAGGAGCAGGGACGCCGGCTGGATATCCTGCTGCAAATTAATATCAGCGGCGAAGATGAAAAAAGCGGGATATCTCCCCACAATGTTGAAGGAGTCCTGGCCACGCTGGCGAAACTAGCGCATATTCAGGTGCGGGGACTGATGACCATCGGGCGCTTCGTCCCCGATCCGGAGGCCGCGCGGGCGGAATTTCGCGCCCTGCGCGAGTTGCGCGACGCGTTGCGCGCGGTGGCGCCGCCCACCGTGGAGCTGGAGGAGCTCTCCATGGGCATGAGCCACGACTTCGCCGTCGCGATTGAAGAAGGTGCCACCATCGTCCGCGTGGGCAGCCGCCTGTTCGGACCCCGGCACGGATAACGCCACACCGTTCCGCCCCATGCGGAACAGCAGACACAGCCAGACATGACCGTAACGTTTATCGCTCACATCACCGTAAGGAGGACAGGCCATGGCTTCAGCAGGCCCGTTAACGAAGTTGGTGCGCTGGTTCGGCTTTTACGAGGAGGACGACATGGAGTATGACGAACCGGACACCACGACTCCCCCCCGGGCGCACGGCACGCCGGCAAAGTCGCGCCGCGGACCGCTGGTACTCCCGGAGCGCGACGCCGTCGCCATGCAGATTCGCCACCCCCGCACGCTGGACGACCGCATGCTGGTGGGCATGGATCTGAAACAGCGCCGCACCGTCACGCTGGACCTGACCCGGCTCCCGGACGCCGACGCCCGCTACTTCTTCGAATTCGTGCTGGGCGTCGTCTACGCGCTGGATGCCACCGCCGAGAAGGTGACGGAGGGCATTTACCTCCTCATCCCGCGCGGCGTCAGTTTCAGCAACGATGTGGAGCATCCCGCGGAAGAGGCGGCGGCGCCCGCCGCGCCCGCCGCGCGGGCTGCCAGCCGGCCACCGCGCGCCGCCGCGTCCCGCGGCGACGGCCAGGAAGAGCTGTTCTGGCACGGGGGATGACCCCGCGCCGGCGTTGACGTGCCCGCGCTCCGGGAGCGTGCTCCGCGTCCGGGGCGTGCCGGCATGGCAGGGAGAAGGGGGTCGGTCATGCAACTCACCATCATCGGCGTCGGCAAGATGGGGGAAGCCTTGGCGCGCGGCATGCTGCACGCCGAGTTCGTCGCGCCCGGCGAGCTGGTGCTCGCCGATAGCGCGGTCGAACGGCTGGGCGCCGTCGCGGGGGAGCTGGACGTACGCGTCACCTCGGATAACGCGCTGGCGGCGCGCGACAGCGATGTCGTCATCCTCGCCGTGAAACCCGCCCTCGTCGCCCCCGTCGCCCGCGAGATCGCCGCCGCGTTGCGTCCCGGCGCCATCGTGCTCAGCATCGCCGCCGGCATCACGCTGCGGCAGCTCGCGGCGGCGCTCGCCCGCACGGACCTGATCCTCGCCCGCGCCATGCCCAATACGCCGTGCCTCGTCGGGGCGGGCGCTATCGGTCTCAGTCTGGCGGCGGGCGCGCCCGCGGAGGCCGCGCAGACGGTCTGCCGCCTGCTGTCCGCCGTCGGCCTGGTGGAGTCCGTGCTGGAGGCGCAGCTCGATGCCGTCACCGGGCTCTCCGGCAGCGGCCCGGCCTATATCGCCGTGCTCATCGAGGCGCTGGCGGACGGCGGCGTGCTCGCCGGGCTGCCGCGCCCGCAGGCCGAACGGCTGGCCGCGCAAACGGTGCTCGGCACCGCCCGGCTGATTCTGGAGACGGGGCAGCATCCCGCGCAGGTGAAAGACGCCGTCGCCTCGCCGGGCGGCACCACCATCGCCGGGGTGGCCGCGCTGGAAGCCGGCGGGCTGCGCCACGCCCTCATCGCCGCCGTGCGCGCCGCCGCCGCCCGCGCGCGCGAGCTTTCCGAGGAGTAAGTCATGGCCTTCCTGCTGATCTATATCCTCAACCTGCTCTATTCCGCGCTGGTGCTGCTCGTCATCGCCGCCGTGGTCATCAGTTGGCTGCCGCAGGCGCGCTATAGCCCGCTCGGCCAACTTGTCACCCGGCTCACCGAGCCGCTGCTGGAGCCGATCCGGCGCATCATCAAACCGCTGCGCGTGGGCCGCGGCGGTCGGCTGGATCTGTCGCCGATGGTGCTCCTCCTGCTGGCCTGGCTGCTGTATCAACTCATCGTGAACGTGGTCTTCCGCGTGCTGGGGTAATACGCCGGATGGGCGATTTTTCCGACAGGGGTGCGCCCCCGTCGCCGGGTATCTTCGGAATACAGGTGCGTTATGGCAGAACTGACACCCAACGATATCGTCAACAAGCAATTTCGCCACACGCTGCGCGGCTACGCGCAGGACGAGGTGGACGAATTCCTGCAGCAGGCCGCGGAGGCGCTGTATCAGGCGCTGGAGGACGCCCTGCGCCTGCGCCAGCAGCTCAGCGAGCTGCGCGCGCGGCTGGAGCAGTACGAGGGGACGGAGAACCTGATCAAAAGCGCGCTGGTGATGGCGGAGCGCACGGCCGAGGACGTGCGGACGGCGGCGCACCGCGAGGCGGAGTTGATCCGCCGCGAGGCCGAGGAGCGCACGCGGGAGGAGCGCGCCGCGACCGAAGAGCTGCGGCAACTGCGGCTGCGCGTCATGAGCGAGCTGCACGCCATGCTCACCGCCCACCTGAACCTGCTGGAATCGCAGGCGTCGCGCTTCGCCCCCGCGCCCCCGCCCGCTCCCGAGACGCGCGCCGAGGGGGGGACCCGGCATGACGTATGAGGGGGCGCCGTCGCCGGAGCCGCGCGTCGCGCCCGCCGCCGAGCGCGAGCCGCCGCTGCTCCTCGCGCTCGGCATCCTCTGTTACCTCGGCGTGCTGGCGGTGATGTGGGGCAGCGCCGCGCTGCCCGGCGAGGATCGGCCCACCCCCGTCGCCACGGAGGGGGCGCGCGCCGCCACCTACCTGGCGACGGCCGCGTGGTACGCGGAGCGCTTCAGCGACTGGCCGGCGGAGATCCGCCAGGCCGTGCGCCCGGCGGAACACGCCGACACCGCCGCCCGGGCCTGGGAGACGGTCGCCGCACAGACGCCCGTGGCCGCGCAGCGCGCGCGCGCGGAGGCCAATGCCGCCATCCTCCACAGCCTGGGCGGCGACCGGCGGGGCGCGCTCGTATTGCTGGATCGCGCGGGGCGGCATGACCCGGCGATGGCCGGCGCGTATGGCCGGCTGCGCGCTTTCTACGCCGACCCCGCGCGGCCGGCGGCGTTGACCCCCGCGGCGGAGGCGCTGCTGGAGAAGCTGCCAACCGGCCCGATCTTCCGCGCGCAGGCGGCGCGGCGGGCGGGGGATATCGCCGCGGCGCGGGCGGCGCTGCGGCCGGGGTGGGAGGCCGGCCTCCGGGTGCTGCTCGTGGAAGGCCTGGTGGTGCTGCTCATCGGCGGGCTGCTGCTGTTCGCGCTCTTCGGCTACCTGCTCTGGCATCGCCGCATCGGCGCTGAGCTGCGCGCGGCCGCGGCGCCCGCGCCCCCCGTGCCCTGGGGCATCGGCGCCGCGCTGCTGGTCGTCAGCGGCGTCTATCTCTTGAGTTTCCTGCTGCAGGTGGGCCTCGCGGGGTTCATCCCGCGCGCGTCATTGGCGGCGGCGGCGCCGGTGGTGGGCACGCTGGCGCTGCTGGTGGCGACGCTGCTCGTCGCCGGCGGTTTCCTTTCGCTGCTGGGCAAGCCCGCCTGGGCGTGGGAGACCTTCGGCTGGCGGCGGGCGCCGCGCGGCGCCGGCTACGGGCTGCTCGCGCTCGTGCTGGCGCTGCCGCTGTTGGTGATCGCCTACCTCATCGCCGCCGCGCTGTTTGGCATGGACCGCCAGCAGCAGCCGCTGGTCGAGGCGCTGCAATCCGGCGGGCCGCTGCTGCAGGTGTATCTGGTAGTCGTGGCGGCGGTGATGGCTCCGCTGGTGGAGGAAACGCTCTTTCGCGGGCTGCTCTTTCGCGCGCTCAACGCGCGGCTGGCCTTCTGGCCGGCGGCACTGATCAGCGCGCTCCTCTTCGCCGCCGGGCACGCGCTGCTCCTCGCGCTGCTGCCGGTGATGCTGCTGGGGATGCTGTTCGCATTTCTCACCCGCCGCGCGGGCAGCGTTGTGCCGTCCGCGGCGGCGCATGGGGTGTATAATCTGGTCGTCAGCGTGGTCGCGCTGCTCATCGGCTGGGCGTTGAACGGCCCTGGCCAATGACGGCGGAACGCGGCACACCCGCGGGCGGGCGCCCAACCCGGCGGGGATGACGAGGGGGCGCGCCGGGTATGGACAAGATGCGTGACATGCTAACAGCGGAACCCGACAACACGGTGGACGCGCGCCCGCGTCCGGTGCGCGTGCTCTTTGCCGGCGGCGGCACCGGGGGACATCTCTCCCCGGCGCTGGCCATCGCGCAGACGCTGCGCGCGCGCGACGCGGACGCGGAGATCCTCTTCATCGGCACCGCCGATCGCCTGGAGGCGACGAAGGTGCCGGCGGCGGGGTTCGCCTTTCGCGCCATTTCCGTGCACGGGCTGGCGGGACGCTGGACGGTGGGTGGGCTGCTCAAGCGCCTGCGCGCGGTGTTGGAGATCGGCACCGGCCTGCCGATCTGGCAGGCGATGTTCATCGTGGATGACTTTCAGCCGGACGTGGTTATCGGCACCGGCGGATACGTCTGCGGGCCGGTGCTGGCGGCGGCGAAGCTCATGCGCCGGCCGGCGATGCTGGTAGAGCAGAACGAGGAGATCGGCAATACCAGCAAGTGGTCCGCCTGCTGCATCAGCCTGGCGGCGGTGATTTCCGAACAATCCGGCGCCTATTTTCGCGCCCGCGGCATCCGCACGGAAGTGGTGGGCAATCCGGTGCGCCCGGCCATCCTCACCGCCACGCGCGAGGCGGGCGTCGCCGCGCTGGGGCTGGAGGCCGACCGGCTGACGCTGGCGGTGATGGGCGGCAGCCTGGGCAGCTCGCCGATCAATGACGCGCTGGCGGGGACGCTGCGCGGGCTGGCGGGCGAAAAGTGGTTCCGCGACGGCTGGCAGGTGGTCCACCTCACCGGCCCGGCCCGCGGGGGCGGGCTGACGGAAGAGGAGGCGCGGGCGCTGGGGATCACCTACGCCGCGCTGCCGTTCCTCGACAATATGCATGATCTGCTCGCCGCCAGCGACGTCGTCGTCACCCGCGGCGGCGGCACCACGCTGGCGGAAGTGGCCGCGCGCGGCATCCCCATGGTCATCGTCCCCTGGGCGGGGGCGGCGAATGACCATCAGACGCGCAATGCCCGGCCCTTCGCCGACACGCAGGCCGCCGCCGTCATCGCCGACGCCGAGCTCTCCGCCGAGACGCTGCTCGCCGCGCTCCACCAAATTCTCCCCGATCCCGCCACGCGCCAGGCCATGGCCAACGCCTGCCGGAGTCTCGGCCGCCCGGAATCCGCCGCGGAAATCGTGGATTTCATCGAAGAGCTGGCGCGCCCCCGCCAGCGGTCGGTGAAGAGCGTCGGGTAAATATGCCGGCGGGCGCGACGGAGTCTCGCCTTCCAGGAAGGTGAAGAGGTGAGGTGACGCGCGAAAGGCATGGGGAAGAGCGTGGACGGTCCCTCCGCGCGCGGCTCGACGGAGTCTCGCCCGCCGGCATATACACATACAGCGGCGTGGCCGACTGTGCGCTCCCGCAATCGCGAAATTGCGCTATAATATCACCGATATGACTGTCTGCCGTCTCTGCTGGCTGGTGCTGCTCGCGGGGTTGGCGCTCGGCGCGGCGGCGCAGCCGGCGGTGGATGAAACCTGGCTGGTGATCGTGCCGGCGCTGGCGGACGGCGGCGAGTTGCCCGGGCGCGCGGGCGCGCGGCTGGAGCGCGTGGAGGGCGAGAAACGCGTGGCGGTGTCAGCGCGCCCCTCCTTCACGCCGGATGGCCGCGTCGTCTTCATGCATCTCGCCCCCGGCGACTATGACGTGACGCTGTATTTTCCCACGCTCGGCCTCAGCGCGGCGCCGCGCCGCGTCACGGTGCGGACGGGGTATAACGTCTGCCCCGTGACGCTGCCGCCGATCACCCTGGCGCGGCTCACGCTGACCGTCGAGGGCACGGCGGTGACGGCGGCGGAGGCGCAGCTATTTCTGCTGACCGCGGCCGGCGACCGGCTGTCCCCCCCGTCGGCGGCGGAGGAGGGGGGGCCGCGCATCGCCCTCTTCCCCGGCGTCTATCGCCTGGCGCTCTTCACCGAACACGGCTACGCCATCACCGAGCTGAACACGGCGGAGGCGAAGAACGGCACGCTGCCGGTATCGCTGGCGCTGCGGCGCGGCGGCGCGGCGCGCGTGCTGGTGACGAATACCAGCGAAAAAGCGATTCCCGGCGCGCAGGTGACCTTCTCGCGCACCATCGCCCCCGGCTTTCCGGTGCGCTTCACCGTGCTGCTGCGCGATCCCGAGCCGCAGCGCACCCCCATGCTGCCCCCCGGCGAATGGACGTGGAAAGCGGCGCGCACGGGCTATCGGCCGCAAAGCGATGTCGTGACCCTCTCCGCCGAGGAAGACGCGGAGCTGACCATCGAGCTGCTGCGCGCGCGATAATGTTGAATAAGTTCAGAGATCGTTAAGCACTGTGCTTTACGGTATAGTTATCGATATCTTATAAAGTCTCACTAGCACTCAGTAATATTGTCAACTTAGACAACATAATGAAAATTTAATGTTATGAATCGCAGGATGGCATGAATATGTTGTATGCTTGAATCAATGTTATTGAAATAAAGGTGATACTTCATGATGACATATGAATGGGAGCGATATATTGGAAGAGTTGTTTCCGGTCGTTACACTTTAAAGAGTTTTATTGGTGGTGGCGGGTTCGGTGGTGTTTTTTTTGCTGATGAAAAGCAGGCAGATAACCTGCTTCGTTCAGTAGCAATTAAGCTTTTCGTACCTGATCATAGAGTCGATACTGCTAGGCAACTCGATGAAATTAAGATTAATTACCTGTTAGACCATCCTCATATTCTACGTTCGTATACAAGTGGCGAAGAAACTATCGATAGTATATCATATTATTATTTAGTAATGGAGGTGGCTGAAGCTAGCTTGGATACTATTTTATCGAATAAACAGATGGTAATGAATGAAATAGAAGAATTAATCCTCCATGTTGCAAGTGCTCTTCACTATATACATAATCAAGAAACCCCGATTACGCACCGTGATATAAAACCAGGGAACATACTTCTTAAAGATAGGCAATGGAAAATCTCTGACTTCGGCATTTCGAGAAAGATTGAAAAGAGCGATTACATAAATAGTCGTGTTATGGGTTCATTTCTGTATATGCCACCCGAGGGATTTAAAGGGATAATTAGTCC
The DNA here is from genome assembly GCA_029553475.1 of Armatimonadota bacterium. Taxonomy (GTDB): domain Bacteria; phylum Armatimonadota; class Hebobacteria; order CAIYQO01; family CAIYQO01; genus JAKIYB01. The sequence goes on from JAKPKV010000164.1 coordinate 12,943, forward strand.
TTACTGGGATGTATGGTCATTTGGCGTGTTAATACAGTATATAATAACAGGAAAATACCCGTATGATGACGAACTACCAGTTGAGCGATATATATATAATATAATGAACTGTGATCCGTATATTAGTGACCAATTGCCATGCCAGTATAGAAATATTGTTGAGGGATGTTTGCGCAAGGAAATGCGCGAAAGAATATCTATGAAAGATATACTGCAGATATTAAATCTGGAGTGCATTATAGCACCCGAAGGGTCAACTACGCACACTGGAAGAAAATATATTCAACGGTTACACCAGATACCTTCTGATGTGCGAAGGTACTATGATAGACAGTAAAGGATGAATATGCATAATGTTTTTATTTCTGATAGATTTCGCTCGGTGATTGTTATTCATATTCTTCAGAATATGTTATTGAGCAAGCCAATCCGTCCACCGCTACTACTTGGAATCCATGGCCCTTCAGGGTCAGGGAAAACATTTCAATGCGAGATAGTGTTGCAAGAAATGGGTATCCACGTAGTCACAATTTCCGGTGGTCAACTGGAAAGTGATAAGGCCGGTGAACCTGCGAAGATCATTCGTGATAAATATATTATTGCTAGTAATGCTATTGAAGATCATAAATCAAACATGACCGCGATTGTTATAAATGATTTTGATGCGGGTGCCGGTGACTGGGGACCAATGGTTCAATATACTGTTAACAGGCAACAATTATACGCAGAGTTGATGCATTTGGTCGATTTCCCGCACTGCGTAGACGGTGTTAAAACGCATCGTATTCCGATAATACTTACCGGTAATAACTTTTTGACATTATATAAGCCATTAATACGTACTGGTAGAATGTGGTTGTTTGAATGGGTGCAAAATAGTAGTGAAGTTATAAACGTTATTCAGCCATTATATCCATGGTTGAATGAAGCTGAATTAAAGGAATTGGTGGGGTGTTTCCCTGGAGAACAGGTGGCTTTCTTTTGTGAGCTTAAAACAAGAATATACCATTCATATATTTTGGAGTTAGCAACTCATGTTGGGATAGGTGCGGTTGTTGAGTGCGTACGAAAAGGTGCGACAATTGAATCATTGGATAACTCACCATTACCATATATAATATCGATTGGCAAACGATTGCAAGCGGAAAGGTGCGTTGGAAATCATTTGGCCTGCGAGGAGATGTGACATGGCCCAAACGTATACCTCAACAGTGACAAAAACATTCACACGGGTGGAATTAATACTTATACAAATCAGAAAAGTGTTGAAATATTGTGGGATTAGTGATGTTAAAATACGCGACATATTTGACAGGGGAATCCGTGAAAAGTGGTTTGAAGAGATTAGTTTGTATGGAATTGATAATAACGAAATGTGTCGTGCGCAGATAATAATGCGAATAGACTGGGCAACAAACCGATTTCACATTATTGAAGGAAGAGAGATTGTTGTGGCAGACAGAAGATGGACCGATGACGTTGCGTATGAAATAGATCAAATACTCGACCTCTTCTGCAGTTATATAAACGATAAATGCTTAAGCATTCGATGGACAGTTACATATTCAACAGGAGTGAATGTTGAATATGTAAGAAAAGAACTAGGTTTAAAACCTGCTGATCCCATTGAGTGGTACGGAGAGGCGGAAGAGGAATATTTGACAGTGCACGGACTTGATGAATTGAAAATTGGATGTAAAATTGTATGTGATGAGTGAAGTCTAAGTTGCATACATGAATACAATAGTTGAACTGTAACTTGATTTGTTACTACCACGGCAGTGGTAAGGTTGTATCTTCTTTAGTTCGCGCTTCAAGGGAAGCGAGATACAATCTTACCACTGCCGGAGTAGTAACATAGATGGTATATCGTATAAACTGTCTTCTAAACCACCTTTCCTTGCTACACTACTCAGCAAGGAGAAGACCAATGGATGCCCACACCAAAGTCGCTCGGCAGCGCTTGAGCGTGCTGCAACTGGCGGAAGAGCTCGGCAACGCCGCTGAAGCCTGCCGCCGTCGTGGCATGGACCGCACCAGCTTCTACGAGTGGAAGCGGCGCTTCGCAACTCAGGGCTTCGAAGGGCTGAAGGACTTGCCGCCCATCGCCAAGTCTCACCCGTTCACCACGCCGCCCGAGACGGTGGAGCGCCTCAAAGCGCTAGCGCTCGCCCATCCCGCCTTCGGCTGTAACCGCCTGGAGCACTTGCTCGCCCTGGAGGGGCCGCGGGTCTCCACAATGACGTGCTGCCTTTCTATGTCGAGCAGGGTCTGCCGATCCAGGCAGTGCTGACCGACAACGGGCGGGAGTTCTGCGGGACAGACCGGCATCCCTACGAGCTCTATCTGGCCCTCAATGACCTGGAGCACCGGACCCCCCGCGTCCGGCGCCCCCAGACGAACGGGTTTGTCGAACGGTTCCACCGCACGGTGCAGGAGGAGTTTTTCGCGCTGATGCTCCGCGAGAAACTCTACGAAAGCGTCGAGAGCCTGCAGGCTGATCTCGACGCTTGGCTGCACCACTACAACTACGAACGCCCCCATCAGGGGTATCGAAATCTGGGCCGTCGTCCGTGGGAGACGGTGTCACAATTTGTCAGGGAAGGTGCTTAAGAGTACATATTAAAGAAATGGAATACGAAAGCAGAACGCTTCGGAAAACAGTGCTGCGAATAGTTACGTACCTCGATACCGCACCACCACCAGCGTCTGGTCGTCGCGCCGGGCGGCGCCCTGGATGTAAGTGTTCACCGCGTCGAAGATGTTGTCCGCGATCGCCTGGGCGGACAGGTCAATGCCCACGCCGGCGCGCGCGCGGGCGATGAGGCTGTCATCGCCGAATTCCACCCCCAGCGCGCTGCGCGCTTCGGTGATGCCGTCGGTATAGAGGCACAGCGTGTCGCCGGGTTCCAGCGTCTGCGCGCCCGTGGGGTAGGCGGCGTGGGCATCCACGCCCAGCACCAGGCCGCCGGCGTCCAGCGGCACGATCTCGTTGCCCCGCGCGCGAATCAGCAGCGGGGGGTCCTGTCCGCCGTTGGCATAGGCGAAGCGCGCGCGCGCCGGGTCCAGCACCATCACGCAGGCGGAGATGAACATGTCCGGCTGCAGCAGCGGATAGACGATGCGGTTCACCTGTGAGAGGATGGCGCCGGGATCGTCCCACACCTGCGCGCAGGCGACGAACGCCGACTTGAAAATCGGCAGCTTGATGGCGCCGCGCATGTGCTTGCCCGACACGTCCGCGATGGTGAGCACCACCCGCCCGTCCTCCAGCGGGATGACATCGTAAAAGTCGCCGCCGCCCTCCTGCAGCACCGGGCGCCACCGCGCCCCCACCTCGATGCCGGTGAGGGTGGGGGTGGCCGTCGGCAGCAGCAGGTCATAGACTTCCTGCGCGGCGCGGAACCGCTCCTGGTACTGCGCCAGCAGCACCTGCGAGCGCGTCCACATCTCCCGCTCGCGTTTGTGGGTATCCACCAGGTAGCCGGTGACGATGGCGACCAGGAACAGGTAAATGCCGTTGCGATACAGCGCCTCGACGATATCGGTGACGTTGTAATTGCTGCCGAGGTAGATCAGGCCCAGGTAGAGGCAGAGGATGAGGATCGCCGAGCCTAAGGCGCCCGCCACGCCGAACCAGAGCGCGTTCGTGATGATTAAGACGAAGTAGAAGGGGAATAGAATCGAGCCGTTGCCATGCAGGCCGGTTTGCCAGGTGGCGTAGACCCACACGGTGACGAGCAGGATGTCGAGGATCGCCATGACGTGGCGCAGGCCGCGCGGGCGCCAGCGCAGCCAGTGGAGGAGGAACACCAGGCCGGTGTAGGCCACGGCGAAGACGATGGAGAGCTGGAAGATGCCGGAGAGGAGTTGGGTGTGGTGGTCCCCGAGCTCCTGCGGCAGGAGAAAATTCGTGAAGGCGGCCAGCATGGTCAGCGCGGCGCGCAGGATGGCGACGATCAGCTCGGACTCCTGCTGCAGGCTGATGGTCGTGGCGCGCGGGGGCGCCGCCGGCGTGGCCGGCGCGGAGGCGCGCGCTGTTTTGGGTGCCTGCGTGATCGGCATAGCCCTCCCGTGTCCGCGGCGCCGGCGGCAGGCGGCGCGGAAAAACCCCTCGGCGCGCGGCGCGCGCGTGAAGGCTTTCGTGCGTCCACGGGGAATAGTATAATCGTGAATGACGGAAATGCCTACTACGGAGAAACGTATGTCTGAACATCACGTCCCCGCATCGCTGCATCACGAGGTGATTATCGCCGGTTTTGGCGGCCAGGGCGTGCTGACCCTGGGGTCCACGCTGGCGGAGGCGGCGGTGCTGGACGGGCGCGAGGTCGTGTGGACGCCGGCGTACGGCGCGGAGATGCGCGGCGGGCCCGCCTTCTGCACGGTGATCGTCTCCTCCGCGCCCATCGGGTCGCCGGTGGTGGCCACCGCGGATACCGCCATCGTCATGGACCGGCTGTCGCTGCCGAAATACCAGCGGCAGGTGCGCCCCGACGGCGCGCTGCTGGTGAACAGCTCGCTGGTAGACACGGCGGAGATCGCCGTCGCCGCGCGCTGGTACGCCATCCGCGCCAATCACTTGGCGGAAGCGCTGGGCGACGCGCGCACCGCCAACATGGTGATGCTCGGCGCCTTCCTGGCGCTCACGCGCCTGGTGCGCGCGGCGGCCGTGGTGGACGCGCTGCGCCATATCCTCCCCGCGCGGCGGCATCACCTGATCCCGCTGAACGAGGCCGCGCTGGCCGCCGGCGCCCGCGCGCTGACCGCGCCGGCGGCGTGAGCGCGGCCATCTGGTGGCGATGCGAACCGCCGCATGATTGCGCAGTGGAACAATCCTTCATATAATAGGTCTAATCCCATAGCGGCGCCGCCGGCGCCGCGGCAATCGTTTGCCGGTGATACCGTGTAGGAGGGTGATATGCGACACACCGCGGTCAGATGGGCGTTGGTCGGCGGGCTGGTGATGCTGGCGCTGTCTCTGCCGGCCCAGGACACGAAAGACCGCGTGGCCATTCAGCGCCAGGTCCACCCCACCGCCCCGACGAACATCCTCATCCTGTTCAGCGATGGCAAACAGCCGCAGGACCTGCCGGTGCGTGGTGACACGCCGGTACCGCGCGTCACGCCCGCCCTTTCGCCCGATGGCCGCACGCTGGCGTATAGTGAAAAGGTCGGCGAGCAGTTCAAACTCTTCACCTGGGAGCTGGACGCGCAGAATCTGCCGGTGGGCGAGCCGAAGGCGCTCACCGCCAATGCCGACACCACGGACAAGTTCCCGTCCTGGTCGCCGGACGGCCGGCAGCTCGCCTACCTGGCCACCGCCGCCGACGGCACCACCACCCTGCGCGCCATCACCCGCGACGGCACCGGCATGCGCACGCTGGCTGAGACGCGCTATACGTCCACGCCCTCCTGGCACGCCGACGGGAAGGGGCTCCTCTACATTGACCTGGAGGAAGGCGACGACGGCAAGCGCGTTCCCACGCTGAAAAGCGTGATGATGGACGGCAACATGCCGCTGCCCATCCGGCCCGGCATGCGCATCATCGCCGCCAGTCAGGCGCCGCCCGCCGCGAAGGACAACGTGAGCATCGCCGTGCTGACGCAGAGCGCCAACGGCCTCTGCGATCTCCATATCATCAAGCCGTTCGTCATGGAGACGAGGCGGATCGCCGCGCAAATCGCCGGCGCGAAAAGCGTCGTCTGGGTGAGCCCCGACTTGGTCGCCTTCACCGCCACCAAGGTCGGCACCCAGGAGAAAGCCATCTGGCTGGTGAACCCGGAGGGCGGCGCCGCGCCCCGCCCGCTGGAGAAGGTGCCGGTCAATCCGAAGCTGGTCGCCTGGCTCTCCATGCGGACGGCGAATCTCGCCGCGAATCTGCCGGATCCGGTGGACCCCGGCGCCCCCGCCGGTCCCAATGGGACGAAGCCGGGCGAGCCGCTGGCCACCGGCCCGGTGACGGTGATGCGCCCGCTGGCCGAGGCCACCCTCCGCGGCATCGTCCCGGTGAAGGTCTACACTCAGCCGAAGGTGACCAGCGTGGTGCTGCGCATCAACGATCAGTTCATCTTCGCCGCCGCGCCGCAGGCCGACGACACGGAGCCCGCGCCCTACGTGCGCTTCGAGTGGAATACCCAGCAGACGGTGAGCGACGAGCTGCTGCGCGCCGAGTTCGAAGCGGCGGAGAAGGACAGGCGATCCATCAAATACGGGAACGTGCTGCGCTTCCCCGACGGCGCCTATACCATCACCGCGTATGGGATGGATGTCAACAATAAGCTGGTCGGCGGCTACCAGGTGAAGGTGACGGTGCAGAATACCCTGGCGGGCAATGAGTTTCCCGCCGAGAACACCGTGCTCGCCTACAAGGGACGCGACGATGTCTACGCGCTGCACGGCGCAGCCACCCTCTTCGGCGCCAGCCCCGGCCAGGCGCCGGAGTTGAACGCCACCCTCGACCTGACCATCCGCCGCGTGCTCATTGACGCCCGCGATACCGCCTATGACCTGCGCACCGAGGTGCGCCCGCCGCGCAGCGGCTTCCCGCTGAATTACGGCTTGAAAGAGGCGATCATCCCCGAGACCGGCGCCAGCGCGCTCTATTCCTTCACCCGCGAAGGCTACGTCAGCGTGGTGGAGCAGTTGCGCGAGAAGATTTACCTGCCGCTCTCCGCGTTGAGCACGCCGCTGCCGCCCAATATCGCCATCACCCGCGCCTCGACCTGGTCGCGGGCGATGAACGTGGTGGCGGACCTGCTCAATCGCGACAATACCATGGTGCAGGCGAATCACGCCGTGGACGGGGTGGAATGGATGGACGGCAAGCGGACGATTCGCATCCGCTCCGATTATAAACTCGACCAGCGCTGGACCCCGTACCCGCTGCTGCCGAACACGCCCACGCGTACCACGCCGCAGGAGCGCGCCATCCGCGGCGAGCTGCTGAAGAAAGCCACCCAGCCCACGCTGGCACCCGGCGCCAATCCGGGGATGACCGCGCCCGCCGGCACCGGCGTGACGCAGGACGTTGGCGGCGGCATCAAATTTACCGGCTGTACGGGCATCCGCTTCAGTTGGTTCGATTATCAGGCCAACGCGCTGGTGCGGGTGGACGATTATATCCTTTACAGCTTCCCCGTCACCCATTTGCCCACCGGGGCCGGCGGCACGGGCGTGTCGCCGGGCATGACCACGCCCCCGCCGCCGGGCGCGCCGGGCAATAATCCGTTCGGCGCCGCGCCGGCCGCCAATCCGTTCGGCGGCGCCACCGCGCCGGCCAACAATCCCCCCGGTAGGGGCACCCAGCCCGCCCGCCCCGCCGCCCCGCCGGAGGTCGGCACCGCCTACTACCTGGTGCGCATGACGTACCAGGCGGTGACGGAAGAATAATTCCACGAAGGATTGCGCCGGGGATGCGCCGCGTCCCCGGCGTTTTTTTCGCATGCTCGCTTCGCTCCTTGCGCCATTACTGCGGCGGCCATTGCTGTGCCTGGCGTTACTCTGGGCCGGCGGCATTGTGCTGGCCACCCGCGTGCCGTTGGGCTGGTCGGCATGGCTGCCGGCGGCGGTGGGCGGGCTGGCGGCCTGGGCGCTGCTCACCGCGCGGCGCCATCCCGCCGCGCCCGCGGCGCTCTGCCTCGCCGTGCTCGCCCTCTCCGCGGCGCTGGCCGGCTGGCGGCTGGCGCCGCCCGGCCCCGGCGATCCCCGCTGGCTGCCGGTCGGGGCGGCGACCGTCGTCGGCTATCCGCTGGGTCCGGCGCTGCACACCGATTACGGCTGGCGCATGCCCTTCCGCCTCACCGCGCGCGCCGTGGGCGATCACTGGGTGGAGGCCGCGGGCGCCGTCTACCTGACCGGGCGCGAGCTGCCGCCGGAGCCGGGGCGCCGGTGGCGCGTGCGCGGCCGCGTGCTGCCGGCGGAGGAGGTGGGCAATCCCTTTGGCTTCGCCTGGAGCGCCTATCTGGCCGAGCGCGATCTCACCGCCTCCATGCGCGCCTACGCGGCCGCGCCGCTGGGCGACTCCGCGCCGGCCTCGCGCCTGTATGTCGTGCGCGCCGGGCTCAGCGAGCGGCTGGCGGCCTCCATGCCCGCCGTCTACGGGCCGCTCTACGCGCAGTTGCTCGACAGCCTGGTGCTGGGGGTGTACGGCTCGCCGCTGCCGCCGGCGCTCACCGAGCAGTTTCGCCGCGCCGGCACGATCCACCTGATGGTCGTCTCCGGCTCGCAGGTGGCGCTGCTCGGCGGCATCCTGCTCTTCCCGCTGTGGCTCTCCGTGTCCGGGCGCGCGCGGACCACCTATCCCCGCGCCCGCACGCTGCTCCTGCTGTGCTCGCTGCCCATCCTCGGCCTCTACGTGGCCCTGGCCGACCGCGGTGCGTCGGTGGACCGCGCGCTGCTGATGGGCCTGCTGATGACGCTCGCCGTCTTCCTCGCCCTCTCGCCGCTGGCGCGCACGCGCGCCTTCCATCCCGACGGGCTCACGCTGCTGGGGGCGGCGGCGCTGGTCATTCTCATCGGGCGGCCCGCCACCCTCTTCGGGCCGAGCATGCAGCTCTCCTTCGCCGCCGTCTGCGGGCTGCTCACCCTGACCCCCGTCTTCATGCGCCTGCTGCACCCCCGGCTGGGGCCGGTCGCGCTGCTGGTATCCGCCACGCTGGGCGCGCAGCTCATGACCTATCCCGTGCTCGCCTGGCATTTCGGCGCGATCCCGCTGCTCGCCCCGCTCACCAACCTCGTCGCCGTGCCGCTCGTGGCCCTGCTGCTGCCGCTGGGGCTGCTCACCCTGGTCTTCGCGACCGTCGTGCCGCCGGTCGCCGTGCTGCTGAATATGATCAACGTGCCGCTGCTGAATGGCCTGCTGTTCGTCAGCGCCGCCGCCGCGCGGCTGCCCTTCGCCTCGCTGCCGCTGGTCGTCCGCTCGCCCTGGCTCATCCTCCTCTACCTCGCGCTCCTCGCCGCCGGCGCCCTCGCGCTGTCACGCTGGCTCGACACCCGCGAGGATGAATGGGCCATCCCGGCAGGGAGAGAGCCGGTGATGTGGTAACGAGAGGGATGGGGGGCGTGCGGCCTGCGCGGTGACGAGGCCGGTACGGCCTCCCCGATCTGGTCCAATATACAACGGGAATACGTTGACAGGTTGCCACGGAACATGGGAATAATGACGATATCCCAGGAAATGGAGTGAACGCGTGTCTGAGATCTCATCGCTGCCGATCCCCGAAGTGACCGCGCGCGCGCGGGCGATTGCCGACAACATCGAGCGCGTGATCCGCGGGAAGCGCGAGCAGGTGGAGCTGACGCTGGTGGCGCTGCTCTGCGGCGGCCACGTGCTGCTGGAGGACGTGCCCGGCGTGGGGAAGACCATGCTGGCGAAAAGCCTGGCGGCCTCGCTGGGCTGCAGTTACAAACGCCTGCAGTTCACCCCGGACCTGCTGCCCTCCGATATCACCGGCGTCTCCATCTATAACCAGAGCACGGGGGAATTCCGCTTCATGGAGGGGCCGGTGTTCGCCAATATCGTGCTGGCGGACGAGATCAACCGCGCCTCGCCGAAGACGCAGGCCGCGCTGCTGGAGTGCATGGAGGAGCGGCAGGTGACGGTGGACGGCGTCACCCGCGTGCTGCCGCAGCCCTTCTTCGTCATCGCCACCCAGAACCCCATCGAATACGAAGGCACCTATCCGCTGCCGGAATCGCAGCTCGACCGCTTCCTGCTGCGGCAGAGCCTGGGCTACCCGCCCCGCGATCACGAGCGGGAAGTGGTGATGGCGCAGGCGCGCTCCATGCCGCTGGCCGACCTGCGGAGCGTCACCGAGCTGGATGGGCTGCTGGCGATGCAGGAGGCGGTGAAAACGGTGCACGTGAGCGACGCCGCGCTGGATTACATCCTCAACGTGGTGGAGGCCACGCGCGCGCACCCCGACCTGTACCTGGGCGCCAGCCCGCGCGGGGCGATTAACCTCTATCGCGCCGCCCAGGCGCTGGCGGCGGTGGCGGGCGAGGCCTTCGTGCTGCCCGATCACGTGAAACGGCTGGCGACGCAGGTGCTCTCCCATCGCGTCATCGTGCGCCCGGAAGCGCGCATCAGCGGCATCACCGCCGAGCAGGTCATCGGGAATATTTTAGCGAAGGTGCCCGTGGATGTCGGCTAGCATGACGCACACGTCCCCACCCCCGCCGGGTCCTACCGCGGCGCCGCGCAACCCGCTGGCCGCCGCCTTCGGCATCCTCTTCGCCTACCCGGTGCTCATCCCGCTGGGGCTCGTCACGCTGTGTGCCCAGCTCACCTATTCGGGCGTCAACAACGTGACGATGCACCAGTACATCAAGATCCTCGGCGCCACCAGCCAGAACGACGGCATCATCCTCGGCTGGGTGGGCTCGATGTTTCTGCTCTCGGAGACGTTTCTGCGCGTGCCCTTTGGCTGGCTCTCAGACCGTGTTGGGCGCGCGAAGCTGGTGATTCTCGCCCTGCTGCTTTCCGCGCCCTCCTTCTTCATCAGCAGCACGGTGGCGCATTATCGTTGGCTCTTCCCGCTGCGCTGGTGGGACGGCATGATGGCCGCCGCGCTCTGGCCGTCCGTCTTCGCGCTCATCGGCGATACCGTGCCCGCGCGCGCCCGCGCCAACGCCATGGGCGCCATCAACATGATGTATATGCTGGCGCTCTTTGCCGGCGGCGCGCTGGCCGGCGTCCTGCTCGACCGCAGCGGCTCGCCGCGCATCTTCTTCGTCGTCGGCAGCGCCGTCATGGCGCTGGGCGGCCTGGTGGCGCTCACCGTCTTCCGCGCCCGCCCGCAGCTCGCCGCGCCGCATCCCGACGTGCACGGCGAGGACGAGGCGCGCGCCGCCCTCCCCCCACTGCGCCACCTGCCGCTGCTCGTCATCACCTTCGTGCAGAATTTTGCCATCCTCATCCTCGCGCAGCTCCTCTTCGACTACGTGCGCCACGATCTCGGCTTCACCCTGAAGCAGATCGGCCTGCTGGTGGGCGCGCCGGTGGTGGGCATCGCCCTCTTCGCGCTGCCGCTCAGCCGGGTGGGGGACATAGTGGGGAAGGTCGCCGTGGTGCGGGCCGCCTTCACCGCCGTCGCCATCGCCCTCTGGGCCTTCGCCTTCAATACCTCGCTGCTCGGCCTGTCCATCATCACCGCCGTCATCGGCGTCGCCTTCGCCATGGGCATCCCCGCCTGGCTGGCCATCATCACCTCGCTCTCCGGCCGCACGTCGCGCGGCGTCACCTTCGCCGCCTACGGCACCGTGCAGGGCCTGGCCGCCGTCTGCGGCCCCATCGTCGGCGGCTATATCTGGAACACCCTCGGCCACGCCGCCATCTTCATGGTCAGCGCCGCCGCCATCACCCTCGGCGCCCTGCTGGCGTGGACGGCGCTGCCGGGACACCTCAAATCGTCATCGTCATCGTACTCGTCATCGTACTCGTACTCGAAAAAACCGTAAGCTCTTGCTCCCGGATATTGTTACCCGTCTCGCACCGCGGGCGTGATGGCCATTTCGAGTACGATGACGATGACGACGACGAGTACGATGACGATGATGACGAGTAACACCGGCCATTCCCCATTCCCCCCCTTCCCGGTATAATAACAGGCATTGTTGAGCCAAGGAGACGATCATGCTGGACCCGAAACTGCTGCGCTACGCGCCGGAGGTGGTGGCTGACGGGATGCGCCGCCGCCATACGGTGATTGACCTCGACGTCCTCACCACGCTGGAGGAGCGGCGCCGCGCCGCGCTGTCGCGCGTGGAGACGTTGAAGGCCGAGCGCAACGCGGTGTCCCAGCAGATCGCCGCATTGAAGAAGCGCAAGGAAGATGCCGGCGGGCACATCACGGCGATGCGCCGGGTTGGGGAGGAGATCAAGCGGCTGGACGAGGAAGCGAGCGGCATTGAGGTGGAGTTCACCGAGCTGCTGATGGCGATACCAAATATCCCCGACGCCGGCGTGCCGGACGGCGAGGGCGCCGCCGATAACGTGGTGGTGCGCGCCTGGGGCGAGCCGACCACCTTCGATTTCTCGGCGAAGCCGCACTGGGAGCTGGGCGCCGCCCTCGGCCTGCTCGATTTCGAGCGCGCGGCGAGGATCGCCCAGGCGCGCTTCTCGCTGTTATGGGGCGCCGGCGCGGCGCTGGAGCGCGCGCTGATGAATTTCTTCCTCAACCTGCACACCCGCGAGCACGGCTACACCGAGGTGTGGCCGCCCTTCGTGGTGGCGCCGGAATCGCTGCGCGCCAGCGGGCAGCTTCCCAAGTTCGAGGAAGACCTCTTCCGCCTGCGCGAGGGGCTGTACCCGGCGCCCACCTCGGAGGTGCAGCTCACCAATCTGCACCGCGACGAGATCCTCGACGGGGCGACGCTGCCGCGCTACTATACCGCCTATTCGCCCTGCTTCCGCGCCGAGGCGGGCGCCGCCGGGCAGGAGTCGCGCGGCCTCATCCGCCAGCACCAGTTCGATAAGGTGGAGATGTACAAGTTCACCACGCCGGAAACCGCGATGGACGAGCTGGAAAGCCTGGTGGCCGACGCCGAGGCCGTGCTGCAGCGGCTCGGCCTGCCCTACCGCGTGGTGCTGCTCTGCGCCGGCGATATGGGCTTCAGCGCGGTGAAGACCTACGACCTGGAAGTGTGGATGCCCGGCATGGGCAAGTACGTGGAGATCAGCTCGTGCAGCAACTGCGGCGATTTCCAGGCCCGCCGCGGGGGCATCCGCTTCCGTCGCGAGCCCGGCGGCAAGCCGGAGCTCCTCCACACCCTCAACGGCAGCGGCCTCGCCATCGGCCGCACGTGGGCCGCCATCGCCGAGAACTACCAGCAGGCCGACGGCACCATCCGCGTGCCCGAGGTGCTGCAGGCGGCGATGGGGATGGATGTGATGAAGTAATGGGCGGGCGAGCGCCTCCTGGGCGGGCGAGCGTCCCCGCGAGCCGACGCTGGGGGGAAATGATCGTATGTCGTGTTCGATAGCAAGACTATCTCGTGAGCACGACGGATAAGACTTCCCCCCAGCGTCGGCTCGCGGGGACGCTCGCCCGCCCAGGATCATCTACCCCACGATCGCATCAATCCGCGCCAGCTCCTCCGCGGAGAATGCCAGGTTGTCCAGCGCCTTCACGTTCTCCTCGAGCTGCGCCACTTTGCTGGCGCCGATGAGGGCGCTGGTGATGCGCGGGTCGCGCAGCGTCCAGGCGAGGGCCATCTGCGCGAGGGTCTGGCCGCGGTCGGCGGCGACGGCGTTGAGCGCCTGTAGCTTCGCCACCAGTTCAGGGGTCACCGTTTCGCGCTTGAGGAAGCCGTGCGGTTTCGCCGCGCGGGAATCCTCCGGGATGCCGCCCAGGTAGCGCGCGGTGAGCAGCCCCTGCGCCAGCGGGCAGAAGGCGATGCCGCCGATGCCTTCCTCGCCGAGGACGTCCAGCAGGCCATTCTCCACCCAGCGGTTGATGATCGAGTAACTCGGCTGGTGGATGAGACAAGGGGTGCCCAACCCGCGCAGGATCGCCGCCGCCTCCTTCGTCTGCTCGGCGCTGTAGTTGGAGAGTCCCACGTAGATCGCTTTCCCCTGGCGCACGGCGGCGTCCAGCGCGCCCATCGTCTCCTCCAGCGGCGTGTTCGGGTCGGGGCGGTGCGAGTAGAAGATGTCCACGTAGTCCAGCCCCATGCGCCGCAGGCTCTGATCCAGGCTGGAGAGCACGTACTTGCGCGAGCCCCACTCGCCATAGGGCCCCGGCCACATGCGGTATCCCGCCTTGGTGGAGATCACCAGCTCGTCGCGCAGGCCGTGGAAATCGCTCCGCAGGATGCGCCCGAAATGCTCCTCGGCGGAGCCCGGCGGCGGGCCGTAGTTGTTCGCCAAATCGAGGTGGGTGATGCCCAGATCAAACGCCCGCCGCAGCATCGCCCGCCCGTTCTCCAGCGTATCCACCCCGCCAAAATTGTGCCACAGCCCCAGCGCAATCGCCGGCAGCAGCAGCCCGCTGCGCCCGCAGCGGCGGTAGGTCATCAGGTCGTAGCGGTTCTCGGCCGGTTGATACATCGTCACGCTCCAAAGGAAGGATAACGATATCTTTAGACGCCGGGTGGGGAAATGCCTGCCAGGGGCGAAAAACATCCGGGGCTCCTTCCCCAGAAGCCCCGGATGGTACAGCATCCCTGTCTACGCACCCACCTTACCGTACTTCGATCTGCTGGGCGAACATCACGCCGGCCGTCTCCGTGTAATAGATGCGCAGGCGGTCGTTGCCGCGCAGGTTCAACAGCGAGATGCGGTTGCCGCGCTCGTCCAGCGCGTCCACCGATTTCGCGGCGTAGACGTTCACCTGCTTGCCGGCGTTGGTGATGACCGTCAGCTTGTTGAACATGGCGCCGGTGCTCACGCCGGTCAGCCGGGCGTCCAGCATCGGCAGATTCGGCGCGGTGGCGTGATGGCCGGGCCGGTAATCCGGGTCGGCGCAGTGCGGGCGATTGCCGTCCGGGCAGGGGTCGGCCTTATCCAGCACCACGATGCGGTAAACCTCAATCGAGGCGCGCGGGTTGGGATCGCCGCGGTAGTAGAAGACCACGCGGTCGCCCTTGCGCAGGAACTGGATGGTCTGCTTCTGCCCTTTCCCCAGCACCTCGCCGCCGCGCTGCAGCATGATGGTGCGGCGGCCCAGGCTGCCGTTCACCTCGATGCGGCCGTAGCGATAGTCAATGGAGATGATGTCGCCCCAGGCGCGCTCGCCGTAGGTCGGGCGGTAGTCGTTGCCGCTGTTCCAGTTACCGCCCCAGCCCCAGGCGCGGCCCATGATGCGAATCTGGCTGGCGACGAAGGCGCCGTCGGCCCTCAGGTAGCCGTTCAGGATCACCAGGTCGCCTTGATCCACGTGCCGGGCGGCGTCCGCCAGGCGGCTGCCGGGCAGAGAGCCGACGCCCGGCCCGGTCCCCGGACCTTTGCGCAGGTCAATCACCCGCGTCTGCGCGGTCAGCATCACCGTGCGGCGCACGTTGTCCCGGTCGGTGACGATGAGGCGGTCGCGACCCACGTCGGCCACCAGTTGCAGCAGGTTGCCGATGCGCTCGCCCGTCTCGCGGTCAATGTCGTTGAAGCCGCTCACCTGCGCGCCGTACCACGAGCGGTAGGCCCGGCTATCGTCGTTGGCGTCGTTCTGCTGGATGATGAGGCGCACGCGCGCCGCGTCGCGGCCAGCGTCCGGGTTCGCCAGCGCGGGGATGGCCAGCGCCAGCGTGAGGAGAAGGGAAAACCCCCAACGGATCAGCGATAATGTCTTCATCGGTAGCTCCTTTCGGCACTCGGGCGTCCGGGGGAAACGCAAAGCATTTGCTCTGGACATCACGCCGGCGTTTCGATGTCCTTCACCCCCTTATACGCGCGGGTCGGGGACGGGTTGCGATGGCGGCGAAATTATTTCATACTTTTCATACATTGGTGAAAAGGGCGAGAGAAGCGAAAGCACCGGGGGGCGAGCGCGCGGCTCGACGGAGTCTCGCCCTCCAGGAAGATGAAGGGGTGACAAGGTGAAGGGGTGACAAGGTGAAGAGGGGAGGTGATGTGCGAAAGGTATGGGGAAGAGCATCCGCGGTCCCTCCGCGCGCGGCTCGCCCCCCGGCACACGGTGAGCCACGCGACCGGCAACTACGGTTTTCGCGCCCGCGGGTGCGCGTCCACGTAGACTTCGCGCAGCAGGTCGCTGGTCACGTGGGTGTAGATTTGCGTGGTGGTGATGGAGTGATGGCCGAGCATCTCCTGGATGGCGCGCAGGTCGGCGCCGCGTTCCAACAGGTGGGTGGCGAAGGAGTGGCGCAGGGTGTGCGGGGAGATGTCCTTGATGATGCCCGCGCGCCGGGCGACACGCTGGATGATTTGCCAGAACGCCACCCGCGAGATCGCGGTGCGGCGCGAGCCCGGGAAGAGACAGGGGAGATCATCGTCGCGGGCGTCCAAATAGCGCCGCAGCCACTCGCCGGCGATACGCCCCAGCGGCACGATGCGCTCCTTGCTGCCCTTGCCGATCACGCGCAGGTAGCCCAGCTTCAGGTTCACATCGCCGCGCCGCAGGCCGACCAGCTCGCTCACCCGCAGACCGCTGGCGTAGAGCACCTCCAGCATCGCCCGGTCGCGCAGGCCGCGCGGCGTGCTGATATCCGGCGCTGCCAGCAGGCGCTCCACCTCGTCCAGCGTCAGCGTGGCGGGCAGGTGCTGCGTCTTGCGCGGCGCGTCCACGTGCGCGGTGGGGTCGGCGGTCAGCACGCCCTCCGCCACCAGGTAGCGATAGAACTGGCGCACGGCGGTGAGTTTGCGGCAGATGGTGGCGGTGGCGGCGCGCGCCCGGTGCAGCGCGGTCAGGTACTGGATGATGTCCCCCTCGCTCACCGCTCGCGCATCGGTTTTCCCGCGGGTCTCGCGCAGGAATGCGGCATGCCCCTCCAGGTCGCGCCGATACGCTGCCAGGCTGTTTGGCGCCAGCCCGCGCTCCAACGCCCGATGATCGAGAAATTGCTCAAGCAGGTCCCGCATCACGTCCTCGTGCTCGAAAGCGTTCCGCGGCTGCGCCCGGGTATCGCATCCCCCAGGTTGCGCCTGTAAAAACTCTGCAACCTGCAACTTGCAACTTGCATCCTGCACCCGCCTCACGGCGCCCGCCGATCCCCCTTCGTTTTCGGCAGCTTGCGCTCCTGCGCCCAGTAGATGATCTCCCCGCGCTGGCGGCTGATCGCCACCCCGCGCTGCTGCACGTAGCCCGCGTAGGGTCGGCTGGCGCTGGGGGTCGGCGGCAATTGGTAGACCTCGAAATCGCGCGGCATGGGGCCGGGATGCTGTTCGCCGGCGAGCAGAAAGACTTTTGGTCGCGGCGCGATGAAGCGCTGGCGTTGATACTCCGCCTCCTTCGCCGCCAGGTCCGCCGACGGCACGGCATAGCGCAGTTGCATGATCGGGCCGGTTTCACGCAGCCCGTAGCGCACCGCGAAGAGGAAGACGCGTTCCGCGTTCGCCGGCATTTTCGTGGGGAAGTGCGCCACCGCGCCAAGATCGTGCTTCCAGAATTTCTCGCGCACGGTCGCATAATGGCGCATGTCGCGCGTGGGCGCCCAGCTTCGATAGACCAGCTCCATCGTCGCCGCCGAGACGCCGTAAATGAGCGCCACCGCCAGGCAGAGCTTCAAGCCGGTGACGTAAAACCCCGGGCGCGGGGGCCGCAGAATGCCGAGAAACAGCCCGAAAACCGCGCCGGTGAGGATCGGCAGCGCATTCATCAGCAGCGCGCCGCTTAACGGCAGTTGAAACGCCTTCGCCCAATGCAGCGCCACCAGCACCCCGACGAGGATCAATCCCGCGCAGACTCCCTGCACTACCCCGCGCATAGCTCCTGAACCTCCGTTCTCCCGCAGTGTAGGGGAGGGGAGGGGATGCTGTCAACTCGTGCTCGTACTCGTATACTCGTTCCCGCAATGCGGCTCGTATTTCTTTCAGGGTATCCGTACCCCGGCAGGAATTCCCCCGCCCGCCGCGTAACAAGTACGCTGTGCATTCACCCCTCACCCGGGGGATAAAGGAGCATCCGATGTTTTTCGCTGGTATCGCCGATGAAGCGGGGCGCCCCATTGCGCGCCAGATCGCCGCGCATCAGGAACTGGGTTGGACGGAAATCGAGCTGCGCATGGTCGGCAGCGCCAACCTCACCGATGTGGACGACGCCACCTTCGAGGCCACCCTGGAGGCGGTGGGCGCCGCCGGGCTGCACGTCTGCTGCTTCGCCTCGCAGTTGGCCAACTGGAGCCGCCCCATCACCACCGATTTCGCGGTGGACGTGGCGGAGCTCACCCGCGCCATCCCGCGCATGCAGCGCATGGGCACGACCTATATCCGCTGCATGTCTTACCCGAATGCTGACTGGGCCGGGGACGCCTGGCGCGATGAAGCGGTGCGCCGCCTGCGCGAGCTGAGCCGCATGGCCGAGGACGGCGGCGTCATCCTCGCCCACGAGAACTGCAACGGCTGGGGCGGCGAATCCCCGGCGAATACGCTGGAGCTGCTGGAGCGCGTGGATAGCCCCGCCTTCCGCCTCGTGTTCGACACCGGCAACCCCTTCGTGCACCGGCAGCACGCCTACGCATACCTGGAAGCCGTCATTGACCACGTGGTGCACGTGCACATCAAGGACGGCTACCTGGACGGCGAGAAGAACGTCTTCACCTATCCCGGCGAAGGCTCCTGCCGCGTGGGCGACTGTATCCGCCTGCTCATCGAGCGCGGCTACGACGCCGGCTACTCCATCGAACCGCACATCGCCTCCATCATCCACCTCGGCGATGCGACGATGGACAAGGAACAGGTGATGTACGAGAGCTACCTCACCTACGGCCGCAAGCTCATGGCCCTCTACGACCGGGCGGCGAAAGCGGCGGCGGTATAATTCCTACATCGGCACCGTGTACCCCCCGGCAGCGGGGCGTACACGGTGCCGGGGCTGCGGAGGACGCGATGTACTGGCACTCATTCACCAGACCCTGTGTACTGATGTGCGCAATCGCCCTCTTGGTTGTATTCACGCACACCCCCGGACACCCGGCAGACGCCAAACTGGGGGATGGCGGTCCTGCCGTGCAAGCGAAGTTGAAAAATCCCTGTGGTGTAGTCGTTGACGCTGATGGCAACGTGTATATCGCTGACAGCGGGAACAACCGGATTCGTAAGGTGGACGGAAAAACAGGCCTGATCACGACGATCGCCGGTGGGGGAGCCAGCCATGCGGACGGAATTCCGGCTGGCGATGCCGCACTCCGCACTCCACAGTCCATGATCTTGGATCGCGCGGGCCAGCTCGTATTCACCGATGGCGCCTCGCGCGTACGCAGGATTGATACCCAGACCGGTATGCTCACCACGCTGATCGGCGGCGGAAACGTGAAGGTGCGTCCGGGCAAACAGGTCCCCGCGCGCGATGTGCAGTTCGGTCAACTGACCCGAATTGCTATGAATGCTGCCGGCGATGTCTTTGTAGTAGATCGTCATGGCTATATCCTCATGTATGAGCAGAAGACCGGTCTGGTCACCGTGGTGGCGGGGACCGGTCCACGCGGATATGCCGGCGATGGTGGCCCGGCCAGCGAGGCGACGCTCAATGAGCCGTTTGGTCTGGCTGTCGCCCCGCAGGGACACCTCTATTTCACCGACCAGCATAATCTCGTCGTGCGCAAAGTTGATGCCGCGACGGGGAGAATCTCGACGGTGGCAGGCACGCGAGAGGCAACAGGCAAGAATGGTCTTGATCGGGTACAACAGGGAGTCGCGACCGAGATGTTCCTGTCAGACTCTATCGGCCTGGCCGCGGATGCCCGGGGGCAGGTGATCGTCTGCGCCAGATTCGCTCAGCGGGTGTGCCGTCTCGATGTCGAAAAGGGGACGTTGACCGTCATCGCGGGCGATGGCTGGTGCGACGGCGGCGGCGATGGCCGGTATGCCGGCGATAATGGGCCCGCCATCACGGCCAGCTTTTGGTCTCCGGTAGACGCGGCCTTCGATCCGCTGGGCAACCTGTATATCGTCGAGTGGGGCAATCATTGCGTCCGCAAAATTGATGCCACGACCAACATCATTACGACCATTGCCGGAACAGGTGAACCTGCCGGCTGATCGGCTCGACGAGCCACATGAAATCAGGACCGATCTTCAGCCCACCCCCTCCCGCGCCCCCTCACCTCTTCACCCCTTCACCCCTTCAGCCGATGGTTGAAACGCACACCATCGGCGGCGACTTTTTCGCGTAACCGAATCTCGTATTGTAAAATATATGTTAAAATAACCGGCGACCGAACCGCGTGAGAGGTATGCGCATGGACACGACTCCCCCGTCGAATATGAAGCAGGAAGTCAATCAGGCGCTGGTAGCCTGGCGTGCCAAGATGCTGGATGTCATGCTCATCGCGGCCGCTATTTTGTCCTTTCCCATGTTGTGGAACCTGGCGGCGGACATGCTGCACTCCCGCGCGCTCTGGTCCTCGGCGCTCCCCTGCCTGCTGGTGTATGTGCTGCTCATCGCACTGGCCGTCTTTCGTCAGCTCAGCGTGCGGACGCGAGCGTGGGGGCTGGTGGCGCTGGGATACATCACGGCGGTGTTCGCGCTTTTGCGCGGCGGGATCGCGGGCGCCGGGACAGAGTTCCTGCTGGTGGTCTCGGTGCTCGCCCTCGTCCTCATCAGCGTGCGCGCGGGCACGGTGGTGGCCATCATCAGCGGCCTCACCCTGTCCGTGCCGGCCGCCTTGATGGACCTGGGCATGCTGGATGCCTGGCGCGCGCTGTTCGCCTCCCCGCTGTCGCTCAAAGGCGGCCTCACCGCGATGCTGCTGCTGGTGCTGCTGGTGGTGCTGCTGGTCCTCTATCAGCGCTTTCTCTTCCAGACGCTGGCGGCCGAGCGCAAGGCCGCCGCGGACGCCGCCGAGGCGCACCGGCAATTAGCGGCGCATAACCGCACCCTCGGACAGGAGGTGGAGGCGCGCACGGCCGAGTTAGCCCACGCGGTGCACGAGGCGCAGGTGGCGCGCGACGCCGCCGAGGGCGCGAACCAGGCGAAAAGCACCTTCCTTGCCAATATGAGCCATGAGCTCCGTACCCCGCTGAACGCCATTATCGGCTACAGCGAGATGCTGCAGGAAGAAGCGGAGGAGATGGGCTGCGCGGAGCTTGTCGCCGACCTGCGGAAGATTAACACCGCCGGCAAGCACCTCCTCGCGCTCATCAACGACGTGCTCGATCTCTCGAAAATCGAGGCGGGCCGCATGCAGCTCTATCTGGAATGGCTGGACGTCGCCCCGCTCGTGCATGACGTGCTCACCACCGTCCAGCCGCTGCTCGAGGCCAACGGCAACACCCTCCAAATGGCGTGCGAGGACGACCTCGGCCGCATTTACGCCGATCAGACGAAGGTGCGGCAGATCCTCTTCAACCTGCTCAGCAACGCCTGCAAATTCACCAAAGGCGGCTGCATCACGCTGCGCTGCGCGCGCATCAACGCGGACGGCGGCACGGCGCTCCTCCTCCAGGTCAGCGATACCGGCATCGGCATGACGCCGGAACAGGTGGCGAAACTCTATCAGCCCTTCTCGCAGGCCGACTCCTCCACCACGCGGCGCTTCGGCGGCACCGGCCTCGGCCTGGCGATCACCCGGCATTTCTGCACGATGATGGGGGGCGAGATCAGCGTCGAGAGCCAGCCCGACGTCGGCACCACCTTCTCCGTGCGCCTGCCGGTCATCGTGGCGGACGAATCCGCGCCCCCGCCGCCCGTCGGCGAGGTGCCGGTCCTGCCGCATCCCGGGTCCAATACCGTGCTGGTGATTGATGATGACCCCGCCGTGCGCGATTTGCTGGAGCGCTTCCTGAGCAAGGAAGGCTTCCGCGTGCACACGGCGGCCGACGGCGAGGACGGCGTCCGCCTGGCCCGCGCCCTGCGCCCGGCGGTCATCACGCTGGACGTGCTGCTGCCGCGCATGGACGGCTGGGCAGTCATCACCGCGCTGAAGGCCGACCCGGAGCTGGCGGATATCCCGGTGATCATGCTGACGATGGTGGATAACCAGGACCTGGGGTTCGCGCTGGGCACGGCGGATTACCTGGTCAAGCCGGTGGAGCGCGAGCGCCTGCTGGTGGTGCTGGAGAAATACAGCACGCCGGAGGCGCCGCGCGACGTGCTGATCGTCGAGGATGATCCCGCGGCGCGCGCGATGATGTGCCGCCTGCTGGAGCGCGAAGGCTGGGTGGTGCGCACCGCGGAGAATGGCCGCGTCGGGCTGGACCTTGTCGCCGAGCGCCTGCCCCAGCTCATCCTGCTCGACCTGATGATGCCGGAGATGGACGGCTTTGGGTTCGTGGAGAATCTGCGCAAGCGCGAGGAGTGGCGCGCCGTGCCGGTGGTGGTCATCACCGCCAAAGAGCTCACCGCCGAGGACCGGCTGCGGCTGAGCGGCTATGTGGAGAAGATTCTGGCGAAGAGCGCGCAGACGCGGGACGACCTGCTGCGCGAAGTGAGCGCCCTCGCCGCGGTCAGCGTGGGCACGATACGGAATGAGGAGAGCCATGCCGAAAGTCCTGCTGGTTGAGGATAACGAGATGAACCGCGATATGCTGTCACGGCGGCTGGAGCGCCGCGGCTTCGCGGTGCTCACCGCGGTGGATGGTGAACAGGGGGTGACGCTGGCCGCCGCCGAGCGCCCGGACTTGATTCTCATGGATATGAGCCTGCCCGTGCTGGATGGCTGGGAAGCGGCCCGCCGTCTGAAAGCGGCGCCGGACACGCGGGCCATCCCCATCATCGCCCTCACCGCGCACGCCATGGCCGGGGACCGCGAGCAGGCCCTGCGGGCCGGCTGTGATGAGTATGATTCGAAGCCGATTGATTTTCCGCGCCTGCTCGGCAAAATCGAGCTGCTGCTGAAGGGATACACCGCCACGTGAACGTCCGCACCGGCTTGGGCGAGGATGCGCGCGCGTACCTGTCGTTCATGCGCCACGAGCTGCATACCCCCATCAACGCCATTATCGGGTACAGTGAGATGCTGCTGGAAGATGCCGGCGCCGGCGCGCCGGATGCGCTGGTCGCCGACCTGCGCCAGATCGTGGGCGCCGGCGCGCATGCCCTGTCGCTGGTCGGCTCGCTGCTCGCCGCGTCGCCACTGCCGCCGGCCGCCGCGCCGCGCGACGTCGCCGAACTTGGCGATCACCTCCAGCGGCAGTTGCAGCCCTCCGTCGCCGTCATCATCGGCTGCTGCGATCGCTGGCTGGCGCTGCCGGCGGACGACATGCCCATGCGCGACGATTTCGCGAAAATCCGCGAGGCCGCCCGGCGGCTCCTCGCCCTGGCCGGGGAGCTGTCCGCCCGCGCCGACGCCGCGCCGCCCGCCGCGGAGGCCGTGACGCCGCCGGCGCCGGAAGCGGCACCGGCCGGCGCCGGCGGCTACCTGCTGGTGGTGGATGACGTGGACGCGAACCGCGACCTGCTGGCGCGCCGCCTCCAGCGCGACGGCTACGCCACCGCGCAGGCTGCCGACGGCCGCCAGGCGCTGGCGATGATCGCCGCCCGCGCGCCCGACCTGGTGCTGCTGGATATCATGATGCCGGTGATGGATGGCTATCAGGTGCTGGACACGCTGAAAGCGTCCCCCGAGTGGCGCGGCATCCCGGTGATCGCCATCTCCGCGGTGGATGAGCTCGCCAGCGTGGTGCGCTGCATCGAGATGGGCGCCGAAGACTACCTGACGAAGCCGTTCGATCCCGTGCTGCTGCGCGCGCGCATCAGCGCCTCGCTAGAAAAAAAACGCCTGCGCGACCGCGAAGTCAGCCTCTATCGCGAGCTGCAGCGCCAGTATGAGCAGCTCACCCGGCTGATCCAGCTCAAGGACGATCTCACCCATATGATCGTTCACGACCTGCGCACGCCGCTCACCTCGCTCCTCACCGGGCTGCTGACCATCGAGAGCCTGGGCGGGCTGGAGGCGCTGCAGCAGGAATTGCTGAGCATGGGCATCCACGGCGGGCAAACGCTGCTGGGCATGATTAACGATCTGCTGGATATCAGCAAGATGGAAAGCGGCGCGCTGGTGCTGGAGCGCGTGCCGCTGTGCGCGGCCACCGTGGTGGAGGCCGCGCTGCGGCAAGTGGCGCCGCTGGCGCGAGAGAAGGCGCTGCGGCTCAGCGCCGAGGTGGCGCCGGCGCTGCCGCCCGTCACCGTCGACGAGGATAAGCTGCGCCGCACGCTGGTGAACCTGCTCGGCAACGCGGTGAAATTCACCCCCGACGGGCGCGCCATCACCGTCGCCGCCGGCCTGTGCGACGACGGCGACGCCCTGGTGTTCCACGTGCGCGACACCGGCGAAGGCATCCCCCGCGACGCCTTCGGGCGCATCTTCGAAAAATTCGGCCAGGTGGAGACCCGCAAGGCCGGCCGCAAACTGTCCACCGGCCTCGGACTCACCTTCTGCAAAATGGCGGTGGAAGCCCACGGCGGCCGCATCTGGGTGGAAAGCGAGCTCGGCCGCGGCAGCACCTTCTCCTTCACTCTCCCCCTCAACTCGTCATCGTCATCGTGCTCGTAATCGAAAAATTCGCTTCCTTCTCCCCCTGGCGGGCAAGACTCCGTCGAGCCGCACGCATGCGTTGCTGTCGTCCTTTCAGGACTCGGCGTACTCTGACGGCCTGTCCACGGGTTCCGCTGTCGCTTCACCCGTGGCTAACGGCTTTCGGCCCTTCAGGCCTTTGTCACCTCTTCATCCCCCACCGGCAACGTCACGTAAAACGTGCTCCCCACCCCCACCTCGCTCTCCGCCCACGCCCGCCCGCCATGGGCTTCCACCAGCGCGCGGGTGATGTAGAGGCCCAGGCCGACGCCTTCCGTCGCGCGCGCGGTCTCCGCGCGGAAGAAGCGCTCGAAGAGATGGGACAGCGCCTCCGGCGGGATGCCGCGCCCCTGATCGTGGACGGCCAGGACCACCTCGCGCTCCGCGCGCCAGGCGCGCACCGTGACCGGCGTGCCCGGATCGGAATATTTTAACGCGTTGGAGAGCAGGTTCACCAGAATGCGCTCCAGCCGGGCGTAGTCGGCCCAGACCGGCGACAGGTCGGCCGGCGCCTCGACCGTGATGCGCGCGGTCTCCATCACCGGGCTGACGCGCCGCAGTAGCTCGTCCAGAAACGCCGGCAGCGGCACCGCCTCCCGCTTCAGCTCCAGTGATCCGCCCTCCCAGCAGGTCACGACCACCAGATCCTGAATCATCACGTCCATGCGATTCACCCCGCGGTCTATGGCGGCGAGGCTCTCCCGCAGCGCGCCGTCGAGCTGCTGGTCGCGCAGCATCTCTGCGACCACCTGCGCGTGCCCCTTGATCACCGTCAGCGGCGCGCGCAGGTCATGCGACACCGTCTGCAGCAGCACCTTCTGCTGTTCCTGCAGGCGGTGCAGCGGCGTGATGTCCGTGTAGGTGCCCACCACGCCCATCAGCATATTCTCATGGATGCAGATGGGCGCCGCCGTCACCGACACCCAGATTTCCCTGCCGTCCGGGCAATGGAAGACCAGCACCTCCCCGGTGACCACCTCACCGCGTTGTGCGCGCGCGCTGGGGGAATCCTCCGGCGCGATGCGCGTACCATCCGGCCGTCGCGCGTAGGCGTCCATCCACTGCGGCGGTGTTGGCTTCTCCTCCGTGCTCAGAATATGATCGAGCAACTCCTGCGCGCGCTGGTTATGGAAGCGAATCTCCCCCTCCGGCGTGTAGATCACGATGGCGTCAGCCAGCGAAGACAGGGTCGCCTCGAGCTCCGCCGCCTGCGCTTCAACCTTCTGACGCAGCGTCACGATGGGCGTAATATCGGTATAGGTGCTCACCACGCCCAGCAGCGCGCCGTCACGGCTGATGATGGGCGCCGCTGAGACCGACGTCCAGACGATCGTGCCGTCGCGGCGTTTGAAGAGGAGGGTCTCGCTGGTGATGGTTTCGCCGCGCGCGGCGCGGGCGCCGGGGGCGTCCTCGGGACGGAGCGCCGCGCCGTCCGCGGTGTAGGCGGACAGGCTGAGCCAGTGGGGGTGCCCATATTCCTCGTCAAGCAGCATCCCGTCCAGCATGTGCCGGGCTGACGAGTTATCGAGGAGGATCTCCCCCTCCGGGTTATAAATGATCAGGCCATCGGCGACGGCATTCAACGTGGCGTCCAGCTCCGCCGCGCGGTGTTGGACTTCGTCCAGCAATTGTTCGCGTTCGCGTTCCGCCTGTTTGCGCTCGGTAACGTCGCGCACGATGGCGACGGCGCCGAGAATCGTGCCGCGCGGGTCGCGCACCGGCGCGCTGCTCACCTCGCGATGCCGCAGCTCGCCCGTCGCGACATTGCGCACGACCTCCCCCACGCCGCACAGCACTTCGCCGCGCAAGGCGCGCGACAACAGCGCCTGCTCCGGCGGGCGGGGTGTGCCGTCCGGCTCAAAGATCTGCAGATTCGCCACCACCTCGGCGATAGAACGAAAAAATGGCGATCGCGGATCAATCCCCAGGTTCTGGTAGACGGCGTCGTTGACCAGCAGGATGTCGCCCTGCGCGTCGGTGAACCAGGCTTCGTCGGCGATGCTGGAGATGGCGGCACGCAGCCGCGCTTCACTCTCCTGCAGCGCTTCTTCGATGCGTTTTCGCGCGGTGATATCGCGCACCGCCACCACGCGCACCATCCGGCCATGATAGAGGATCTCCCGCGCCCGCAGCTCGCCGATGGTGCGCGTGCCGTCCCGGTGCAGCGACAGCGCCTCATACGGGCCGGGCGCGTGCTGCCGCGTCTGCTCGCTGATGAACGCCCGTGATTCCGGGGCGACGAATTCCAGCACGTCGTGGCCAATCATCTCCTCCGGCGTGTAGCCCAGGTGGTCGGCAAACGTCTGGTTCACCTCGATAATGCGCCCGTGCTCGTGCAGCACCAGTCCTTCCGTGGTGGCTTCCGAAAACGCCCGGTACCGTTCCTCGCTCTCGCGCAGCGACTCCTCGCTCCGTTGCCGTGCGGTGATGTCGTCAATCGCCAGCAGAATGCGTTCGTCCGTCGGCGGTGATCCTCCGATGCGCCGCGCGTTCAGCAGCATCACGCGCCGACCGAGGTCGGGGAAGTCGTGCTCCACCGTGAAATCCGTCACCGCCCGCTGCGCGGGCAGCAGCTGTTCCAGCAGCACCCGGAGTGCCGGGATATCCCACTGCCCGTTGCCCAGGTCATACAGCCGCCGCCCCGCGGTCTCTGCGGGCGAGGCGTGAAAGGTGTGGTAAAATGCCGCGTTGGCGCGTTCCACCCGCAGGTCGCGCGCCAGCACCACCAACGGCGCGCGCACCGTATCAATGATCGCCTCCGTCAGCAGGCGATCAGACTCGTCCTGAGACGACACCTCATCCATCGCGCACTCCCACACGATCGTCGCTGCCGACATCATAGGCGCGTCAGGCCGCGGTGCGGTTGCAGCGCATCCAACATGCGCCGTCTCGCGTAGCAGAAACCACCACGTCCGCGATAGCGCGTGCCGCCGGCGCCCGGGCGCTGTCGCCTGAACAGGGGCGCCTGCTCCTTTGACGCCCAAACGCATATGTGCTATACTGGCCGCGTACCGTGACACGCGCGGCGCGGCGCCGGATGCGGACCCGCCCCGCATATCCGCCATCCAACAGGACACTTGCCACGCTCGCGGCCTTTTGCTATACTGGCTCGGTGTGGATACCGGTCTCGGCCGGTATATGTCCCGGCGCGCGTCGGGACTGGCGCGGGCGCCCGCCCGCGTTCCCTTCCTGCGCATCCCGCGGGGGTGCGCCATGCAGACCAGAGGAAGGAGGTGACACGATGCGACCGTACGAGGTGATGTACATCCTGCAGCCGACGCTCTCGGCTGAGGAGCAGACCGCGCTGGTGGATCGCTTCAACGACCTCATCACGTCCATGGGAGGTACCGTGGAGAAGGTGGATCGTTGGGAACGCCGGCAGCTCGCCTACGAGATTAAGCGGTGCCGCGATGGCTACTACGTGGTGGTCGAGTTCCAGGGTGATCCCGCGCTCGAAACGGAGATGGACCGCCAGATGAAGCTGACCGAGCCGCTGCTGCGTCACATGATTGTGCGTCGAGATGAGCATTAGGGCTATACCGTAGTGAATTGGAGGATCGTGACATGGTGAACAAAGTCTTTTTAGTGGGGCGTTTGTGCACGGACCCGGAGTTGAAATACACGCCGAGCGGCGTGGCGGTGGCGAACTTCCGCATCGCGGTGGATCGCACCTTCGCGAATGCCCAGGGTGAACGGGAGACGGACTTCATTGACGTGGTGGCGTGGCGCCAGTCCGCCGAATTCGTGGACCAGTACCTCAGCAAAGGGCGATTGATCCTGATCGAGGGCCGGCTCCAGGTACGGCAGTGGCAGACCCAGGACGGTCAGCGGCGTCGGAGCACCGAAGTGGTGGCGGATCACGTCCGCGCGCTGGATAAGCCCCGCGAACCCCGCGACGGCGATGCCGGCGGCGGATACGAAGGGCGCCGGCAGCAACAGCCGGCCCGCGCCCGCGGCGGCGGCGACGAGATGCCGTCTGAGCCGCCCGACTTCAGCGACGCGTCCGAGATCGGCGACATCATGGATCCCTTCGCGGATCAGTGACGCCGTGATGCCAACAACTCTCCGCCCCCCGGGGCGGTCGTGCATCGGGCCCGTGGAGGGCCCGTGGAGGCTTGAACGATGACGACCGGTGAAGGTTCCCCGAGACCGGCACGCGACCGCGGCGAGCGCGGCGAGCGTGGGGGGCGCGGCGGTTTTCGCCGCAGCCGCCCGAAGGTGTGCCAGTTCTGCGTGGATAAGGTGCAGTCCCTTGACTACAAGCAACTGGATCGCTTGACCCCAATGATTACCGAACGCGGGAAGATCAAATCCCGCGGCCAGACCGGCACCTGTGCCCGCCACCAGCGCTGGGTGGCCGCCGCCATCAAGCGCGCCCGGCACATGGCGCTGCTGCCCTTCGTGAATCGGTAACACCTCTCCGCCCCGCGAGCCTGCTCGCGGGGCGGTTTGCTTTGCTGCGCCTGCGCAGCACGCATACGCGCCGGGGTTCACCGCTCCCCCCGGCGCGGTTACTTGACCATGAGAGAGGATCCATACATGCGAACCCCCCTGATTGCCGGGAACTGGAAGATGAACATGACCATCGCCGACGGCGTGGCGTTGGTCGAGGAATTGAAGGCCGCGCTGCGCGGCGTCACCGGCGCCGACGCGGCGGTGTGCGTGCCCTTCACGCTGCTGAAATCCATCGCCGACGCGCTGGCCGGCGGCACCATCGCACTGGGCGCGCAGGATATGTTCTGGGAGCCGAAGGGCGCCTACACCGGGCAGATTTCCGCCGCCATGCTGCACGACGTCTGCTGCACCTACGTCATCATCGGCCACTCCGAGCGCCGCGGCCGCTTCGGCAGTATCCCGGAGAGCTGGTCGGACGAGCTGCTAGACGCCTTCGGCGATAACGACGCGGTGGTGAACCGCAAGGTGAAGGCCGCGCTCGCCGCCGGCCTCACTCCCATCATGTGCTGCGGCGAAACCCTGGCCGAGCGCGAGCGCGGCATCACCGACGAGGTGGTGGCCGGCCAGATCACGGCCGGCCTGGCCGCCCTCACCGCCGCGCAGGTGGCCGGCCTGGTCATCGCCTACGAGCCCGTGTGGGCCATCGGCACTGGCAAGGTCTGCGACCCCGCCGAGGGCAATCGCGTCATCGCCGGCATCCGCGCCGTGGTGCGCCGGCTGCTCGGCGACGCCGCCGCCGACGGCGTGCGCATCCAGTACGGCGGCAGCGCCAGCCCGGACAATATCGCCGAGATCATGGCGCAGTCCGACATTGACGGCGCCCTCGTCGGCGGCGCCGCCCTCAAGCCGAGTTTTGCCGAGATGGTGAAAGTCGCCGCGGCGAGATAACGACGGATGCCTGCCGTGGGCAGGCCCGAAGGGCCGCCAGCCGCTAGCCACGGGTGCAGCGCAGCGGAACCCGTGGGAACGGTGGTAAAATAGGACCAAAGCCCCGAAGGGGCGACAGCACGTTGCTGTCGCCCCTTCGGGGTGAAATCCGTGTTATACTACCCGTGTCATGCCAACCTTTGCCGCCGCCCAATCGGCCCACCGCGCCGCGCTGGAGCGCCTCTTCGCCGGGGAGACGCCGGCGTATCTCCTCTGCCTCACCAGCGACTACGCGGGGTACTACGGTCCCTGCGAGGACGCGGCGTTCGCGCGCTGGCGCGACGGCGAGCTGGACAAAATCGCCGAC
The DNA here is from genome assembly GCA_029553475.1 of Armatimonadota bacterium. GTDB lineage: Bacteria > Armatimonadota > Hebobacteria > CAIYQO01 > CAIYQO01 > JAKIYB01. The sequence continues at coordinate 42,753 of JAKPKV010000164.1, forward strand.
AACCTGCTCCTCGCCGGTGAGGACGCAGTGAACTTTCGCCCGCCGGTGGTGGAATTCAGCCCGCTGGGCGTGCATTGGGTGGACGCCCTCTTCGGCGTGCGGGTGTATCAATTCGCGGGGCAGTGGTGGGCCGACCCGCTGCCCGGGCGCCTGGCCGACCTCGACGGCGTGGACGTGCCGGGATCGCCGCAGGTGGCGTGGATGACCGCCGCTCTCGCCGACCTGCTGGCGCGGCTGCCGGCGGAGCTGGAAGTGGCGGGGCCGGTCTTCTCCTCGACGCTCAACGTCGCGATCAACCTCTTCGGCGAACGTGCGCTGGAGGACGTGCTGGACCCCGGCCCGGAGACGATCGGCGGTCTCCGCGCCATCACCGACGCCATCTGCCGCCTGCACGGCTGGCTGCGCGGTGTCTTTCCCGCCCGCGTGCGCTTCTACT
>JAKPKV010000168.1 GCA_029553475.1 Armatimonadota bacterium
GCTCAGCTCTGCCGCGCCCACGGTGAGGCCGGGATGGTTGCTGAGATCGATGTTCTGCGCCGCGTTGGCGCTGCCCAGCAGCAGCACGCCGGCGGAGTCGGGCGTGATGCGCCCGGTGACCAGCGCGTTCACATCCATCGCCGCAGTCAGACACAGAGCCGCGCCGTGGCTCAGGTTAATGTCCGGCACACCGGGCGTCCCCTGCAGGCCGAGCGCGTTGGCATGGGCCAGCGTCACCACCGCGCCGTCGATCTCCACACCGCCAGTGAAGGTGTTGTTGCCCGCGAGCGTCATGCCGCTGCCGTTCGCACCGATGACGGTCAAATGGCCGGGCGTGGCGCCGGCATCGGCGATCACCGCGTCGTAGACGACTGTGCCGCCCTCGGTTTCAAAGGTGTAATCGCCCTGATACGGGGTGAAGGTGCCGGTGTACGTCAGCGCCCCCACAAAGGCCAGCCGCAGATCCGGGAAGGACGAAAAATCGACGGCATCCGCGGCATTGGCCGGGAAGAGGGCGAGCGCGCCCTTGGATGCGGGATCCATGCGCGCCAGCAGCAGGGCCGGACCGCCCGCAGCGGCATAGCCGATCGCGGCATCCGCCGTGTTGGTCAGCGTGACCGTGCCCGCGTAGCCGGCCGGCAACCCGTTGGTGTGGCTGAAGAAGAGGTCGCCGGCCAAGACATCGATGTCGCCGGTGAAGGTGTTGGCGCCGGCGAAGGTGATCCGTCCCGCGCCGCTCTTGGTCAGGCCGCCGCCGATGCTGGCCGGGTCTTCGGTCAGGGCCTGCGCCGCCGTAACCGCGACACCGGCGGGCACGCTGAAGGCCGCACCGCCGGCCTGCACGCGGGCCGCCGTCAGGTTGTACATGAAATCGGTGCGCGAATTCACGGCCTCGACCTTGCCGCCGTTCAGGAACAGCAGATTGGTGCCGGCCGTGGCAGACGCGTAAAGCCGCTGCGCGCGGAGGGTGCCGCCGTTCAGCATGACCGCGCCGTACGCAGCGTTGGTGGCTGTGCCGGTGCTCCACACGAGGCTGTCGGTCGCGTTAACCAGACCGCCGTTGACCGTGATCTCACCGCGCGCGCCGTTGGCGTTGACGACAATATTCTTGCCGGGCAGGCGGCAGCCGATCTCGCCGCCGTTGACCGTCACAGTCGCCTGCGCGCCGAGGCTGCTCGCCGCATAGAACCAGCCGTTGGACACAAAGGCGCCGCCGCCGTCACCCACCGTCAGACTGCCGACACTGCCGGCGCTGGCGGCCACGATCAGGTC
>JAKPKV010000171.1 GCA_029553475.1 Armatimonadota bacterium
CGGCAGCCGTGCCGGGCGGCGATCTCCGCCTCCAGCGCCTTCACGTTCGGCCCCATGATAAAATGACCGCCCGCCGCCACGTCCTGCATGGCCGCGTCGATCTCCTCCTTCAACGCCGCGTACTGCGCGCGCAGATCACACACCTGAATCATCGGGTTCCTCGTTTCTGGGTTCGGGTTGCGGGATGTCTGTGCCCGCAACCGGGTAGTCGTTTGACGCCACCGGGCGTGACTTATTGCCGCTCGATGCGGTCCGGCGCCGTCTGGCGATAGGTGCGGCCGCACGGGCAGGTGCTCGCTCCGTCGGCGAAGTGCAGGCGCAAGCCGCACTCGCACGCCCAGCCGGACTGGCGGGCGGGGTTGCCGTAGACCAGCGCATAGGGCGGCACATCCTTCGTCACCACCGCGCCGGCGCCGATGAAAGCGTATTCGCCGATGGTGTGGCCGCAAACAATGGTGGCGTTGGCGCCGATGCTGGCGCCGCGCTTCACCAGCGTGGGCCGGTAATCGTCCAGCGTATTGCGCGGCACGCCCGAGCGCGGGGTGGCCACGTTGGTGAACACCATGGACGGCCCGCAGAACACATCGTCTTCCAGCGTGACGCCGGCGTAGATCGACACGTTGTTCTGAATCTTCACATTATTGCCGATCACCGAGCCGCCCGCCACGAAGACGTTCTGGCCGATCTTGCACCGCTGCCCGATGCTCGACTGGCCGGAGATGTGGCAGAAGTGCCAGATGCTGGTGCCGGCGCCGATCTCCGCGCCCTCGTCCACGCAGGACGACTCATGCACGAAATAGGTGACTTCCGTGGTCATCGTTCTCCTCGTTTCTTGGGGGAAAGGTCGAGACCGACTCGCGCCGGCGGGGCCGACCGCTCTCCCGACCCCTCCCCTGCCAGGAGAGGAGCTATCGCTCGGGACATATCGACATTGCGATATGCGAATCAATGCATGTCACGCAGTTCCCGCGCGGCATGGTTTACCGGCTGACCGCCGTCTCGAGCATCACCGGAACGCCGCCCTGTTTGAGCGAGCGGTCGGCGGCTTCCAGGATGCGCACCACGCGCAGGCCGTCGCGGCCGTCGCTGCGCGGGGGGGTGTGGGTGCGGATGGCATCGATGAAGTGCTGGCATTCCGTCTGCAGCGGTTCACCGGCGTTGACGTGCGGGATGAGGACATCGCCGTGGCGCACCGTCACCTGGGTGCGGTTGGGGCTCTCCGGCAGGACGGCGCCCTTGTTGTAGACGCGAAGGGTCTCCATGGGGGCCATATCGTCGAAAACCACCATGGTCTGCGCGCCCACCAGCACCATCTTGCGCTCCTTGTGCGGGTCCAGCCAGGAGATGTGGATCTGCCCGGCGCGCCCGTCGGGGAAGCGCAGGTAGACGAACACCACATCCTCGATGCCGGGCTGCAGGAAGTCTTCCCCGTGCGCCGCCACGCTCTCCGGCATGGCGCCGAAGAGGTAGAGGATGACGGAGATATCGTGCGGGGCCAGCGACCACAGCGCGTTCTCATCCGGGCGCACCGTGCCCAGGTTCAACCGCTGCGAATACAGGTAGAGCGGCGCCCCCAGCGCGCCGGAATCCAGGTAGGTCTTCATCCAGTCCACCGCCGGGTGATATTCCAGCAGGTGGCCGACCATCAGCGTGCGGCCCAGCCGCTCCGCGGTGGCGCACAGCGTCTCCGCGTCCGCGGCGGAAAGCGTCATCGGCTTCTCGACAAAGAGATGCTTGCCGGCTTCCAGCGCGCGCATGCCCAGGGCAAAATGCGTCGGCGCCGGCGTGGCAAGGGCGATGGCCTCCAGCTCCGGATCATCCAGCAGCGCCTGAAAATCCGTCACGGGCGTCGCATCGGGGTACAGGCCGGCCTGCACGGCCAGCTTGCCGGCATCTCCGTCACAGATGGCGCGCAGCTCGGCGCCCTTCGCGCGGGAGAAGCACCGGACCACGTTCTTCCCCCAACTGCCCAGTCCTGCCATTCCGATGCGTACCGTTTCCATCCTGGCTCCTTTTCCGTGGATCGACATCCTGATGCTATGGGCTAACGAAACGCGGGTCAATATGCGGATGTTCGCTTTCCTGCACGCGCGGGGTGAGGGTGGTGACAAATCCGGCCAATCACGCCTGACCGGCTTCACTTCCGCCCCAGCGCGCGCCGGGCACGATGCCGCGCCCGTGACATTGACACGGCCTCTCGGATTCACTACACTGAGTTCAGCACGAACAGGCGGCCCCGGCATTTCGGGGTGCGGCTGGGTCCGGTGGCGACGGACAGCGGGTGATGCACCACCCCCGCGGGACGATTCCCGCGGGGGTGGTGTCGTTATCAGGAGGAATGGTGGATACGCAGGCGCGGAAGACGGCTGTCGCGTGGCTCGCGGTGGTGTCCAATACGGCGCTGGTCATCGGCAAGCTGATCGTCGGCTTGCTGACCGGCTCGGTGGCGGTCATCGCGGAGGCGATGCATTCCGGGGTAGACCTGCTGGCGGCAGGCATCGCGCTCTTTGCGGTGCATACCGCCGGCAAGCCGGCGGACGAGGAGCACCCGTTCGGCCACGGGAAGATCGAGAATATCTCCGGCACCATCGAGGCGCTCCTGATCTTCGGCGCCGCGATATGGATCATCTTCGAGGCCATCGAAAAGCTCAAACATCCGAGCGCGATCGAGGCCGCCGGTTGGGGCGTGGCCGTCATGCTGATCTCGGCGCTCGCCAATATCTTCGTTTCCCGGATGCTCTTCAAGGTGGGCAAAGAGACCGACTCCGTAGCCTTGATCGCCGATGCCTGGCACCTGCGCACCGATGTCTACACCTCGGACGGGGTCATGATCGGGATCGGGGCCATCTGGCTC
>JAKPKV010000009.1 GCA_029553475.1 Armatimonadota bacterium
GTTGTGCCACCGAGGGCTGCCGGCTGGTGGCGATAGTGGGGATTTTTGGGGACAAATGGCTTGCAATACTTGGCGAAAAAGCCGATGCCGCGTATGCTAGTTTCCGAAAACATGCGGTTCCCGGAAGCTCTCATGTTGGCGATGATACGTTCTTTGTGAAAGGAGTGTAGAGGTATGTCTCATCTACGGAGCAGGGGGACCCGCCGCGCGGGGTTCACCCTCATCGAGCTGCTGGTGGTGATCGCGATCATCGCGATCCTCGCCGCCATTCTCTTCCCCGTGTTTGCCAAAGCGCGCGAGAAAGCGCGGCAAACGCACTGCATCAATAATCTGCGCCAACTCGCCACCGCGGCCCTGATGTGGGCGCAAGATCACGACGAGACCTTGCCGTCCGCGACGCGCTGGACGCAGGACATGGCGGCGCTGACCGCCCCCGCCGTCTTCGACTGTCCGACCACGGGCAATCATGTCGGCACTGCCGGGGCGCCGGATTATTTCTATGTCGGGGGCCTGGATGCGCAGGGCGAGGAGCACCTGCTGTCCGGCATCGCGCTGGGCGACGTGAAAGACCCGGCGGAGGCGCCCATCTTCGCCGACTACAAGACACCGCGCTCGGGCACGCCCTATGTCACGGCGGAGGTGCCCAGTCTCATCCTGGCCGCGGTGGCGGGCAATGTGGACCACCGCCATAACCAGGGCGCGATCTTGGCGTACGTGGATGGCCATGTCATCTGGATGGCCGACACGAAGCTGTCCGGCGCGACCTTTTTCGGCTGCGTCAACAGGGAGGCGCTCACCTTCCCGCTGGCGGTCGGCACCTTGACCGCCAAGCCGCTGCGGTACGCGAGCGGGGGAGCCACCTGGGGCTCTCCGCCGCCGGGGAGGGTTGAGCTGGCCTTGACCCAGGCGCTGCAGGCGCATGGCCTGACCGTCGCCCTGTGCGGGTCCTCCACGAATGCTTCCGCCGTCTTTGCCAATGCGACCACGTCGGGATCGTATACCCTGGGGGCGGGCGGGGCGATTCCGGCGCAGACCACCCAGACGGTCTCTCCGCCGTCGTGGTGGAAATGCGATGGGAGCAGTACCAGCGTGGTGGCTGATCCGCTCGCCTCCGCGCATGCCGGGTGGGGCCAAAACGTGCTGTACGGACTGATCGGCTCCAGCGGCGCGGCGAAGACCGGCAAGATCACCATCGTCCCCCAGGTCACGGCAGACACGGTCAAGCTGGTGGGGATGATCATCAACAGCGATCTGCAAGCCACCGCCATCCCGGCGGCGACCGCCATGTTGACCACCATCCGGTACGGGACTGAAGACCCGTACACGCTGAACCTGGCCGCCAATCTCGCGGGCAAAGGCGGGCAGGGCGGGGCCGTGGGCGTGGGGCATGCCGTCGGCGTGTTGCTGCCGGTGGTGCCCAATACGGCCATCGAGCTGTCCTACGCGCTCACCACGGCGGCGGGCGCGGCCGGGGTCACCTTCGCGTTCCCCCAGGACTAGTGCGGACAGAGATGAAAGACGCGCGGCGGCAGATCACGACTCCACCGGCCGCCGCCGATCAGTTCAGAAACGGAGGATTATCATGGCCATCAATCGTCGGCATCACGGGCGTCGGCATCACGGGTTCACCCTGATTGAGCTGCTCTTCGTCATTGCGATCATTGCGATTCTCGCGGCGATCCTGTTCCCGGTGTTCGGGCGGGCCCGGGAGAAAGCGCGACAGACCCAGTGTTTGAGTAACCTCAAGCAAATCGCGACCGCGCTGCTCATGTACGCGCAGGATCATCAGGAAAAATTCCCGCCGGCCGCCACGTGGGTCGTCGCCACCGCGCAGACGGGGAAAGTGCTGGATTGCCCGAGCAGCAGTATCGTCGGGAAGGCCAGCGCCCCGGATTACGTCTATATCGCGGGGGAGTTGGGCGGACACGGCACCTTCCTCGCCGGACTGGGCCTGGGCGACATCACGGCTCCGGCCGAAGCCCCCATGCTGGCGGATGGCGTCCGGACGGCCAGCGACACCCCGTTTATCAGGCATGATGCCACCGATATGCTGGAGAAGGCGGTCAAAACGGTTGACGCGCGCCACAATAAGGGGGCGAACGTCGCGTTTGTGGACGGCCACGTCGCGTACATCCAGGCGGCGCACCTCACGTCAACGCTGTTTTTGCCCAGCGTGAACGCCATGAACGTCGCCGTCCCCATCTCGCTCGGCCCCCTGTTCGATGGGCCGATGAGCTGCGCCTCGGAGGCCGCCGGCGTCGCCTACTCGTCCCTGCTGGCCCGCTACAACATCACCACGGCGATGGGCGGCCAGGATGCGACGACGGTGTATTTTATGGGGGCGGAGACGAGCGGAAGGTTCACGTTGAGCGACATCACGTTCCCCGTCATGCCGACCAGCGGAGGGGTCGCGTACCCGAGCTGGTGGAAGGTGGGGACGGGCGGGAGCAGCATTGTCGGGTACACCGGGACGCTGGGCTTCTCTCCCACCCCGTTTTGGCAGGGATCCAACATGGCGAACCCCAGCATTTACGGCGCGTACAGCGGCACGAAAACCATCACGCTGACGATTGTGCCGCAGGTGCCGGGCCCCATCGTCAAGAAGATGGCGGTGCTCGCGCAGAATAACAACACCCTCAATCAAGTGACCGGCACGATCAGCACGGTGAAAGTCGGCGATGTGACGACCACGGTGAACGCCAAGGCCGTCCTCAATTCGACGGCGACGAAACAGATCATGGCGGCGGGGGTACTGCTCCCGGTGGCGCCGGGGCGGCCCATCACCATCACCGTTGATGTCAATATCGCCGCGGGAAACGGCGGCGCCTTCCTCGCCTTTGAACCCTGATCCCCGGCTGTCCGCCCCTGTGGCCCCCCTTCCTCGCGAGGGGGGGCCGCGTCGTGCTCGTGCTCGTACTCGTACTCGAAATCAGCTACGTGCGGACAGGATGTCCGCGCTCCGGTGGGCGCTACGCATGCTCGGTCCTCGCGAGGGGGGCCGTGCATCGGGTGGCGCGGTGGCGGGCGCCGGTTGCTGAAAACCCGCCTCAGGGTGTATGCTCAGACGGACGGGGGGCGCCCCGTGGGCGCCGTCACCTGATCGGGAGAACGCACCATGCCATCCACCGTGCCGCTGATCTGGCCGGAAGCCGGCGAGATCACCCCGCACACGCATCACCGCGTGCTGCTGCTCAGTTATCACTATCCCCCCAGCGGCCATCCGGGCGCGCAGCGGGCGGACGGTTTTCTGCTGTGGCTGCCCAAGTACGGCTGGGAACCCACGCTGATCACCGGCGCGTGGGGCGGCGGCAAGCGCAACGTGGTGGCCGTGCCGCACGAGGGGCCGCTGCACCGCCTGCGGGCGCGGATGGCGCCGGGCAAGCCCCGGCCCGACGCGGGCGCCTCCAGCTTCGCCAACATTGGGCAGGCGCTGGCGGATTGGTACGACGGGCACCTGGGGTGGTCGTCGCGCGTGGCGCGCGAGGCGATCGGCCGCTTCCAGAAGCGCCGCATTGACCTGGTCTGCGCCACCTGCGCGCCCTTCGCGCTGGCCTATGCCGCCCAGCAGATCGCCGGCGTGCTGCGCTGCCCGTACGTGGTGGACATGCAGGAGCCGCTGCCCGCGTACCTGGAGGCCGCCTCGCCGCGCCACTGGCTGCTGCGCGCCATCGCGCAGGCCACGGCGGTCACCATCGCCTCGCCGAGCTGCGCGACCGCCGCCCTCACCCGCGCGCGCAAAAACTACCCGCCGGTTTGCGTGCTCGGCGGCATCTGGCGCCGCGAGGCGTTTTGTGCGCGCGAGACGGAACAGTTCACCCTGCTGCACGCCGGCAGGCTGCACCGGCAGGCGCGCAATCCGGAGGCGCTGTTCGAGGCGTTGGCGACGCTGGCGATGGAGCTCCCCGAGTTCCGCGCGGACACCCGCGTGCGCTTCATCGGGCCGGACAGCCCGTACGCCGCGCTGGCGCCGGCGTACAAAAACGTCGCCGACTTCTGCGCGCTGGACGACGCGCTCCCCGCCGAGTCCATGCCGGCGGTGCTGCAGGACGCCTCGGTGCTGCTCATTCTCAACGGGGCGGACGGGCGCTACGCCGAGCCCGTCACCGGCAAATTCTTCGACTACCTGCCCTTCGCGGCGCCGATCCTCGCCATCGGCGGCACGCCGGGGCTGCCGGCCGAGCTGCTGGCGTGGACCGGGGCCGGCGGCTGGGCGGGCACGGTGGAGGAGATCACCGAGGCGATCCGCGGGCACTACCTCGCCTGGAAAGCCGCCCGCCTCGTGTGCGCCCCGCGCGACATGGAGGCGCTCGCCTTCCTCTCCCAGCGGCGCATGGCCGGCGAGCTCGGCGAGCTCTTCAACGCCATCGGCGAGCACCGCGACCTGGTGCTGCGCGGCGTCCACCCCTGGTCCGGCGCCGAGGCCAACCGCCAGTTCACCGACGGGCTGACGTACAAACCGATGTCGCTGGAAGACGGGTGATGGGTAGAGGCTGGCGACAGCGCCGGCGTGACGCAGCGTCTGTGCACCAGTGGACGCTGATGCGTCACGCACCATGACTTCGTCATGGCGTGTGTCCCCTTCTCCGGCAAAACAGGTGCAACTTCCCCGAACCGGCAGGCGTTATGGTATAATATGTCGAACTATCGCTGCTATTGCCTGGCGGACGCCGGGCACTTCGGGAAAGGGGATTCTTCCGATGGCTCGTTTCGTTCGCCGGGTATCGCCCATGCTACGGATTGTCGTGTTCGCGTTGGCGGCGCTGCTCCTCTTCAGTCTCCACACCCCGGTGAGTGCCGATGGAGAGATCGGCGACCTCGTCTGGAAGGCGGCCGCGGCGTATAACAGCCCCACCGGTTCGGAGTATCCGGTCATCGCCTTTTCCGCCGACGGCACGAAGCTGGCGGTGCCCATGGGCTTCAACCAGGTGGGCATTTTCACCGCCGCGACGGGCGAACTGCAGCAGAAGCTGGCCGGGCACACCGACATCGTGCGCCAGGTGGCGTTTTCCGGCGACGGCAAGTGGCTGGCCACCGGCGGCGAAGACATGACCATCCGCATCTGGAAGGCGGACGCCGGCTTCGCGCATCACCGCCTGCTCACCACGCACACCGATAAAATCACCGGCCTCTCCTTCTCGTCGGACAGCACCAAGCTGCTCTCCAGCGGCAAGGACGGCAAGATGCTGATCTGGGATACCACGCCCTGGACCGCCACGCAGCTGGCGGATCCCTCGCCCACCGCTCGCGACGGCTCCGCCATCTCCCCGAACGGCCTGTGGGCCGCCGCGCGCTACGCCCGCACGGTCAAGGTGTGGTCCGTGCAGTCCGGCACGGTGTTGAGAACTTACACCATTGACGCCGCCGGGTTGAGCGCCTTCGCGCTGGCGTGGGCGCCGAACAGCACCACGCTGGCCGTCTCCGCCTATCGCTTCGTCAATCTCTACAACGTGCTGGGCGCCGACACCCCCACCGCGGTGGCGGCGGAGACCATGGGCTACTCCCTCGCCTTCTCGCCGGACAACAAGTTCCTGGCGGTGGGGCTCAATGCCGCGCAAACCCGGTTGTACGACCCCGGCAACGGCTACGCGCAGTACACGCGCAGCATCGTCGGCGGCACGGGCATCGCCTTCAGCCCGGACAGCACGCGCATGACGGCGGCCAGCAGCGGCGTCTTCCGCGTCTACGATCCGACCTCGGCGGCGTCGCAGGTCATCGCCGGCCCGATCTTCGGCGAGTCATGCATGGTGAGAGCCGTCGTCCCCAGCGCGGACGGCCAATCCGTCTTCCTGGCGGGCAGCGCCAACTATGTGGAAGAGCGCAACGCCAGCGACGGCACGTCGCTGCGCACCATGCTCATCGGGGCGATAACGCAGGTCTCGTCGCTGGCCCTGTCACCGGACGGCGCCTGGCTGGCCGTCGGCGCGTCCACCGGCGCGGTGGTCATCCTCAACGCGCAGACCGGGGCGGTGGCCAAGACCCTCAACACCGGCTCGTCCGTGGTGATGTCGCTGGCCTTCGATCCCACCAGCACGAAGCTGCTCACCGGCAGCCAGGACAAGCTGGTGAAAATCTGGAATTTCCTCCCCGCGACGCCGACACACACGGTGCTCGGCCCGCCCAGCACGCACGACGGGCATGTGACCGGCGTCGCCTACACGTCGGACGGCGGCAAGATCGTCACCATTGGCAGTGACTCGGTCATTAAGGTCTGGACCGCGGCCGGCGAAAATATCTGGACCTCGGAAAATCTGGGCAGCTCGCTCACCGCGCTGGCCCTGTCGCCGGACGGTGCGCTGATCGCCGTGGGCAACAACGCCGGCGCCACCAAACTCTTCAGCACGACGACCGGCGCCGACGTGCGGGCGATGGCGGGCACCTTCGCCGGCACGGTCAACGATCTCGCCTTCACCCCCGACGGGGCCTATCTGATCGGCGTGGGGTTGACGGACGCCATCGTGCTGTGGGACGCGGCCACCGGCGCGGTGGCCGGCTCGGCGACGAAAGCGTGCACGACTCCGCTGTCCGTGACGCTGGCGCGCGGCTCCGCCACGATGGTGGTGGGCGGCGACGACGGCATCGGCGCGTGGACGCTGACGCTGGGCGCGCCGCGGCCGGACCTGTCGGCGCGCTCCGCCGCTGACGCGGGCTATACCGGCGTGGGCATTGTGAACGCGACCGGCGCGAGCCAGATCGTGACCGCGCAGGCGAGCGCCGACATGCCGGCGACGTATGACGTCAGGGTGGCAAACCCCTACTACCAGAACGACGCCTACACCCTGCAGGGTCCGGGGGGCGGCGACGGCTGGACGGTCGCCTATTATGACGCCCTGCATGCCGATATCACCGCCGAGATCATCGCGGGCACCTGGAGCACCGGCGTGCTGGCGCCGGGCCTGACGGCGGCCATCCGCGCGATGGTGACGCCGGACAACACGGTGGTCGGCCTGACGAAGTCGCTGACCATCACCGCCACCTCGCAGCTGGACCCCCTGGCGGTGGACGTGGTGAAGCTGAACACCATCAGCCCGATCGGCCCGGGGGCCTCCGTGCGGGTGAGCATCCACACCGACGGGAGCGAGGGCAACGCGGACAGCCAGTATCCGGCGATGAATGCCGACGGGACGCGGGTCGCCTTCCAGAGCGACGCGGCGACGCTGGTGGATGATGATACGAACGGCGCGCGGGACATCTTTCTGCGCCGGCGCGACACCGGCGCGACGGCGCGGGTGAGCCTGGGCGCCGGCGGCGCGGAAGCGAACGGCGACAGTTGGGCGCCGGCGATCAACGGCGACGGCACGGTGGTGGCCTTCGTCTCCGACGCGACGAACCTGGTGGCGGGCGACACTAACGCCGTCGCCGACATCTTCGTGCACGATACCGCGACGGGCATCACCGAACGGGTGAGCCTGGGGATGGCTGACGAGGACGCCAACGCGGCCAGCGCCGGCCCGGCGCTCAGCGCTGACGGCACCCTGGTGGTCTTCATCTCCGAGGCGGATAATCTGGTGCCGGGCGACACCAACGAGTGCGCCGACGTCTTCCTCTACAACCGGACGACGGGGGTGACCACCCGGCTGAGCGTGAACGCCCTGGGCGAGCAGGCGAACGCCGCCTGCCGCGACGCGGAGATCAGCGCGGACGGCACCACGGTGGCCTTCTCCTCGCTGGCGAGCAACCTGGCGACGGGGGATACGAACGACACCTACGACATCTTCGTGGTGACGCTGGACACCGGCGCGATGGTCTGCGCCAGCCGGTCCTGGGAAGGCGCGTTCGGCGATGACGGCAGCTTCCTGCCGAAACTCAGCGCCGACGGCCGCTACGTCGCCTTCACCACCCGCGCCACCAACCTGCTGCTCGCGCTCGGCGGCAACGGCGGCGACACCAACGGCAAGCAGGACGTCTACCTCTGCGACCTGGAAGGGCTCTTTGGCCCGTCGCTGACGCTGGTGAGCGCCACCGCGCTGGAACAGGGCAACGGCGACAGCGGGCAGTTCGGGCTGGACGTGGCGCGGGATGACGAGGGCACGGTCTACGTGGTCTTCGAATCCTCCGCCCGCAACCTGCTGGGCGAGGGGAACGACACGAATAATAAGGGGGATATCTTCCTCTGGTCGCAGGCCGGCGGCCTCAGCCGGCAGAGCGTCTCCACGCTGGGCGAGCAGGCGAACGAAGTGAGCCGCCACCCGGTCATCAGCGGCGACGCGAGCATCATCGCCTTCGATTCCCGCGCGTCCAACCTGGTGGCGGACGACGCGAACGAAGCGTATGACGCCTTCGTCCACGTGCGCGGCAAAGCCTGGCAGCCGGACCTGCTGATCTCGTCCAGCGCGGACCCCACCACCTTCACCGGCCTCAACCTCTTCACGCTGAACGCCGAGCAGACGCTCGACGTGCCGGTCAATACCGCGGTGGAGAAGAAATTTTACGTGAAGCTGTACAACCAAGTGACGAACCCGGTGGGCAGCTTCGCGCTGAAGGTGCCGGCGGTGGACGCGGCGACGGGCTGGACGCTGAAGTACGAGGACGGCGGCGTGAACGTAACGGCGGCGATCACCGGCGCCGGCTATCCGGTGGTAGACATGCCGCCGGGCGCGGAGAAGATCATCGTGGTGACGGCGCGCACCTACGCCTCCTCGCCCGAGGCGGCGGCGCTGACGGTGCAAATCACCGCCACCTCGGTGGACGACGTGAGTCGCCGCGACGTGGTGCAGGCGATCGTGCGGTTGACCCCGTACCAGACGATCCTCGCCAGCGTCAACTCGTCCGGCGGCGGCATGGGCGGCGATGATGTGGGCTTCAGCGCGAACGGGCGGTATGTCTGTTTCGTCTCGGGCAGCTCCATTCAGCGGCATGATCGCATCACCGGCCTTACCACGCGCGTGGATGTCTCCGCGCAAGGCGCGACGCCCAATTCAGGGAGCGCCGACCAGGATGTCAGCGCCGACGGCCATCTCGTCATCTTCAAATCCGCGGCCACGAATCTGGTGAATCCCGCGCTGCCGGACGGCACGAAGCAACAGATTCAACTGAAGGATATGGAGAGCGGCGCGGTCACGATTGTCAGTCGCGCCAGTGGCGTTGATGGCGACATCGCCAACGATCTCTGCGGCGAAGCCGTGATCAGCCCGAATGGCAAATATGTCGCCTTCGCGTCGAGAGCGACCAATCTCGTGCCCGGCGTCACCGACGGCAAACAGCATGTCTACCGGCGCGAACTGGAGCATCCGTATACGACCAGGCTGGTGAGCGTGAATAACGCGGGAACGCCCTCGAATGGCGATGCCTCTTCCTGCGGCATCAGCTCGGACGGCAACTTCATCACCTGGCGGTCGAACGCCTCGAACCTCGCTGATCTGAATGGCGACGGCCAGTATGACGCCACCGACGACGGCAACAGCGTGCAGGACGTCTTCCTGCACGACGTGGCGGCGGGCACCACTGAGCTCATCAGCGTGAAGCACGACGGCACGGCGTCGGGCGACAAGCAATCGAGCCGCGACTATCGCTCGCCGGTGAGCGACGACGGGCGCTACGTGGCCTTCTCCTCGCTGGCGACGGACCTGATTGACGGACAGCCGGCCATCGGCGGCAAGCGGCAGATCTTCCTGCGCGACCGCCAGGCGGGACTGACCTCCCTGATCAGCCTCGACGCGGCCGGCGATCCGGCGGCGGCGGACTGCGAGCGGCCGACGATCTCGCTGAACGGCCGCTACATCGGTTTTGCCACCGGCGCGGCGCTGCTGCCCTTTGACGATAACGCGCTGGACGATGTCTACATCGTGGACCGCGACACGCCCGGCGCGGCGGGGCTGGACCTGGTCAGCGTGCCCTACAACTACAACGGCGCCACGCACACGCCGCTGAGCAACATGAAGGCGCAGGACCCGTTCATCAGCGGTGATGGGCGCTACATCGCGTTCGAGGGCGTGCAGACGGACCCGACGAATCTGGTGCCCACCAACCCGGGCTACACCGGCACCGGCGGTCAGCAGATTTACGTGCGCGACCGCTGGCAGCTCGCGCCGGACCTGATGGTGAAGCTGCAGGGCGGCGCGGACTGGACGGGCGAAAACACCATTGACGCCAACGTGACGCCCGCGCAGACGCTGACGCCGCTGCAGACGGAGCCGGGGGCGACGGCCACCTTCGCGCTGCGGCTGGTGAACACCGGCACCACCACCGACGACATCGCCATCACCGGCACCGGCGGCGGGCAGGGGTGGACGGTGCGGTATCTGGATGCGAACGATGCCGACGTCACCGCCGCGGTGACCGGCGACGGCCTCCTGACGCTGAACATGGCGACGAACGACGTGGTGACGCTGACCTGCGTGGTGACGAGCGATCCCTTCACGCTGACGGGCAGCCAGCTCGACGTGGTGGTGACGGCCACCTCGCAGCGCAACACCGCCACCCGCGACCGGGTGAAGGCGTCGGCGCGCATCGCCGGCGCGCACAAGGCGGACCTGCAGATTCGCTCCACGGCGGACGAAGCCTTCCTCGGCGATAACGTCTACGATGACGGCACCGAGCAGACGAAGACGCTGGCCGTACAGGGCGGGAGGACAGCCACCTACGTGGTGCGCATCGAGAACGACGGCGGCAGCGGGGATGACTCCTATAAACTCTGGGCGGGGCAGCCGGGCGCCGGCTGGACGGCGCGGTTCTACGCGCCCGACGGCACGGACATCACCGAGGGAATCACCAACCCGCTGATCGGCTGGACCACCGACGCGTTGGCGATGGGCGATTTCGCCGATATCCGCATCACGGTGACGCCGAGTCCGTCGTTGGGCGGCGGCGCCTTCGCGCCGATCACCATCAGCGCGCAATCCTGGAACGACGGCGCCGCGGCGGACGCGGTGATCGCGCGGACGCAGGTGGCGGTGCTGCGCCAGCCCGACCTGATCATCACCGCGCCGGCCGCGCAGCCGGTGGGCGACGGCGTGTATGACGACGGCGCCGCGCAGACGGTCACCGCGGTGGTGCAGCGCGGCACGACGATCTCCTACGCGGTGACGCTGCAGAACGACGGCAACGTGGTGGAGAGCCTCCCGGTGCTGGGCACCGCGGGCGACGCCGACTGGACCATCCTCTACACCGAGACCACCGGCGGCGCGAATACCGACGTCACGCTGGCGGTGGTGGCCGGCACCTGGCAGCCGCTGCTGGGCATGGGCGATGCGGCGACGCTGCGCGTGGACGTGACGCCGCGGGCGGGCATGGCCGCCGGCGTGACGAAGACGGTGACGCTGCGGGCGGTGTCGCCGGGCGACGCGAAGAAGAAAGACACGGTGGTGGCGAAGGTCACCACCGCGATCCGCAAGCCGGACCTGCTGGTGAAGGTGGCCGGCGCGCCGCTCTTTATCGGCGATAACGTCTACGCGCCGACCGAGCAGCGCGTGGCGCAGAGCGTGGACAACGGGGCCGCGGCGGCGTATCCGGTGATCCTGCAAAACGACGGCAACACCGGCGACACCTACGCGCTGACGCTGCCGGCGGATGGCGGCGGCTGGACCTACCGCCTGTATCTCGGCACGGACACGGTGAACGAGATCACCGCGGCGGTGCGCGGCGGGAGCTGGGAGACGCTGCTGGCGGCGGACGCGGCGCTGGACCTGCTGCTGGTGGCCGTGCCGGACGCCGCGCTGCTCGGCGGCACCCAGGCGACCGCGACGCTGACCGCCGCCTCGAAGCACGAGCCGCTCTCCACCGACGTGGTCACGATCACCACCACGGTGGCGGAGCGCCACCAGGGCGACGCGCTCATCCAGCATGACGGCGAAGCGGAGTACCTGGGCGACAACCAGTACGCCGGCGTCACGCAGGTGAAGGCGCAGCCGGTGCGCGGCGGCATCGTGGCCACCTATCGCGTGAAGGTGGAGAACGACGGCAACGTGGGAGAAACCTTCACGCTATTCGGCGACGCCCCCACCGAAGGCTGGACGGTGACCTACACCGACGAGGCGACCGGCACGCCGATTACCCCGGCGCTGACCGGCGCGGGGCTGAACGTGACGCTGGCGAAGGGGGCGTCCGCGACCTACCTGATCGCGGTGTCGGCCAACCCGTCGCTGGGCAGCGGCGCGTTGAGCGTGGCGCGCGTCACCGTGAAGATCGGCAGCGCCGTCCAGGACGTGGTGACGGCGCAGACGCAGTTGATGGGCGCCACCGCCCGGGTGAGCGTGGACAGCCTGGGCGCGCAGGGGAACAATGATTCACCCAGCCTGAACAGCCCGGCGACGATCAGCGCGGACGGCCGCTACGTGGCCTTCTCCTCGAGTGCCGCGAATCTGGTGGCCGGGGATACGAACAGCGTGGCGGACATCTTCGTGCATGACCGGGAGCTGGGCACCACCACGCGGGTGAGCGTGAGCTCCGGCGGCGCGCAGGGCAACGGCGCGAGCGACATGCCGGCGATCAGTCCGGACGGGCGTTACGTGGCGTTCCGTTCCCGGGCGACGAATCTGGTGGCCGGGGACACGAACAGCAAGACGGACGTCTTCCGGCATGACCGGGAGACGGGCACGACGATCCGGGTGAGCGTGAGGGACGCGGCCACCCAGGCCACGGGCGATTCCGGCGCCTACGGGATCGCGATCTCCACCGGCGGGCAGTTCGTGGTCTTCGAGTCTGAGGCGTCCAACCTGGTGGCGGGCGACACGAACAACGTCGCGGATATTTTCCTGCGCGACGTGACGAATGGGCAGACGCTGCTCGTCTCCGCCGGCCTGAACGGCGCGGCGGCGAATAACCGCAGCCAGCACCCGGCGATGAGCGCGGACGGCGGTCTCATCGTCTATGGCTCCTACGCCAGCAACCTGGTGGCGGGCGACACGAACACCGTCTGCGACGTGTTCCTGTATGACCGCGCGCTGGGCACCACGACGCGGGTGAGCAAGCTGGGCGCCACCCAGGGCAACGGCAACAGCGACGACCCGGCGATCAGCGGTGACGGCGCCTTCATCGCCTATACGACCCTGGCGACGAACCTGGCGAGCGGCGACACCAACGGCACCTGGGACGTGATGCGGGTGAGCCGGCTCACCGGCGTCACGACCTGCGTCAGCGCGGGCGGCAACGGCGCCAGCACCGGGCCGGCGCTGAACGGCGACGGGCGCTTTGTCGCCTACCGCTCCTACGCGACGAACCTGGCCGGCGGCGACACCAACGGCAAGTGCGACGCCTTCGTGTATGACGCCAACGGGCAGCGCAACCACCGCGCCAGCCTCGCCGGCGCCGGCGCGCAGGGCAACGGCGATTCCGCGCTCTACGGGGTAGCGCTGGACAGCCGAGGCTACCTCATCGCCTTCGACTCGCTGGCGTCGAACCTGGTGCCCGGCGATACGAACAACCGCCGCGACGTCTTCGTCCGCGAGTGGCCGGCCTTCCAGCCAGACCTGGCGATCCGCAAGGCGGGTGAGACGGCCTATCTCGGCGAGTCGGTCTACTACGATGTCGATATGCAGACGAAGAAGCAGACCACCCCGCCGGGCGTGCCGGCCCAGTACGTACTGACGCTGCGGAATGACGGGATGCTGCCCGATACGTATACGCTGCAGCTGGAATCGGCCGTGCAGCGGAACTGGACAGCCGCCGTGACGGGCCCCGCCGGGCAGCCGATTCCGGCCCTGACGCTGAAAGGGGGCGCCTGGACGGTCGCCCTGGCGGGCGGGGAGTCCGTCACCCTGTCCCTCGGGGTGACGCCGGGGGTGGCGGTGGCATACAAAGCCTACCAGGAGATGCGCTTCAGCGTGTCATCGGCGCTGATGCCGGATCGCAGCGACGTGATCTGCGCGAAAACCCAGCGTTGGTTGACTAAGGCGACGCTCGAGGCCAGCCCGGCAGGCACGGTGCTCCCCGGCAGGCCCGTCACGCTGACGGCCACGCCGGTTGGACTCGCGCCGGTCGAATACAGGTTTGTCGCGCGCACCAAGGATGCGGGCGGTCAGAGCGTCGAGAACGAGATCCGCGGGTTCCAGGCGGACCCCACCTACACCTGGGTGCCGGATACGGCGGCAACCTATGCGCTGCGCGTTTACGTCCGGGAGCTTGGCCGGGTGGATACCACGGATGCCACCGTCAGTTACCTGGTCGTGGCCCCGCTCTCCTCGGTGACGCTGTCTGCTAAGAAGCTCTCGCCGCAAGCCGTGCGCACGACCATCACGCTGTCCGGCAAGCGCGTCGGCGGCATGGTGCCCGAATATCAGTACGAGGCCGCTTTCTACGACCCGCAGGCCGGCGCCTGGGGACCCTACGTGGAGATTCGCGGCTTCAGCACCACCAATGCCGTCAACTGGCTGCCCAAGGTCGTCGGCACCTACAAGGTGCGCGTGAACGTGCGCGAGCAGAACTACACGGGCGACGTGGTGTCTGACGAGAAGACCTACGTCATCGTGCCGGCGTTAACCTCGGTGCAATTGGCAGCGGCGCCCAGTCCCGGCACCGTCGGCCTGCCGGTGACGCTCACCGCCACCCCCACGGGCGGCAGCGCGCTGGAGTATCGTTTCCTCTGTTACGTGCAGGATTGGGAGGGGAACACGGTCGAGCAGGAGATCCGCCCGTACGGCACCAGCCCGACCGCGACCTGGATTCCCACGTCTGACCATATCGGCACGGTCACGCTGGTCGTCCATGCGCGTGAACACGACACGACGGTCGCGTATAAGAAGCTGCGAGAACTCACCTTCACGGTGAGGAAACCGTGACGCTTAGCGGCGTTTCGGCGGCACGTTGCAGGCCCCCGCGCGGAACCCGTGCGGGGGTAAGACTTTATGATGTTTTGTCGTTGGTGCCGGATCGGTTGGTCTGAAAGGACTCACGGGTTCCACCGCTAATCTGTGTCCTCAGGGCGATCTCCGCAGAACTGGCCGAACTCCATGCTCTCGTCCGCGATCTCACGTGCCGTCTGGCCACGATGGAGCGGGAGAACGCACGCCTGCGGGCGGAGAATGCCCAGTTGTGTCAGCAGGTGGACGCCCTGACCCATCAGGTGCAGGATGCCGAAGCGCGCGCCACCCCGGCGGAGCGGCGGGCGAAACAGCCGACCGGCAAAGCGAGCACCCCCGTACGGACCGACACCCCTCCGCGGAAGCCGCGCACACGGGGCCGCCCGCCGCGCTGTGATCTGTCTCTGGCGAGAGTACTGGCAGTGCGTCGCCCGATATCGCTTGCCTCTATGCGTCCAGTTCGTCCCACATCTCAGCTACACGCGGGTCGTCCGTCATCAGCGATCGTCGGAAATCCTCATCGGTGACAATGCGGCGGGCCATTTTGTCATGCGCATACGGTGCGCCGGGTCCATGCCATTCACGCATGCCATAGACAGTACGGGCGGTGTTGCGAAAGAGCAATGCGACATAAAGCCTGTCGCTGATCCAACTGGGTCCTGTCCATACCGTATATACCGCAAATTCCCAGGTATGATTTTTGAGATGAGCGGGCACGTCAGCAGGCTTGATGACGCGGATTTCTGTCGCGCGCTTGGGCGCGTGCACTTCACCGATGCGTGCTGGTTTCTCGGCTGGCTGATTCCGATATTCGAGTTGCGTGATGATCTGCTCGGCCTTCACCCGCATGGTGTCCGCTACGTAGATGATGAATGATGATGGGTGCCAGCGGGCAGAGATCAATTCGGCGGCATAGGCGATGTCGTGGCGCGCGAACTCCTGATCGAGGAGGTAGATCCGCTCGGATGGGTTCTTCATCCAGTCACCTCGATACGTCAAAGCGATCACATGCTCTGCGAGCGTCGAGGGATCCTCGACCGCATGGGCGGCGCGGGCTTCCCACGGTTGCTGTTTCCGTCTCCCGCGGCCGCCGCGTCCGGGGAACCGGCCGCCCTTGCCTTTGCTGTATTTCGAAGTTCCCATCTGCCATCCATTCTTCCACACTATCATTTTATGATAGGCCGGTGAATGGTGCAACATGTGGTGCTCGCGGTAAGAACTGCACGGGCAACACACCGATTTCCCCCGTCACCCACACAAAGGTCACGCCTCTCTCGCGCTTGTGACCGGAGGAACGATCTGGTATACTAGCCGCAGATTCCCCTCCTCGGACCTGCCCTCCGGTCCGGGGTATTCTCTTGCGTAAAGGAGACAGGCTGTGGAAATTATTCACGTGAGCGGGCGCGAGATTCTCGATTCGCGCGGCAACCCCACGGTGGAAGTGGACGTGGTGCTGGAAGACGGCACGCTAGGCCGCGCCGCCGTGCCGTCCGGCGCCTCGACGGGTGCGCACGAGGCGGTGGAGCTGCGCGACGGCGACGCCGACCGCTACCTGGGCAAGGGCGTGCAGCAGGCGGTGGCGAATGTCAACGAGGTGCTCGCCGAAGAGCTGATCGGGATGGACGCCGCCGAGCAGGTGGAAATTGACGAGTTCATGATCCAGCTCGACGGCACCCCGAACAAGGCGAAGCTGGGCGCGAACGCCATCCTCGGCGCCTCGATGGCGGTGGCGAAGGCCGCCGCGGAAGCGCTGGGCGTGCCCCTGTACCGCTACCTGGGCGGCGTCTCCGCCCGCGAACTGCCCGTGCCGATGATGAACATCCTCAACGGCGGCAAGCACGCGGACAACAGCGTGGACCTGCAGGAATTCATGATCATGCCGGTGGGTGCCGAGAGTTTTGCCGACGGCCTGCGCTGGGGCGCGGAAATCTTCCACGTGCTGAAGACAGTGCTCAAGAGCCGCGGCTACGGCACCGCCGTGGGCGACGAGGGCGGCTACGCCCCGAACCTGAAGAGCAACGAAGAGGCGCTGGACGTCATCATGGAAGCGATCAGCCAGGCCGGATTCACCCCCGGCCGCGACATCAAGATCGCCATGGACCCCGCCACCACCGAGCTCTACGACGAAGCGAAGAAAAAGGGCGAAGAGGGCAAATACTTCTTCTGGAAGTCCAACCTGATGAAGACCTCCGCCGAGATGGTGGACTTCTGGACCGCCCTCTGCGACCGCTACCCGATCATCTCCATCGAAGACGGCATGGCCGAGGACGACTGGGAGGGCTGGCAGTTGCTCACCGGTGCGCTGGGCTCGCGCGTGCAGCTCGTCGGCGACGACCTCTTCGTCACCAACGTGGAGCGCCTGAGCCGCGGCATCGCCATGGGCGTGGGCAACAGCATCCTCATCAAGGTGAACCAGATCGGCACCCTCACCGAGACGCTGGCCGCCATCGAGATGGCGAAGCGCGCGGGTTATACCGCCATCGTCTCGCACCGCTCCGGCGAGACGGAAGACGTCACCATCGCCGACCTAGTGGTGGCCACCAACGCCGGGCAGATCAAGACCGGCGCCCCCAGCCGCACCGACCGCGTGGCGAAGTACAACCAGCTTCTCCGCATCGAGGAAGAGCTGGGCGATACCGCCATCTACCCGGGCATGGCGGCGTTCTACAACCTGCGCTAAGCCGGATATGGCGGACACACGGGACGGGCGGGGCTTCGGCCCCGCCCGTGTTGCGTCGTCGCTCGCGCCGCGGCGGGCCGGCCCAGCAGTGAAGCAATACGCGATACGATTGACGAAAAAGAGGAGAATCGCACGCGGGGGCGAAAGAAAAAAGCAATCGTTTTCATCGGTGTCCCATTGCACACCTATCACAGCCGAAAAGGACACGCCATGAATACCGTGCAGCGTGGGTATCTGTTCCTCGCCGCGTGCGCGCTCTTCCAACTGCTGGGCCGCGGCATCGCCGCGGGAGGCCCCGACATGACGCCGCTGGCGCTGTTGGCGCTGGCCATCTCGTATGCGGCGGGCGCGGTGGGGCTGTATCGCGTGCTCGTCGCGCTCATCATGCGGTGGACGCGCCCGCCCGCGCCCTTCACCCTCGATCGTCCGGCGCCGTCGCTGCTGCGCTATCGCCGCGACGGCCGGACGATGATCATCCCGCTCGCCCTCGGCGGCCGCGTGCCGCGCCTCCACGAGGCGGCTATCGGGCGCTGGGAGCCTCCGCACGACCGGCAGTCCGTCAACGACGACGACCGCGCCGCCATCCTGCACGACATCATCCTCCACCTGGCGGAGCGGGAAGAGGCGATCGAGATCGTGCGCGCGGCGGCGCGGGCGGCGTGAGGCGCGCCGGCTTGACATTCTCCGCCAATCTGCTACAATGAAACGCGGCGGGCGGGAGTAGCTCAGTTGGCAGAGCGTCAGCTTCCCAAGCTGAATGTCGCGGGTTCGAATCCCGTCTCCCGCTCCACCGCCCCTCCGCGCAGAGGCGACGTGGCCGAACGGTTAGGCAGAGGTCTGCAAAACCTCGTAACCCGGTTCAACTCCGGGCGTCGCCTCCAGATTCCCTCATTTTCCGTTTCCCGTTGACAGCCCGCGCGATTTTTCGCATACTGTCCTCACTTTCGATGGCTGTCCTCTGGAGGGGAGCGATGCGTCTCGTGGTGATTGTGGCGGCCGTGTGGCTGGCGGCGCAGGCGTTGTCGGCGGGGTGGCGCATGGATGGCACCGGGCTGTTCCCGGCGGCGACGCCGCCGGCGGCGTGGGGCGCGGCGGAGAACGTGGCGTGGGCGACGGAGCTGCCGAACTGGAGCAATGCCTCGCCGGTGCTGGTGGGCGACCGCCTCTTCGTGCAGGCGGAGCCGGCCACGCTGCTCTGCCTGGACCGGGCGGGGAACATCCGCTGGCAGCGCACCAACAGCTATGAAGACGTGCTCACCCCCGCACAGCAGGCGGCATTGCAGGCCGAGCGGGCGAAGATGGCGCCGCTGGACCGGCAGGAAGGCGAGCTCAGGCGCGCGATGAACACCCTGCAGCGCGACCAGCGGCAGGCGGAGAAAGAGCTCAAGGATAAACCGGGCGACGCCGACCTGACGGCGAAGATCGAACAGTGTCAGGCGGACCTCGAGGCGCTGAAGCCGCGGCTCGCCGCGGTGCAGGCGCAGAAGACGCTGCTGCCGCTGGCCGAGCAATACCGCCTGCCGCCCACGCACTCCACGAACGGCTACTCCTCCAACACGCCGGTGAGCGACGGCACGCACGTGTGGGCCGCCTTCGGCACCGGCCTGGTGGCCTGCTACACGCTGGACGGGGCGCGGGTGTGGGCGCGCGTCGTGGAGAAGCCGAACCACGGCTGGGGGCATAGCTGCTCGCCGGTGCTGGTGGGCGACACGCTGATCATTCAGTACCTGCGGGCGTTCGGGTTGGACGCGAAGACCGGCGCCGAGCGCTGGCACACCCGCGTCGGGCACGCCTGGGGCACCCCGCAGCCGGCGCGCGTCGGCAACCTGGACGTGGTGGTCACCGACACCGGCGACATCCTCAACGTCGCCGACGGGAAACCGCTGGCTTCCACGAAGATGCGGCTGGAATACGGCTCCTACCTGGTGCTGGGCGACACCATTTACGGGGCGACCGCGCCGAACGCCGCCGCCTTTCACATGCGCCTGGACGACGCGGGCGCGCTGCAGGTGACGACGCTGTGGCAGACGCCGCTGCTGGCGAAGCCGCCGCGCGACAACCGCTACTATGCCGCCCCGTTGGTGCATCAGGGCCTCATGTATGCGATCAATCTCGACAGCAGCTTGACGGTCTTTGACGCCGCCACCGGCGAGAAGCAATACGAGCAGCCGCTGAAGCTGGGCGGCACCTGTTACGTCTCGCCGACGCTCATCGGCACCGGCATCGTCACCGGCAGCGACAGCGGCAAAGCGGTCGTGTTCGCCCCGGGCGCCGCCTATCAGGAAATCTCGCGGCATACCCTCGAACCGTTCCGCGGCTGCCCGGTCGCGGAGGGCAATCGCCTCTACCTCCGCACCTGCCACGGCGGGAAGTCGAAATTGTACTGCTTCGCGGCGCAGTAACGTCACGCCGGCCCTTCGGGGTTCCGCGAATGCCACCGCCGGCACGACCCGTGTCCCGCCCCATCGCGGGAGCGTGTCACCCCGTCACCTCTTCACCCCGTCACTTCTTCTCCGCCACCGTCCACGCCCGGCTCTCGCCGGGAGCCAGTTCGACCTTCTCCTTGAAGGCGAATTTTGGCCAGCCTGGCGTCGTGGTCAGGGTGGCGATACTCGGTGCGTCGGTGGGATTATGGGCTTCGATGACCCACTGGCCGTCCTGCTTCCAACTCACCAACAGGGTGATCCGCGGGTCACTGGCCGTGACCGGGTGGCCGAGGAAGAGATCGCTGTCCGCCATGTTGAGATCGAGCTGCGCCCAGGCGCGGCCATCGCGAAGGGGCAGCATGCGGAAGTTGTCGCCTTTGCGCGCCTGGTCCAGCAGGTAGACGGACCAGTTATCGTTGAGCCCATCCACGGCGGCGGGCAGGAAGCCGGGCATGGCCGTCTTCGGGAGGCGGGCGCGCACCGCCGCGCCCATCGCGTCCACGTTCCAGATGAAATAGCTGTCCTTCACCTTGCCCGCGAGCAGCTTCGCCGCGTAGCCGGCTTTGCCCGGTTCCAGCACGCCGAACTGCCGCGCGAACGCGACCATCTGCGCGGTGGTGGTGCGCTGCTGCGGGGTGCCGCCGCCGGCGCCGGCGAAGTAGACGAGGTGCCGGATGGGATCACCGGGCATCAGCAGGTCGGTTTTCGGGCGGTAGAAGAGGCGCAACAGGCCCTTCTCGTACTCGTAGACCAGCCCGTTCCCCGTGCCGATGACCATCACCGCCCCGCCGCCGTCCTCCAGCGCGCAGAACACGCCGCGGTCGAACGCGCCGGTCAGTTTCGGGCTGTCGGCGTCGCCGATCTTCACCCCGTCCTTCCAGAGCTCGCCTCTGCTATAGGTGACGGGCAGGCCCTGCGCCGGCACATCAATGGCGCTCTTGACTGTCAGGTTCGTCTCCACCGCGCCCAGCCGGAACCCCTCGGTGAGCCAGGTGTGGGCGTAGATGCGCTGCCAGCCTTCCACCTTCATGGTGGGGATGAGCCGGTGCCAGCTTCCCCAGGCGTTGCCCCAGCCATCCTGCCGGCCCGAATAGGGGTGTCCGAGGGGGGAGAATTTCGCGTTCACTTCCAGCGGGTCGTAGGCCAGCTTGATATCCGCCTGTCCGATGCCGATCTCGGGACCGATCAGATAGACCTGCGGGAAGGAAAAGAGGAAGGGCAATTCGCCCGGTATGCGCGGGTAGAAGTCCAGCGTGAGCGTGGGGAAGCCCGCGGGGGCGCCATCCACCGGCAACGTGGGCGAATTCATGGTGAGATGCACCGCCGGCGCCGCCTGCACCATGAGCTGACCTTTCGACGGGGTGATGCCCATGTTGGCGCGAAAACTCACCTGCGTCCAGACCTGCCCGTCCGCGCGCGTGCGCAGGCGGGCGTTGCCCAGCACGTTGCAGCGGTCGCTGCAGAAGAACTCCTCGTTGTTCAGGTTGCGGTTCCAGAAGGCGGCGCTCACCGCGCGGCGGCCCTTCAGGTCCTCCACCACCAGCACGGGGCCGAGCTGCTGGCTGTTGGCGAGGATGAGCTCCTGCTCGAAGGTTTTCGCGCCGTTCGGCTGATAGCGGCGCAGCACCTGGCGGTCGCCGTCGTAGAGGGTGACGGATTTCAATCCGTTTTCGGACGCGACGCGGAATTGCAGACGATACTGCCAGATATCGGGCCGCCACCACTCGCCGCGCGGCTCGCACAGCCGGTTGGGACTCTGCCAGACGAGGATGCGCGGGCCATTGGTGATATACTGCGCGCCGGAGCCGCTGAAGGAGTAGGCGCCCTGGTGCCAATTGCCGTGCAGCGCCTTCAGGCCGCGGTGGCTGACGATGGTCCAACCGTCGGCGGCGCGCTTTGCCACCTGCGCCGGCTCGCTCATGAACTCGAACGCCACCGGCGCCTGGCAGCCGCCGATGCCGTTCAGGTACAGATACTCGCCGAGCGCGTTGTCAATCTGCCGGCCATTCTCGAAGCTGTAGATGGGGAAGGAGTTATACAGCTTGTAGTCGGCGAAGTGCAGGAAATTCGCGCGGTGGTTCCAGTAGCCGCGCAGGGCCTGCTGCCCGATATACTCGTTGTCGTAATCGAAATACGCGCGCGAGCGCATCGGCTGCACCGTCGCCAGCCGCCCATCCTCCAGTAGCATGGAGGGTTTCAGCATGCGCACGTTGTCGGCGAAGGCGTAGAGATGATTCCCCTGCGCATCCTCGTAGGTGAGGCCGGGGACGGCGAGGAAGGCGTCGTCGGAACTCGCCGTGCATTGCTCCACCAGTTGCGCCCACTTCGCCTCATCCATCTTCAGGCTGTCCTCCATGAAGACGAGGAACTGCAGCCCGGCGCCTTTGGCCGCCTTCACGTAGTCGGCCACCGTGCCCGTGCCGCTGGAGAGCGCCGTGCGTGCGCCGACGAGGCCGCGCACCTGCAATTGATCGGGAAGCTCCTTCACCGCGGGCGACTGGCTCCAGTCAATACGCCCGGCCTTGTCCCAGAGAACCGGCGGCGGGTTGAGCACGGCGTCCGGCGTGGTCGCGCCGCCCAGGCCCGCTTTCAGCGACGGCTCGGCCAGCCAGCGGAAGGTGTTGGCGAAGACGCGCAGCCAGTCGCTCGGTTTTTCCGCCGCGCCGGCGGTGAGCATCGCCTCCGTCGTCGGACAATTCGGGGGCGGGGTGATGATCCAGTGCTTGCGGATGCCCAGCACCGCCAGCCGTCCCGCGCCGGCTGAACGGATCGCCAGCAGCGGCGGCGCGGGCGCGGCCAGCTCGCGCGGAATCCACGGCGCGAGGACCACGTCGTGCCGCGTCTCCTTCACGCCGCGCAGCGTGTCCGCGCCGCGCACCACCGCCGTCCAGTCTTTCGACAGGTCAAAGGACATCACCGGCTCCAGGCCGGTGGTGCTGGCCCAGGTGAGGGTGAGCACCCCGCGCACGCCCTCGTTCACCGGCGCCGTCACCGCCGTGCTCCAGGAAAGCTGGCAGCCCATCACGTCGCGGTACAGATTGGTCTTCTCGCTGTCCTGCAGCAGCTCCCAGCGCGGGCGCGCGCCGAGCTTCGTCAGCCACTCGTTTGTGGGTGTCCATTCGGCGCGGTGCCAGGCGCCTTCCGGATTACACGCGAAGACGCCGCCCCCCTTCGCCAGAAAGGCGTCGGCCGCCGCGCGCTCGGCGTCGCTCATGGTGGTCACCACCGCGACGTTGTATTGGCCCGTGGCCAGCATCTCCGGCAGTTTCCCCGCCGGGGCGACGTCCACTGCAAAACCCATTGCCACCAGCGGCTTCACCACGTAGTCGAGATGCGCCCCGCCCTGGAAGAGCACGGCGGGTTTGTCGGCGGCGCGCGCCGGCAACAAGAGGACAGCACACAATGCCAGACAGAGAGCATATAACCGCATAGATCGTCTCCTTACGCCATTCGACACGCGAGCAGCAAATAGGTTGTACGGCGCCGCTCGGGAACGGTCCCCGGCGGCAGCGCTCGCTCGTATACAGGATACATGCGATGCGTGCTGGTGCAGGGTACCAGCGCCTTCTTCGCGGGACGGTCCCCCGGCTGGCTATTTCGGTTCGTTTCACACCGTCGTCACCGTGGTATACGGCCGCAGCGCCCGCGCCAGCAGCTCGGCGTCGTCGCGGTAGGGATTCCACAGCATCTCGCCGAAAAGGGCGACGCTCGGCTGGATTTTCGCCTCGAAAAGGCCGTCTTCCACCAGGCCGGTGGCCAGCACGTGCGGGTTGACCGCCAATACCTCGCGGTAGAAGCGCGCCGCCAGCGGGTAGCGGCGCAGCCAGGCGGAATTGATGCCGTCCCACTCGGGTTGGCGGACATACAGGCGCTCGCGCAGGTAGGCCGGCTCCCGTTCGCCAACGAGGCAGGGGCCGTGCTTGGCGAACTCGTCGTCCCAGCGCAGACACATCCACCCTTTGGGCACCAGCGCGAAGGGCGAGCCGGGGCGGAAGGCCGCCAGCTCCTGCGCGTAGGCCAGCGTCGCCGCGTAATGGTCGGGGTCGGGCGAATAGCTGAAGGGCAGCGCGCCGGCGTCCTCCCAGGTGATGATCATGCGCGGGTCCAGCGCCGCCAGCTCGGTGTAGTGGGCGCGGATGGAGGTGGCGTGCAGCCCGAACTGGATGGAGAGATCGGGATGCTCCGCGTAGAGCGCCGCGGCGACTTCATTCACCAGATCGCAGGCCCACGCCGCCACCGAGCGCCCCTCAATCTCCTGGGTGGTGTGCTCGGTGAGCGTCTGAAAATAGATGCCGTCAATGGGCTGGCCGGCGTACTCCTTGTGGTAGACGTCCAGCGCCAGCTTCTTGATGAAGGCGCGGTCCTCCGCCTTCGACAGCGCCAGGTTGTTGTACCCCCAGCCCCAGTTGTAGCCGGCGATGAGCCGGATGCCGCGGGCGTGGGCGTAGTCGGCGATCTCCGCCAGGTTCAGCGGCGCCTCGCTGTTCCACAGCGTGAGCATGTTCATCTTCAGCCGCGCCATGTTGTCCAGGAAGCGGCGGTAGTCGTAGACCACGTAGCCCCAGGTCCACAGGCCGCGCTCGCGCACCGCCGGCGCCTCCGCCTGGCAGCGGTCGGGGAGCCGCGTCAGGTAGGCGCGGCGCTTGAGGGGCTTGTCCAGCGGCACGCAGCCGTCGCCGAAGGAGGCCAGGTACTCCTGCACGCCGTAAAACACCCCCGGCGCGTCCGCCCCGGCGATGACGGTGAGCCGGCGGTCGCCGTCCCACGGCGCGTCGCCCACCCACAGCGTGTACCCCTGCGCCCCCGGCGGGGCGGGGATGGCGCCCGTTTCGATGAGCCGCGCGATGTGCGGGTTGGTCGCCGCCGTGCCCAGCAGCAGCACGTGCTCCAGCCGCGCAGGATCGGCCTCCGCCCCCGCCATCAGCGGCAGCACGTACGGCACGTGAAAGGATAGCGCGCGGTACAGCGCCTGCACCGCCGTGCGCTCCACGCCTGCGTATGCGCCGTACAGCACCGTCCAGCGCTGCTCGCCCGGAGTCAAATCTACCATCGGTCAGCCCTCTCTCCGCCTGTGACGCTACCCACGACTTCGCCGCCGGGCAAAACGTTCCTGCCGCGGAAATCGCGAACCGTGCCCGACCTTGCGCACGGTCACCAATCCATCCTGTTTGTAGTGAGGCACGCAGAGGGAGCGGCGTGCCGTCAACAGGGGGACAGTCCCCCTGGTGGCGGCACTCCCCCCTTCGCTAAAGCTACGGGGGACAAGCCGCTCCCGCCGCGTGCCGCACGACGAACGCTAACACTACCACCATCCCCCTTGACAAACAAACGTTTTTGTGCTATGCTGTCCCTCCACTCGTGGACCTGACCTCGCGCGTGCCGGAGGAGGGCGTGAAGGCGGAGGAGGGTGACGATGCGAGAGCAGACGGATCGCCGGACGCTGGCGGCGCTGGCGCGGGAGGACCTGGGGGCGTTCGCGACGCATGTTTTTGACTGCTGGCCGGCGGCGCACCACGAGCTGTGGGTGGAGCTGTTAACCGACCCGCGGCTGGAGCGCCTGCTCATCATCGCCCCGCCGGGGCACGCAAAATCCACCTGGTGCACCTGCATCTATCCGGCGTGGCGCATCGGGCGGGAGCCGGACATCAACATCCTGCTCGTCTCCGCCACCGCCGCGCAGGCGTATCTCTTCAGCCAGACGGTGCGCGAGACCCTGCGGGGGAACCCCGCCTACGCCGAGGTCTTCCCCGCGGTGACGCCCGACCGCGCCCGCGGCTGGTCGCAGGCCGCCTGGTACGTCGCCCGCGCGGGCGCCGCCAACAAGGACGCCACCCTCGCCGCCTGCGGCGTGGGCGGCCCCATCGTCGGCCGCCGCGCCGACCTCATCCTGGTGGATGATCCCTGCAACGAGCGCACCACCGCCACCAAGGCGATGCGCGACAAGCTCTGGCGCTGGTTTCGCCAGACGCTGCTCACCCGCCTGCGCCCCGGCGGTCGCGTCATCGTCATCATGACCCGCTGGGGTCAGGACGATCTCGCCGCCAAACTCATCGAATCCGGCGATTTTGCCGTCTGCCGCCTGCGCGCGCTGAGCGAGGGGCCGGAGGTGGCAGCGGAGCTGACGCTGCCGCGCGAGCACGACGAGGAGGAGGCCGAATGACCCCAGCAGACACGCTCAACACCCTGCAGAT
Organism: Armatimonadota bacterium; assembly: GCA_029553475.1. Taxonomy (GTDB): domain Bacteria; phylum Armatimonadota; class Hebobacteria; order CAIYQO01; family CAIYQO01; genus JAKIYB01. The sequence goes on from JAKPKV010000009.1 coordinate 26,030, forward strand.
TCCCCTGCATCGCCGCGGGCCGGCGCTCTGGCCGGAGGTGATGCCGGAACGCCTGCTGCGCAAGCTGTTGAAGCAGCTTGGCAGCCTGCTGTTTGCCGCCACTTACCAGGGAGAGCCGCCGGCGGAGGACGGCGCGATCTTCCAGGCGCGGTGGTTCGGCGAGTATGCCGCCCACCCGGCGCTGCGGGAGATCGGGCAGGCGTGGGACACCGCCATGAAGGACGGCGAGGAGCACGACTACTCCTGCGGCATGACCGCCGGCTGCGGGGCGGACGGCGGCATCTATCTGCTGGACTGTTGGCGGGGGCAGGTGGCGGCGCCGGAGCTGGCGCGCGCGCTGCAGGCGCAGGCCGCGCGCTGGCGGCCGCGCTGGGTGTTGGTGGAAGATACCGGCGCGGGCACCGGCTTGCTGCAGCAGTTGCGCCGCCAGCACGGCCTGCCGCTCATCGGGGTGAAGCCGAAAGGGAGCAAAATCGCCCGCGCGAAGGCGGTCTCGCCGCTGGTGGAGAGCGGCCGCGTGCTGCTGCCCGCCGCCGCCCCCTGGCGCGAGGCGTTCCTCGCCGAATGTCTCGCCTTCCCCGCCGGCGCGCACGACGACCAGGTGGACGCCCTCGTCTACCTGCTGGCCCGTTTTCAGGAGCATACGGCCCCGTACCAGCCGGCATCGGGCCGCCCGCCGGGGTGGTGAGTCATCAGCATCCGTTGCGTGGCGCACGACTGACGGCCGGATGCGAGCTACGCACCACGTGTGGACGCGCCCCGCGGCATGCCGCGGGGCGCGTCGCCACCGGGAAACATAAGGCTGGCTCTCTCCTCCACCCGACCCAGTGCGTCTATTCAATTATGTATGCAATTGTCAGCCCCACGGTGTGCGAGGAAGATGCTTCCCGTGGCATGGTCTGGGGATGCCACCCCCGGAGCGGTTCGGCCTGTTGCCCGGTCGTCCCTCTCCAGGCACTATGTTCCCCGTGCGATTCAATGATAAACATTCTTACCCGGTGTGAGGGGATTTTTTCACCCTGTCCGCACCGCCATGTCGCGTGATGCGCACAAACCCGCCGCGCGGCGGGGCCGCATCCCGATTTCATCGGGACGCATGTACTGGGGCCGCGGAGTTGCACTCCGCATGAGCGCCGGGGTTGGTGCGGAGCGCGCGCGCGGCAATTTTGCCCATAGTGTCCATGACCAGTCGTTAATGTTATAATAGACCGGCATGGCCTTACAGCAGACCCTGGCATCGGCATGCCGCGTTGACGGCATCGGCCTTCACACGGGGGCGCCGGTCCGGGTGGAGGTGCGCCCGGCGCCCGCGTCGCGCGGGCGCGTTTTTCTATGCGCCGGCGGGGAGATTCCGGCGCTGGCCGACTACGTGGTGGAGACGCGCCGCTGCGTGACCCTGGGGCGCGGCGCAGCGCGCGTCAGCACGGTGGAGCACCTGCTGGCGGCGCTGGCGCTGGCCGGGGTGACGAACGCGGAGATCGCCGTGGACGGTCCGGAGCTGCCGGCGCTGGATGGCGCGGCGCACCACTGGCTGCATGCGGTGCGCGCGGCAGGAATTTGCCCGCAGGACGGCGAAGTGGCCGAGTATACGGTGACGGAGCCCTGTTGGCTGGAGGACGGCGACAGCGCGCTGCTCTTGGCGCCCGCCGCGGCGCTGACGCTCTACGCCGTGCTGACCGTGCCCGACACGGCGGCGGCGAACATGACCGCCGGCGGCGTAGTGGCGGAGGTGGCGGAGGAGATCGCCCGCGCGCGCACCTTCGGGCTGGAGCGCGAAGTGGCGGCGCTGCGGGAAGCGGGGCTGGCGCGGGGCGGCTCGCTGGAGAACGCGGTGGTGCTCACCCGCGACGGCTATCTCAACGCGCGGGTGTGGCCGCAGGAGCCGGCCTGGCACAAAGTGCTGGACCTGCTGGGCGACCTGGCGCTGCTCGGCCGGCCGCTGCGCGGGATGGTGGTGGCGATTCGCGCCGGCCACCGGCAGCACGTGGCGCTGGCGCGCCGGCTGCGCGAGGCGACGGCGTGAGCGACGCGATCACCATCACGACGTATGACCCGGCGACGGATTACGCCGCGGTGACCGACCTGTGGCGGCGCAGCGGGCTGGTGCTGTACCCGATTGACAGCGCCGCGCGGCTGGCGCGCGCCGCGGCGGCGAACGCCGGGCTCTTTCTGGTGGCGCGCGACGGCGCGCGCGTGGTCGGGGCGGTGCTGGGCACCACCGATGGCCGCGCGCTGTGGGTGCAGCACCTGGCGGTGGACGAGGCCTACCGCCGGCAGGGGCTGGCCGGCCGCCTGCTCGACATCCTGGAGGCGGAAGCGCGGGCGCGCGACCTGGGCGCCATGCTGCTGCTGGTGCTGGACGAGAACACCGGCGCCGTGCGATTTTATGAACGCCGCGGCTGGCTGACGGCGCCCGGCGTGCGCTTTATGGTCTATCCGCTACGCGAGGAAGCGGGCGGCGACGCGGCGGACGCGCCGCGAGAAAGGGACGCATCATGACGACGACAGCCACCGAGACAAAGGAGGGATGCGTTTTGAACATCGGGCAGATCATGGCGACCATTCCCCACCGGTACCCCTTCCTGCTGGTGGATCGCATTCTGGAGCTGGAGCCGGGGGTGCGCGCGGTAGGCGTGAAGAACGTCACCATGAACGAGGACTTCTTCAACGGCCACTTCCCCGGGAATCCCATCATGCCCGGCGTGCTCATCGTGGAGCACGCGGCGCAGGTGGGCTGCGTGCTCCTGCTGACCTCCACGGCGAACAAGGGCAAGCTCGGCCTGTTCGCCAGCATCGAAGAGATGAAGTTCCGGCGCCAGGTCGTGCCGGGCGACCAACTCCGCACCGAGGTCACCATCCTCAAGGCCGGCAGCCGCGCCGGACGCGTGCGCGCGGTCTGCCGCGTGGAGGACCAGGTGGCGGCGGAAGGCGAATTCACCTTCGTGCTCGTCCCGGATCCCGCACAGGCCACCGCGCCTGGAAAGGAGGGGTAACCCTGTGAAAATCCACCCCACCGCGGCCATTGACCCGAAGGCGGTCCTGGCGCCGGACGTGGAGATCGGACCGTTCTGCATGATCGGCGCGGGCGTCGCCATCGGCGCGCGCACCATCATCGGTCCGCACGTGCACATCACCGGCCAGACCACCATCGGCGACGAGTGCCGCATCTACACCGGGGCTGCCCTCGGTGAGCCGCCGCAGGACGTCAAGTATCGCGGCGAAACCTCGTACCTGCGGATCGGCAACCGGAATATCATCCGCGAATACGTCACCATCCACCTGGCGGTGGGCGAGGGCAACGCCACGATCCTGGGCGATGACAACATGGTGATGGCCTACTGCCACGTCGGCCACAACTGCGTGCTGGGCAACAACGTCTGCATGGCGAACTACACGGGCGTCAGCGGCTGCTGCCAGATTGACGACCGCGTCACGCTGGGCGGCATGGCCGGCATCCATCAGAACGTCCACATCGGCCGGCTGACGATGGTCGGCGGCTACAGCAAAGTCACCGGCGACGTGCCCCCGTTCACCATGGTGGACGGCCACCCCGCCCGCCCCTACGGCCTCAACACCGTGGGCCTGCGGCGCGCCGGCTTCTCCACGGAGCTGCGGAACTACCTGAAACAGGCTTTCCGCATCCTGCTCCACGAACACCGCAACCTCAGCGAGGCGCTGGATATCGCCCGCGCGGAGCTGCCGCCCCTCCCGGAAGTCCAGGAGTTTTTGCAGTTCATCGAACGCTCACGGCTGAGCGGCCGACACCTGGAGATGCGACATTAGCGCGCGCGGGCGCCGCGGATAAGGGAAACCCGGACACCTCGATCCATCTCGCGCCCATGACGCGCTCTGACGGCGGCCATCCGGCCGCCGTCCGCATTTGGTCCGGGCGGGAGCGTATGGCCGCTTCCGCCCCCGCTCCCGTTCCCGCTGGGGGCGGTCACCCCCCGCCGAGGACCACCCGCTCCCGCGTGCCGTCCGCGGCGCGCAGGATGATCTGCCCCCGCGAGAGCGGGAAGCCGCTCTCGCTGATGACCAGGGCGTCGCCGGGCAGGGTGGTGTGCTCCACCCGCGCGCCGTCCGGCAGCGGGGCGCTCAGCGCGGGCACCTCCTCCGGTCGGGCGCCGCCATCGTGCGCGCGCGGCACCCAGCGCACAGCATCTACCCGCCCGCTGGCGGGGGTGAAGACGAGGGTATACAGCGATCTCTCGGCGCGCGCCCGCTCGCGCGCGCGGGCGATGCGCGCCTCCAGCGCCTGCCGGGCGTCGCGCGCGCCGGGCTGGGTGACGGCGCGCAGGCCGGGCAGCCATAACGCCGCGCTCAGCGCGGCCACGCCCAGCAGATACCACAGCTCCGGTCGCACCCCCCATCCCCGGGGGCCGACGCGCACCATCATGGCGACCTCCCTGTATCCTCCATCTCCGCCCCGCGTGCCGGCACGCGGCTGGTTCCGGCCCCTGCTCCGCGGGACCAGCCGCGCAGATCAGCGCAACTGACCGGTCTCAGCATGACAGTTTTGCCGCACAGGCGGGGGCGGAAGGGCCAGCGCCGCGCGGGGCGTGTGCGGCGAATCGCACACGCCCCGCGCGGGAGACGGTGATGGGCAGCCTACTGCGTCTTGCCCAGCGTGAAGATGATCGGGAGATTGGTCAGCAGGCTCTGATATTTGTGCTCGTTGAGCACCAGGAAGACGTCATCCAGGTTCACCGCCGGGTAGCAGCCCTGGCCCACGCCGACGGCCTCCAGGATGAGCGGGCGGTCGCCGGCCAGCTTGCCGGCGATGGCGGCCTCCAGGTTCGCGGCGTAGCGCACCGGGCCGTTGACCACCGCCACCGGGGTCATCGGCTGCGGCAGCGCCGCGCCCCACAGCTCCTTGCCGTCGTAGCGCAGCACCCGCGGGAAGAGGCAGGGGGTGAGCACCATGGCGTCGGCGTTGATGATGACGCCGGTATACGGGCCGTCGAAGCGCTGCGGGGTGTGGCCGCGGGGAATCTGCGGCAGCAGCGTCAGCTCCGCCGGCTTCACCTCCACCGCCTTCGCGGTGGAGAGGCCCTTGGCCCCGAAGTAGGTGACGCCCTGTTCGCCGTAGAGCGGCAGCACGCCGACCATCGCCACCACGCCGGCGGAGGTCTTCTCGTCAATGACGGTGAGATGGGCGAGCAGGCTGTCCAGCGCGCGCAGCGCCTGCGCGTCCTTGGCCAGGTCGCCCAATATGGCGTGGGCATCCACGCGCAGGGTGTACAGTACGCGGCGCGCCTCGCGGTTCATGATGGTCATCGCCGTGGTGCGCGCCTGGCGGACGGACATCGCGCTCCGGTCGCGCACGTAGCCGACGCCAACGGCCTCCAGGTTGCCGGTGAGCCAGTTGATCTGGGCGCCGGAGCGGTCGGTGCGGATGGCGTACCCCGGGGCGGGCGCGGGCGCGGCCGTCTGGCTCCAGGCGAGCAGCCCGGCGAGGGCGCAGGCACAGCAGGCAAGCGTGCGCAGCAGCGTGCGGATCATGCGGATCTCCTCAATCAATCAGAATCATCAGCGACAGCGTGGCGAGGAAGGTCTCCGCCGCGTGTTCGTCCCGCAGCGCGGTGATATCCTCGGCGCGCAGCACCAGGTCGCCGCGCAGCGGTCCGGCGGTGCCCAGCGGGCGGATGAGCAGCGGCACATTGCCGGCGCGGCCGCTCAGCAGCGCGACTTTCAGATCGGGCGCGTAGGCTACCAGGCCTTTCTCCTTCACCAGCGCCAGGTTCACGCCGGTCACGCCCCACACTTCGGCGCCGTCCTGCCCGACCAGGCGGGGGATGAAGACGGGGGTATACCCCAGGCCGCGGCAGTCGAGCACTAGGCCGGAATACGGGCCGCTGGAGACCTGATGGAGCGGCGCGCGCGGGCGCAGCGTCATCTGCTGGGCGGTGTAGACGGGCCGCATCCCCTTGCCGTCCGGCCCCTGCAGCAGCGCCAGCATCCGCGCGGCCACGTCGCTGGGCGAACCGGGACCGGTGAGCGGCAGCGCGGCGATGACGATGCAGGCGCGCGCGCCGGTGTCATAGCGCTCCACGACCGGGCGCACCGGCGCGCACAGCGCTTCCATGGAGACGGTGGGCAGCAGTGTCGTGGCGAGGGCGTCGCCCAGCGTGACGAAGCCGGTGAGCTTCATCGCGCCCAGGTAATCGGCCAGCCGCGCCCGCGCCGCCGCCAGGGCCGCCTGCCGCGCGACCGCCGGGGCGCGCGTGCCGGCCGCCGTGCTCGGCGCCCGGCCCTCCGCGGTGATGAACAGCACGCCCCGCGACCAGTCCGCGACGGGCTCCGCCGGGCCGGTGGGCGCCGAGAGCCCGTAGCGCGGCTCATATACCGTCACCTGCACGGCGGCGAACGCCGGCGCCAGCGCCAGGGCGAGCACGCACCACACGAGCACAGCCAGCATGTTCCGCATGAGACGACCTCCGCCACGCACCCGGATCGCCGGTGGGGGGTGCCGTGCGTGGACTCCGCGCGCCAGCGCGTTAGCGCTATTTTACCATATATACCCACAAATTGCACAAAAGCCGCAGACGGGCCCGCCGAGGCGGCCCATGCGGGACGTGGGATACGCCCCGCCGCTGTTCAGCGCGCGGCGTCGTTTCCAGCCGACGCGGCCCGTTCCTTCTCTCCCCGCCCAATGCGCGCGGCGCACATCGGTGCGGCGCGGCGCGACCGGACGCGCCGCGCCGCCGGGTAGACTGTGCACGAGAGGGGCGCGACGACTGAAGATGGGCGGTGATGTCCCGCAGCGCGCCCCCGCGCCGCGCTGCCCGGCGCGGGGGCGCTGTTCGCCGTCACTGGATCAGATAGACCGCCGAGACCGTGGCGGTGACCGTCAGCGGGCCGGCGACGATGGGCACGCCGGGGGCGGCGGCGAGTTCGACGGCGCGGGCCTGCGCCATCAGCGGGCGGTACACGGGCGCGGTGGAGAGCGTCTGCAGCGCGCCGAGCTGCACGCCGGCGGCCGCCGCCAGCGCCAGCGCGGTCTCGCGGGCGTTGCGCGTCGCGTCCGCGACGATCTCGCGCAGCGCGCGCTGTTCATCCTGCAGGTCGAAGGCCACCTGATCCACCCGGTTCGCGCCGGCCTGCAGCGCGGCGTCGAGCACGCGCCCGACGTTCGCCGCCAGCCGGTCCGCGTCGGCGTCGGGGAGGCGCGCCTGCACGCGGTTGATCACCCGGTAGCCGGTGATGCGCGGGGGCGTGGTCACCCCCGGCCGCTGCTGCTCGTAGACGGGCTGCACGTCAAAGGTGAGCGTGCGCACCGTCAGGTTAGGGAGATTGAGCGCCTGGATGGCGTCAATGATGCGCCGCGCGGCCGCAGTGTTCTGCGCCGCCGCCTCCGCCACCGTCCGCGCCTGCGTCTCGACGGCGACGGCGGCGAAGGCCAGATCGGGCGGCACCTGACGCTCGGCGGTGCCGGTCACAGAAATGGTCCGCGGCGGGGGCACGTGCATCATCGTCTGCGCCGGCGCGCCGGCCGTCAGGCCGACGCACGCCAGCAGCAGCAGTATCACGCGTGAAAACATACTCGTCCCTCCTCTTCTGTCAGAAGTGTTCCGCGAAGGCGGCGCCGGCATCGGCGAAGACCGACGCGGGTGTCCGCCCCGGCGCACAAAGAGGGCTTTCGCCGGGATATGGAGAATCTTTCGCCGCATGGAGACGGTCTTCGCGGTAGAGACGGCGCGCCTGCTGGGGGCCGGGCGAGTGCAGCCGAACCCGGCCTGGGCGATGGCCCGCCACCTGCATCCGCACTGGGAGTTCATCTACTTCCTGCAAGGATGCGGACGCGTGGACCTGCCGCACGCCGTGCTGCGCCCGCAGCAGTACCACCTGGTCATCTACCCGCCGGGGCTGCCGCACGCGGAAATCTCCGACCCCACCGACCCGGAGCAGACGGTCTTTTTCAGCGCCGAGGTGGCGGGGACGCCGCCCGCCGGCGCGCACCTGCTGCTGCCCGACCCGCGCGGCGACCTGCGCTGGCTGTGCGAGCACCTGGAGGCGGAATACGCCGTCCACGGCGCCACCCCGCTGGCGGCGACCTACCTGCGCGCCTTCCTGCTGCTGGTGGAGCGCGCCTGGGACCGCCGCCTGCCGGTGCACCATGACGCCGTGGACCTGGCGGTGCAGTACCTGCACGTGCGCTATGCCGAGCCGATCACGCTGGGCCGGCTGGCCGACGCGGTGCGCGTGACGCCCACGCATCTCGCCCACCGTTTCACCGGCCGCATGGGCACCAGCCCCATGCGCTATCTGCAGGGGCTGCGCCTGGAGGCCGCCCGCCGCCTCCTCGCCACCACCGATCTGCCGGTGCAGGAGATCGCCCGCCAGGTGGGCTACGACGATCCCCTCTACTTCAGCCGCGTCTTCCGCGCCGACGCCGGCTGCCCGCCCACCGTCTACCGCGCAAGATGCTCCATGCCCGCGGCAACGGCGTCTATACCCCCGCGGGCAGTGGAAGCGTAAGATGGATTCACCTCTCCCCCCGGCCCCCTCCCCTACCTGGGGAGGGGGAGAGACGGAGTGGAAATCAGCAACCGGAATCGTCTCTTCCCTCGCTCCCCCTCCCCAGGTAGGGGAGGGGGCCGGGGGGAGAGGTGCACGCCGCTGAAACGTCCCCATACGGAGGTCCGCCATGAAAATCGCCATGATCGGCGCGGGGAGCATCGTCTTCGCGAAGACGCTCATCAACGACATGCTGGCCACGCCGGCGCTGCAGGGCGCGACCTACGCGCTGATGAGCCCCACCGAGCCGAAGCTGCGGCGCATGGAGGCGTTCGTAGGGCGGATGATCGCGGACAACGGCCTGCCGGCGCAGGTGTATGCCACCACCGACCGCCGCGACGCCATCCGCGACGCCGACTACGTCATCTGCATGGTGCAGGTGGGCGGGGTGGAGGCGTTCAAGTACGACTACGAGATCCCGCTGACATACGGCGTGGATCAGTGCATCGGCGACACGCTGGGCCCCGGCGGCGTCTTCCGCGCGCTGCGCGGCATCCCGGTGCTCCAGCAGATCGCCGACGACATGGCGCAGGTGGCGAAACCCGGCGCCCTCCTCCTCAACTACACCAACCCGATGGCGATGTGCTGCTACGCGCTGGGGCTGGTCTCCGACGTGCCGTTCATCGGCCTCTGTCACGGCGTGCAGACCACGCTGGACCTGATCGCCGGCTACGTGGGCGTGCCGAAGGCGGAGATTGACTACCTCTGCGCCGGCACCAATCACATGGCGTGGTTCCTCAAGCTGGCGCACGCGGGCCAGGACCTGTATCCGCGCTTCAAGGCCCTCTGCGAGCGGCCGGAGTACTACGTCAACGAGAAGGTGCGCATCGAGGTGATGCGGCATTTCGGCTATTTCATGACGGAGAGCACCGGCCACCTGTCGGAATACGTGCCGTGGTTCCGCGGCAGCGCCCGCGCGCTGCGCCGCTACTGCGACCAGCCGGCCTTCGGCGGCGAGAGCGGCGCTTACTACACCTGGTGCGCCCGCATCGCGGAGAAATACCGCGCGGTGGACCCGCTGCAGTTCGAATCGCCCCTGCTGGAGCCGCGCAGCGCGGAATACTGCACCTACATCCTGGAAGCGCACGCCACCGGCGCGCCCGTCCGCCTGCAGGGCAACGTGCGCAATGACGGCTACATCACCAACCTGCCGTCGGGGTGCTGCGTGGAGGTGCCGGTCTACGTGGACCGCGAGGGGCTGCACCCGCTGCGCGTGGGCGACCTGCCGATCCAGTGCGCGGCGCTGAACCAGAGTAACGTCACCGTGCAGGCGCTGGCGGTGGAAGCGGCGCTCACCGGCGATCCGGAGCTGGCGATGCAGGCCATCGCCATGGACCCGCTCACCTCCGCGGTCTGCACGCTGGCCGAGGTGCGCGAGATGACCGCCGCCCTCTTCGCGGCGGAAGCGCCGTGGCTGCCGCAATTCACCAGCGCGTCCCTGCGCCCCACCCCGCATATTGACATCCCGGCGGACGTCAAACCGGTGGAGGTGCCGCTCGACCCGGCGCTGGCCATCGGCAAGCGGTTTGGCACGCTGGTGACGCAGGGGGAGTAGCTCACCTCTCCCCCCGGCCCCCTCCCCTACGCGGGGAGGGGGAGAGACGGAGTGGAAATCAGCAACCGAAATCGCCTCTTCACTCCCTCCCCCTCCCCATCTAGGGGAGGGGGCCGGGGGGAGAGGTGAACCCCGCTCATTGTCAGCTTTTTCGGAGGTTCCTTACATGTCCACAGTGAAAATCGGGTTCGTCGGCGTCGGGAATATGGGGCAGTGCGCCCATTTGAAGAATTACGTGGGGCTGCCGGGGGTGGAGGTGGTGGCCATCGCCGAGCTGCAGCGCGCCCGCGCGCAAAAAGTCGCGGCGAGATATGGCATCCCACGCGTCTATCCGTCGCACGTCGAGATGTTGGCGCACGAGCAGCTCGACGGCATCGTCGCCTCGCAGCCCTTCACCCGCCACGGCGTGCTGCTGCCGGAACTCTATCAGGCGGGCATTCCCGTCTTCACCGAAAAACCGCTGTGCGGCGCCATCGAGGTGGGCGAGAACATCCTCGCCGCGCTGGCCGCGAGCGGCACCTGGCACATGGTGGGCTACCACAAGCGCAGCGACCCCGCCACCATGTATGCGAAAGCGGAGATCGAGCGGCTGAAGGCCAGCGGCGAGCTGGGCGCGCTGAAATACGTGCGCATCCTCATGCCCGCCGGCGACTGGGTGGCGGGCGGCTTCTGGGATGTCATCAATAACGACGGCCCCGACGGCCAGCTCTCCTGGGGCTCCCCGGAGAACCTGGAGTGGGATCCTCCGGCGCGCGACATGGACGAAGCGCTGAATGGCCGTTATATCGGCTTTGTCAACTACTATATCCACCAGGTGAACCTGATGCGCCACCTGCTGGGCGCGCCGTACACGGTGGTCTACGCCGACCCCACCGGCGTGGTGCTGAACGTGCTCAGTGAAGAGAACGTGGCGGGCGTCATCGAGATGTCGCCCTATCAGACCACCATAGACTGGCAGGAATCCGCCTTCGTCTGCTTCGAGCGCGGCTGGATCACGCTGGAATTGCCCGCGCCGCTGGCGTTCAACCGCCCGGGCCGCGTGGAGCTCTTCCGCGACCCCGGGGACGGCGCCGCCCCGCAGACCCTGGTGCCGCAGCTCCCGTGGACGCACGCCATGCGCCAGCAGGCCGCGAACTTCGTCGCCGCCATCCGCGGCGACATGCCTCCCCTGTGCGACGCCGCCGAAGCGATGGAAGACCTGAAGGTGGCGCGGGAGTATATTCGGCTGCTGACGGGGAAGTGAGGAGAGTACCGAATAGATATCACCGCGGAGCACGCAGAGCACGCGGAGCACGCGGAGGAGTTGTTGGTCCCGGTTCCACGGGGACTGACTGCGCATGGCCGGATTGGCGAATCGTGGTATCTATGCATACACCTCTCGCATGCCATACCATCCTGCCATGCGGAGTCTGTCCCTACCGCGCGGGTATTCGACGCGAACGACCCTTCGGTGATGAACGCCATAACCCCTCCGCTGCGACCTCCGCGGTAAAATGACACAAAGGAGCATCCCATGCCGGTGAAATTTCGCAAAATCTGGATCGCCGACGAGACCTTTGAAACGGCGGGCGTCTTCGACGTGAACAACGACGGTATCCCGGACATCGTCTCCGGCGAGTTCTGGTACCAGGGGCCGGATTTCCGGACGAAGCACCAGCTCGGCACGGTCGGCAAGTACGGCGAGTACTACGACGACTTCTCCACCATCGCGATGGATGTGAACGGCGACGGCTATCTCGACTTCATCACCGGCGGGTGGTGGGGTGAGACGCTGCGCTGGCGCGAGAATCCGGGGGAGAAGGGCGGGGAATGGCCGGAGCACGTCATCGCCCGCGTGGGGAACGTGGAGACCACCCGCGCGTGGGATATTGACGGCGACGGCCAGCGTGAGATCGTGCCGAATTGCCCCGGCGGCCCGCTGGTCGCCTATAAGCTCACCGCGCCGGGTACATTCGCCGCCTATACCCTCTACGCGGGCGAGCAGGGCCACGGCCTGGGCTGCGGTGACATCGCCGGCCACGGGCGGATGGATATCGTGCTGCGCCACGGCTGGCTGGAAGCCCCCGCCGACCCGTGGCATGGCGCGTGGACCTACCACCCCTTCGACTTCGGGCTGTGGGACGCCAGCGTGCCGATGCTGGTGGAGGACATCAACGGCGACGGGCGCGCGGAGATCATCATCGGCCACGCCCACGGCTACGGCCTCGACTGGTGGCAGCGCGAGGACGACGGCCGCTTCACCCGCCACCCCATTGACCCCTTCGGCGCGCAGTACCACGATCTCCAGTGGGCGGACATTGACGGCGACGGCCAGCCGGAGCTCATCACCGGCAAGCGCCACCGCGCCCACTGCGGCAACGAAGCCGGCGAGTGGGACGATATCGGCCTCTACTACTTCAAGTGGACCGGCGAGAATTTTTCCAAGCAGGTTATTGACTACATCCGCCTCGAGCAGGGCACCGGCGGCCTCGGCATCCACTTCGCCCTCGCCGACCTCCGCGACACCGGCCGCCTGGACATCGTGGCGCCGGGCAAGGGGGGGCTGTATGTGTATCTGAACGAGGGGAGGTAGCGGGGCCACGCAAAGGCGCGAGTCGAAGGGGCGGGCGCGATCGTGATCAACGCTACGGCATAGCTGTAGTGGTCGTTCACGCTGTCCCGTGCGCTGTAGTCCGCGCCCTCCGCGGCGCGTGGTGACGCATTTCTCCACCGTGCCCGGTGATGCGATTGTCGGCGGCGCCACTCCCCCCTTCGCTCACGCTATGGGGGACAAGCCGGCGCCCTGCGTGGCGCACGACCAACAGACGGCGCTGTTCGGTGGGGCCGTGTATCACCCCATGTAGCGGGTCGTCACATTGTCCCGGGCGCGGACGACCGGTGGCGTGTTTACGGGACACGGTACAGCGTGACGGCCCGCTACGGCATAGCATCTGCGCATGAGTGTGGACAGGTGCGACCGGCCAGCCGGCGAGGTTCCCCGCCGAGACGCGGGGCGTTGCGCGATTATCGCTCCAGGCGGAAGAGCCGGGCGCCGGCCGCGGGCAGCGGCAGCGGGTCGGTGGCAGCGATGCTTTCACCGGTGACCAGGTCGGTGAGGACGCCCGCTTCGGGGAGTGCCAGCCCGGGGCGGGCGGGGGTGTCGGCCAGATTCGCGGCGAGCAGGTAGGCGTGCCCATCGCGGCCGGTGACGCGTACGGCGCGCACGGCCGGGCTGTCGGTCGCCACGGCGGCGGCGTCGCGGCACAGCCGGGCGGTCGTCTCGTGCGGCACGTTCGCCTGCACCGCCACGCCGAGGTCGCAGAGCACCTCGCCGGGGGCGACGGACCACAATCCCTGCCGCCACGGCGCCACAACCTCGTCGGCGTAGAGCATGCCGCCCGCCTGCCAGGTTTCAAAGTGCGCCCAACTCTTCAGGCCGATTTGCCGCGTGCCGGGACGATGCAGGTACAACTGCTCCATGCCGTAGAGCCCGATGATTCCCAGCCGATCCTCCACGTTCATCCAGCGCGAACCGGTAGGCCAGAGCGCTTCCGCGCTGCCGACGCCCGCCAGCGTCACGGTCTCGCCGTCCACATGGTAGGTGCGATGGTTGCCGTTAAACAGGTCGTTCGGAATCGGCAGGTTGATGCCCGCCAGGCCGGTGAGATAGACCCGCCGCGCGGGGGCGACCGCGTGCTGCAGTACCAACAGCGTGGCGTCGTCCGGCAGCGCGGCGGCCACCAGGCGCTGCACGGCGGTCTCGTCCTCCTCCTGGCCTTCCGCCAGCATCTTGCTCGAGCGACCACGCGCCTCGCCCCAGGTGAGAAAGCCGCCGTCAAAGAGACGCTCCTCATGGGCGACGATGACGCGCTCGTTCAGGCGTCCCTGCCCGAGGATGCGTCCCGCCAGACACTCGCGCCACTCCGCCAGGTCGCTCCCGTCGCCGGGCAGGCACAGCCCCTGCGGGCGCTCGCCGGCCAGCCAGGTCCAGGACGCGACACGGGCAGGACCGCGCTGGTAGACGGCGCCATGATACGGGTCGTGCCAGGCAACGGTGGTGGGCGGCGGTGGGGTGATGGCCTCGGAAATCGCCGCGACGCGGCGCCAGTACGCGCCCATGGAGAGGGTCACGGCGCGGTCGGCTTCCAGACGGGTGTAGTAGAGCGGCGAGACAGACGCCAGCTCCGCGCAGCGGGAGGAGAGGAAGCTGCCGTCGCCGTTCGACGCCATCTCGCGCGCCACCTGCTCCAGCCAGCCGGCCTCGAATGCGGCGGCGTGCGGGTCATCGAAGGCGGCCGACGCCAGCAGCCACATGGGGATGGCGTAGTCCTGGCAGTAACTGTAGCGGACGCGCGTATCGCCGCCGATGCGCAGCAGGCGCCCATCGGGGAAGGTGCAGGCCTTCACCAGCGCCCAGAGCTCGCGCGCGTGGTGATACAGCGCCGCCGGCGCCTCCAGGCCGCGCTGGCGATACGTGAAGTGCAGCATGGCGACGTTCGACAGGCAGATCGCCATGTAGCCGATATTCAGATAGCCGTGATGATTCAGCGCGTAGGAAGGGAAGAAGTTCTCGCCAATGAACCAGGCGGACACCGGGCGACCGTCGTAACCGATGTCTGACGTCGCATCATCCGCCACCGAGATGCCGTTGACCAGAAAGCGCGTGCCCTTCTCACGGTAGGCGGCGGCACGCGGGGCATCGGGGTACCACAGCGCCGTCCGGTGCAGGAGGGCGCCGTTCCAGAGGTTGCTCTCCGGCTTGTTGTGCTGCACCGGACCGGCCAGGATGTCGTAATGATCCAGCAGCCAATCGCTCTCCGAGATGAGCGCGGCACGCAGCAGCGCCTGATCGGCATCGGTGAGGTGCGATGCCAGCGCCTCCACGCCGTGCATCATGCGCTCTACCCCCAGCGCGCTGATCCAGGTATGGCCCCAGGGCGTGCCGTCGGTGCAGTGGTATCCTCCCGCGTGGTGGCTGGCCAGCGAGAAGCGCAGCATCGCCAGCGCGCGTCCCGTCAACGCTTCACGCGTGATGCCGGCGCGCGCGGCATCATACGTCGGATCCGCGGCCAGCACCGCCAGCGCGGCGAAGGCCTTCTGGTGCGTTTGTACTCCCCAGCCGTTGTAGCCCGTGCCGTAACAGAGCAGGTCGGGACGGTCAGGCGGGCGATACAGCTGACGCTCGGCAGCGGACAACCAGGGTGTCAGCAGGCGCAGGTACGCGGACGAGGTGGGGGTCGTGGTCATGACAGCTATCCTTGCGCACACTCTATCCGGCGTTCGCGTTCCTGTCAAGGTATTGTCCACCTTTCCACACATGCGCGTCCTGCCCATCCCGCACGGCGGCGGCAAGGGCCTGGTTACAATGGGAGGGCGATCTGCGCGGGGGTGGATGATGCGGGGAATGGGGTACGGGGTGCTGCTGGTGGGGCTGGCGCTGCTGGCGGGCTGCGGCGGGGGCGGGGGATCGTCGCCGGCGCCGGGCGCGCTCATCGGGCAGTGGGTGGAGGCGTCGCCGGCGGCGCAGCCGGCCTGGCAGGCGGGCGAGCACATCCGCTGGCCGACGCGCATGATCACGCTGCGCGACGACGACACCTTCCTCTACGAGGAGGACGCGCCGGAGAACCGGGTGGCGGGCTTCTACACCGTGGACGGCCATACGCTGCGCTTCAGCCGCGTGGTGCGCCAGGGGCAGGTGGCGGCGCTGGCCGCCGGCGCGGTGGCGCACGCCGTGCTGGGCGACACGCTGGGCATCGTGGAAGAGACGCCGGACGGCGACCGCATCCTGCAGTTCGCCCGGGTGACGCCGACCATTCCGCCGGCGCTGGCCGGCGAGTGGATCGCCGCGCGGCGGCTCGACAGCCGCGGGATCGAGCAGCCGCTGCCCGCCTCGACGCGCCTGACCATCGCCGCCGGCGGCGCGGTGGAGCAGGCCTGCTACCTGCCGTCGAACAGTCGCTTTGCCGTGACCAGCGGCGGTCTGCTGCTGACGACGACGGGGCGGCTGGGCGTGCGCCTGACCGCCAGCGGCGCGGCGCTGGGGCAGCTGGATATCCTCGGCGACTACACGGTGCGGGACGGGGCGCTGACCGTGCAGGCGCCGGACGGCAGCCGCCTCTGCTACGTGAGCCGCGCCGCCCCCGATCCGCGATTGGCGGTGGAATGGCGCGCGTCGTCCGGCGGTGTGGCCACTACGCTGCACCTGCGGCCGGATGGCGTCTTCACCCGCACCCGCGACGGCGTCACCGCCACCGGCGAGTGGCGCGCCTACACCGACCGCTACCTCTGCCTCATCACCGCCGGCGCGCAGGAAACGTATGCCTGGGAGCTGTGGATGCAATCCACCAACCGCATCCTGCGCCTGGGCCGCTGGGTGCCGCTGGGGGACGACGCCTGCCAGTATCAGCAGACCACGTGGCAATACTGGGACCAAACGATGCCGTAGGGCACGCCCGCCGCGGCGGTGATGCGCTTTGCCACATTGCGCGCGCTGGTGGGGTGGGCATGGGTCGGCTGCCGTCCCCCGGATTGAAATCCGGGGCTGGAGCAACGAAGTCCACCTGCGTGGACTGGCCGGAGCGGGCCGACGGACCGGATGCCGGGCCACGCGGGAGGAAGGTGGCAACGCGCATGTATGCCGCCCACACTGGGACCGCGGAGTTGTACTCCGCAGAGGGCAGGCGTTCCCGGCGATATAGTTCGGGCGCGACAGACCATCACCTCCACCCGGAGTCGTCCCGATGGCATCGGGATCGCCCGCCCGGCTGTCGGCTTCCGCCCGGGGAGAATCGTGGAAATCCCGCGACAAAAGCCGCACCACCGCGGGGAAATGCGTTATAATACTACCAAATCCATCGCAGCCGGAAAGCAGCACCGATGAGCACGATTCGCGTCGCCGTCCTGATGGGCGGCACGTCAAGTGAGCGGGAGGTCTCGCTGAAGAGTGGGCGCAATGTCGTCGCCGCCCTGGCGGGCGGGCGCTTCACCGTCATTCCCCTGGATTTCACCGGCGATCTCGCCCCAATCCTCGCCCTGAAGGGCCACGCGGATGTCGTGTTCCCCGCCCTGCACGGCCCCGGCGGCGAAGACGGCCGCATCCAGAGCGTCTTGGACCTGCTGGGCATCCCCTACGTCGGCTCCGGGCCGTTGAGCAGCGCCATGGCCATGCACAAGGGCGTCACCAAAATTCTCTACCGCGAGGCGGGCATTCCCACGCCGGCGGGCGTCACGCTATCGCGGCGGGACGGCGCGCCGGACTGGCTGGAGACGAATGTGGATGATCTGCTGAAGACGATAGGCGTCCCCTGCGTGGTGAAGCCGGCCAACGAGGGGTCGTCCTACGGCGTGAGCATCGTGAAGACGGCGGAGGAGCTGGCGGCGGCGCTGGCGCGGGCGGCGACGCTGGATCGTGACATCATTATCGAGCAGTTCATCAGCGGCGTGGAGATCAGCGTGCCGGTGCTCGGTGACGCCGCGCCGCTGCCGGCGGTGGAGATCATCCCGAAGAGCGGCACCTACGATTACGCGTCAAAATATACGCCGGGCGCGACGGAGGAGATCTGCCCGGCGCGCATCAGCCCGGCGGCGGCGGCGGCGGCGGCGGCGTACGCCGCCCGCGCCCACGCCGTCCTCGGCTGCCGCGACGTCTCGCGCACCGACATGATCGTCAGCGGCGACGCGGTGACCGTGCTGGAGACGAACACGCTGCCGGGGATGACCGATACCAGCCTGCTGCCGCTCTCCGCGCGCGCGGCCGGCCTGTCTTTTGCCGCGCTGGTGGAGACGTTGGTGCGGGCGGCGCTGGCGCGGGCGACAGCCGCGCCCGGCGCATAGCGGCGCCGGTTCGCGGGTACAGTACGGATAGCCCGGGGTGCGTGCGTCGGGCGAGATGGGGTTCGCCGGGAAAGTCGTCATCGTCATGGATACACCGCTGCCGCCAATGAACCCGGAAGTCGCCAACGTGCGACGGCGCGCTTACGATCGCAAGTATCGCAAGTCGCTCCGTGCCGCGCGCCTGCTCTGGGGGCTGGTGGTGCTGCTGCTGCTGGCGCTGCTCATCGAAATTTTAGTCGCCACCTGCGCCTCGCCGCGCAACTGGGTCTACCGCATCGAGGTGCGCGGCGTGGAGACGCTGACGGCGCACGAGGTGATCCGGCTGATGGCGCTGCCGCCGCGCAGCAACTTCTTCCGCGCGCCGCTGCCCGCGCTGGCGGCGCGCCTCGCCGCGGAGCCGCGCGTGCGCGCGGCGCGGGTGACGCGCGGCGAGGTGGGCGTGCTGGTGGCGACGGTGCGCGAGCGGCAAGCGATCTGTCGGCTGGATTACACCCGTCCGCCGGTCTACATGGACGCCGACGGCGTGCTCTTCACCCGGCCGACCGCGCCCGACCCGCCGGTGCCGGCGGTAGAAGGCTTGAAGCTGAATTATGCCCGGCTGACGCTGGGACAGCCGCTGGCGACGGCGCCGGCCGCGCACGTGCGCGCGTGTCTGGCGGCGGTGAACAACCCCAATCTGGGGGCATCGCGCATCCGCCCGGCGCGCGTGCAGGTGACGCCGGACGGCAACTATACGCTGATCTTGCACACGGGGACGAAGGTCTTCCTGGGCAAGCCGGTGAATTTTGGGCTGAAAACGTTCACCCTGCAGCAGGGGATCGTGCAGGCGAGCGCCGACGGCTACGCGCTGGACGCGATTGCCTATTTTGACTTGCGCTACGTGGCGGACTCAACGGGGAAAGGCGCGGCGATGATGCCGAAAGCGCCTGAAAAGGCTGGACACCAATGATGCGGATGCATGTGCCGCTGCCCAAGGCCCAACCGTGGATGCTGCCGGTCACCATCGTGTGCCTGGCGTTGGGGATGCTCGTCGCCTTCATGCTGAAGGTCTCGGCGCCGAAGAAGTTCGACCCCACGACCATGACGCGCGATCAGTTGGTGGCGCTGTACGCGGACAAGGTGAGCGCGCACGAAGGGCTGCTCGCGGAATATGAAAAGCTGCGCGAGAAATATGACCGCATGGTGGACAGCGCGACGACCGACCAGAAGCTGCGCGCCGAGCTGCAAAAGGCCATTGACGACCTGCGCGTGCGCGCCGGCTCCACGGCGGTCACCGGCCCCGGCATCGTCGCCATCATTGACGACACCAAGCTGGCGATGGAGAGCCCGGCGGATATCAACGCCAACCCGCTGCTCACGCACGACGTGGACCTGCTGCAGGTGGTGAACGAGCTGCGCGCCGCCGGCGCCGAGGCGATCTCCATCAACGACCAGCGCGTGGCGGGCACCTCCGCCATTCGCTGCGTCGGCCCGGCCATTAAGATCAACGATCACCCGGTCAGCGCCCCCTTCGTGGTGCGCGCCATCGGCAAGCCGGACGTGCTGTACGGCGCCATCAACATGCCGTTCGGCATCCTGGATCAACTGCGGCAGATGAGTACCCGGGTGGAGGTCTCCAAGCGCGAGAAGCTCGCCATTCCCGCCGTCGCCGTGCTGCCCTCCATCGAGGTGGGCAGGCCCGAGCTCACGGCGCCCGCTTCGTCGAAAGGAGGGGAGTAACGCGGGGACCCCGCTGACTCCAACCGCTTATGTGGCTGCCGATTCTCGCGCTGATCGTGGGATTCTGCGCGATCTACCTGCCCAATAAAATCACCTTGAGCGCCGAATACGCCCAGTACGTCGGCGTGGCCGTCGTCGCCGGCTTCGATTCCATCATCGGCGCCATCCGCTCGGTCATCGAGGGCAAGTTCAGCGACCGCATCTTCGTCAGCGGCTTTTTCATCAATGCCCTCGTCGCCGCGCTGCTCCTCTACCTGGGCACCGCGCTGAAAATCCAGTACGTCGCGCTGGCCATCACCGCCGCGCTGGTCATCCGCATCTTCAATAACCTGGGCTTCATCCGCCGCTACGTCGTCGCCCGCCTCTTCGAAAAACACCTCATCAGCGGGGAGAAGAGTTTTCCGGAGCCGTGAAGGGGGCGCCGATTAGAACTCCTGCCCTTCCTGGTATTTGAAGCTCGGGTGGGCGTAGGCGTTGTTGGCGCCGCCGCCGGAGTTCAGGGTGCCCACCGCCGGGAAATTACTGGCATAGCGCGCGCCCACCACGGTGATGGCCGAGGTGGGGGTGACCGCCGACGTATCATACCACTGATCACCGCCGTTGGTTTCCTGGGTCAGCATCGCGTAGCCGGTATTGGCCGCCAGGGTGACCGGGGCCGGCAGGGTCACCCACTCATGCTGGTCATTCGTCGCCCCCGCGTCGCCCGCGGTGATGGAGACCGAGGTGATGAGCGCCTTGTCCGCGGCGCGCACGATGCCCAGGGTATGCGTGCCGCTGTTTCCCGTGATGTAGAGCCGACCCAGCGCGATCACGGTTAGCGGATCCGACCCGACGGTAAACTCGAAGCCCAGCGTGCCGCCATAGTTCGTGCGCTTGGTCGCCGTGGTGGTAAAGGAAGTCAGCACTGACTTCTCCACCATTCCCCACGCCGGCGGCGTGATGCCGATCTCCGTCGGTTTCTTCACATCCACGTGGCCGTCCACGTAGCTCACCACCACGCGGGTGGAGTGGCGCGCGACGAAGCCCGCTTTTGTATAGATGACGTTGGGGCTGATCTCGTCATGCACGAACGTGCTGGACTTGCCATCGGCGGTGAGGAAGGTCGCCGTGGGGTCGGTGATATCGCCCAGCGTCATGCCGGACACGTTGTAGTTATACCCGTAGGCGTTGGCGACGTTTTTCCCGGCGGTGGGGCACTGGGTGATCTTGCCGGTCAGCCCCAGGCTGCTCCACACCGTTTGCCGGTTGGGCAGGTATTCCTCGTGATCCTGCGCGAACATCTGCAGCTCGATGGCGAGCTGCCGCTGGTTGCTCAGGCAGGTGTTCTGGCGCGCTTTTTCGCGCGCTTTCGCAAACACCGGGAAGAGGATGGCGGCCAGGATGGCGATGATCGCGATGACGACCAGCAGCTCAATGAGGGTAAAACCGCGACGCATGGGGACTCCTTTCATCGAGAAAAATATTTCTGATAGTACCGTGCACCCACTCGTCTGTCAATGTCGCTGGTGGGAGGCCGGGAGAACGGCCTCCCACCATGTCACCGCCCCTGCTTCAGCCGCTTGATGGCCTTGCCGAGCGCCTTCTCCCGGCGCTTGCGGGCGCGGTATTCGGCGTCGTCCTCGCGCGAGGCGAGGAAGGCCAGCTCGCGCCGCAGCTTCTGAAAACTGGCCCAGCGGCGGGGCGTGATGCGGCCATCCGCCAGCGCCGCCGCCAGCGCGCAGCCGTCCTCGCCGGCGTGGCGGCAGTCGGCGTAGCGGCACCGCGCCGCCAGCGCCTCGATGTCGGCGAAGGTGTCCGCCACCCCCTCGTCGGCCTCCCAGAGCTGCAGCTCGCGCATGCCCGGCGTGTCCAGCATCAGCGCGCCGGAGGGCAGCCGGAAGAGCTGGCGATGGGTGGTGGCGTGCCGGCCTTTGCTGTCGCCGGCGCGCACCTCCCGCGTCCGCTGGATCTCTTCCCCCAGCAGCGCGTTGAGCAGCGTGGATTTGCCCACCCCGGAGGAGCCGAGCAGCGCCGCCGTCTCACCGGGGGCGAGGCAGGCTTGCACCGCGGCCAATCCCACGGCCAGCGGCGCGCTGATGGCGTGGACCGGCGTCCGTCCGGCGACGGCCCGCGCCGCCGCCAGCCGGTCGGCGGTCTCCGGGCACAGGTCCGCTTTCGTCAGCAGCACCACCGGCCGCGCCCCGCTCTCGCCCGCCGCCGCCAGGTAGCGCTCGATGCGCGCCAGGCTGAAGTTGCCGTCCAGCCCCACCAGCAGCAGCACGGTATCCACGTTCGCCGAGATCACCTGCGGCTCCAGGCGGATGCCCGGCGCCTTGCGGATGAACTGGCCGCGGCGCGGCAGCACGGCGTGAATCGTCGCCGCGCTCCCCGCGTGCCGGCGCAGGGCGACCCAGTCGCCCACCACCGGCAGATCCAGCTTCGCGGCCGCCTCGTGCAGCAGTTTGCCGGTCACCACGCCGGCCACCTCGCCCGCCGCCGTCGCGAGGAGGTAGTGTGTCCGATGGTGCTGGGTCACGCGGCCCGGCTCGGCGTCCGCCGCATACGGCGCGAACGCCGCCGCCCACCGCGCGTCCCATCCATATTCGTCCAAGGTCATCGCTGTGTTCCTGTCTCTTTCGTCAACGTGTCCGGCAGGCCGGACCAAACAATAACGCCGCGACGCGCCCATGGCGCACTCGCGGCGGAACGACGGCGACGCACTGTCAGGGACAGCTTACCCACCACCTCCACGGAGACGCGCCACGGGCGTGTATGCCAGGACCACCGCGACCATGTTGCGCCTCCTTTCCGGATAGAATCTGTCGTTACTGTAGCCCACGCGGGAGGGATTGTCAAGGCTGGATGGCGAATAATGTGACTATTGGTGCCGCCGGAAGACACCGCGCCGCGGAGCGGCGTGGCGCACGACCAACATGCGGTGCATTTTCGGAGGCTGACGATGATCCTCTACATCCTCACCGAGATCCCGGACAGGGAAGCCGGCGGCAACAACTACGTACGCCTCGCGCTGCAGGCGGCGTCCGGCGATCTCTGCCTGGTGGCGCGCTACAACCAGGTGTCGCTGGCGCTGCTGGAGGAGCTGCGGCCGTGGGCGGTGTGCCACAGCGGCGGCGGCGCCTGCTACGACGAATACGACATCCTGCAGTGCGATGGCTACCGGGAGGCGGCGCTGGGGTGGTCCGGCCCGCAGATCGGCTTCTGCGGCGGACACCAGCTGCTCGCCGCGCTGCACGGCGGCACGCTCGGCCACATGGGCCCGCTGCGCGAGGACGACGCCGACCACAACCCGGATAAGTGGCCGGGCTACTACAAAGAATGGGGCATGTATCCCGTGCGCGTGCTGGCGCCGGACCCGCTCTTCGACGGGCTGGGCGAGGTCATCCGCGTGCCGGAGTACCACATGGACGAGGTGACGGCGCTGCCCGACGACTTCATCCTCCTCGCCAGCTCCGCGCGCTGCCGCGTGCAGGCGTACCGCCACCGCGACAAACCGCTGTACGGCACCCAGTTCCATCCCGAAAAGCTCGTGGAAGGCTATCCGGACGGCAAGCGGGTGCTGGACAACTTCTTCGCTATCGCCCGCGCCGAGCGGGCGGCGGGGCAGGAGTGTGGAAAAGTCTAAAATATTTGTTTTCCCCTATTGACAAACGCCTGTTCCTCTGTTATAGTGGCGCCTGACAGTGCAGGCAGGCGCGCGCTGAGGTGGGGAGAGCCATCAGGCGGGCGGCGGGCCGGAGTGACGCAACTCCGGCCCGCCGCCCGCCATTTTTGTTGACGGGAGGGCGATATGGAGCACGACGAGACGCGGGTGGGCGAGCTGGAGGCCGCGCTGCACGGCGCGGTGGCGGAGCGCGACGGACTAGCCGCGCGGGTGACCGAGCTGGAGGAGCAGGTGCGGACGGGGGACGCCCGCTGGCGGGCGAGCGCGCGCGACGGCGCGCTGGCGCTGGCGCTGCAGCAGGCGAGCTGCCGCGACGTGGAGGCGGCATTGCGCCTGCTGGATGCGGAGGGGGTGACGGTGGATGACGCCGGCGTCGTGCAGGGCGCGGCGGAGGCGGTGGCGGCGCTGAAAACGGCGCGCGGCTACCTCTTCACCCCGCGCGCGCTGGGCGCCGCGGCCAACCCGGGCGGCGGCGCGCCGGGCGACCCGGCGGCGGCGTTCGCGGAATGGCTGCGGCGGGGATAGCGCACCACGCCAGGGTTCGCGCATCCTTCGTACTCGTACTCGTGCTCGAAATCCGATACGTGCGGACAGGATGTCCGCGCTCCGATGGACACTATTCGTACTCGAAACGGTTCTGCGGAAGCCGAGCGCTGTGGTACCGCGCGTCAGGCAGTCCGGGACGTGGCGATCCGACACGCGGTGAAGAAGCGAAGCCCGTATTCGACTACGAGTACGAGACGAGCGCTGACGCGCTGATGACGCGTAGGGGCCGGGGGAGCGGTGCACCCGGCATATCTCAACACACGACCAAAAAGGAGGAACCATGGGAACTGTACCGATGAAAGAGGGCCAGGCGGCCCAGGGCGGGGTGTTCGTGCCGGCGTCGGTGCGCCAGGCGATTCTGGGGCGGCTGGGCGTGAGCTCGGCCGTGCGGCGGCTGACGCAGCCCATCCCGATGACGGCGCTGACGCTGAAGCTGCCGCGCCTCACCGGCGGGGTGGCGGCGCAGTGGGTGGACGAAGCGGCGGACAGCGGCGTGGACGCGCCGACCTTCGACAGCGTGACGCTGACCGCGCGCAAGCTGGCGGTGCTGGTGCCGGTGACGGAGGAGCTGCTGGCGGACGCCAACACCGGCATCGCCGAGGTGGTGGCGCAGATCCTCGCCGACAGCTTCGCGATGAAGGAGGATCGCGCCTTCCTCGGCTTCGACGACGGCGGGCCGATCACCGGCCTCTACCAGGAGGCGCTGGTGCCGAAGATCGCCTCCACCGCGGACATCGTGGCGGACACCGCCGCGGCGCTGGGGGCCATCGAGGCGGCGGGCTACGAGCCCACCGGCTTCGTGGCCAATCCGAAGGTGAAGGCGCTCTTGCGCGCGGCGAAGGACGGCAGCGGCCGTTATATCTTCTCGCCGAGCGAGACCAGCGGCGCGCCGGACATGCTCTGGGGGCTGCCCATCGTCTTCTCGCGCCAGGTGCCGGTGACGCTGGGGGCGGGCACCAATAAGACGGCGCTCTTCGCCGGCGACTGGCGGCAGTTCCTCATCGGCGACCGCCAGGACTTCACCCTCAGCCGCAGCACGGACGCCGCCTACGTGGTGGGCGCCGAAGTGCGCAGCGCCTTCCAGCGCCACGAAGTGCTGCTGCGCGCCGAGGAGCGCGTGGACGGGGTGATCGCCGACCCGACGGCGTTCGCGGTGGTGGATCTGATCGCGTAACGACGTGGTGGGCATGCATGCTTGACAATCCCGGCGATGCGGGTATAACGAGCATGACTACTCCCGAGTTTCGACGAGGGAGATGCGGGGCTCCGGTGTAATCCGGAGCCCCTGCTGTTATGGAGCTACGGATGCGTGCAGTTGCCTACATTGACGGGTTCAACCGGTACAGATTATTTTCGGCCATTTCGATGTCCAGCAGCGCATTCGTCACCTGGTACGATCATTGTCGGGCGGTACCGTGCGCGTCAAAATCTACGTGTAGTGGGCCGTCACATTGTACCTTGCCTGCGACATCGGTATCAGCACCTGTAGGGAATGTCCCGCCGTGGCATTCCCGACTGCACGGGACGATATCGTTTGGTCGCGGACTCCACCGCGCACCGCTGCGGGAATGCCACGGCGGGACATTCCCGACCAGACGCTTGAGTTGATACGAAGAACAAGGTATATCGTGACGACCCGCGACATATATAGTGTGAATGTGCCAGGGATGAAAGTCGGCTCCATGCCGGGGTACTGACGTGGAAACGTAGAGTCTCATCACTGAAGTCACGCTTCCACTGGTCTTCTCTCCCCTTTCCCGGTATCATAAAACACCCACCACGATCAGGAGTGACCACCATGCCACACGCCATCCGCTGGGGCATCCTCGGCCTGGGGAATATCGCCCAGGCCTTTGTCGCCGGCATCGGCGCGCTGCCGGACGCGACCGTGGTCGCTTGCGGGTCGCGGAGCGCGGAGAAAGCGGCGGCGTTCGGTGCGACATGGGACATTCCGCATCGCCACGGCAGCTACGCGGCGCTGGCCGCCGACCCTGACGTGGACGCCATCTACGTCGCCACGCCGCACCCCGCGCACCTGGGACACTGCCTGCTGGCGCTGGCGCACGGCAAGCCGGTGCTGTGCGAAAAACCCTTCACGGTGAACGCCGCCGGCACGGAGCGGATCATCGCCGCCGCGCGCGCGGCGGGCGTGCTGGTGATGGAGGCGATGTGGACGCGCTTCCTGCCGCACGTGCGGCAGACGGAGGCGCTCATCGCCGCGGGCGCCATCGGCGCGGTGCGCATGGTGCAGGCGGATTTCGCCTACCGCTTCCCCTGGGACCCGGACCACCGCGCGCTGAACCCGGCGCTGGCCGGCGGCGGCCTGCTGGACGTGGGCGTCTACCCGCTCAGCCTGGCGCACCTGCTGCTGGGCGCGCCGACGGCCGTCACCGGCGCCGCGCACCTGGGCGAGACGGGGGTGGACGAGCAGGCGGTGATGGCGCTGGGCTTCCCGGAGGGCCGGCTGGCGGCGCTCACCTGCGGGGTGCGCACCCGCTCGCCGCAGGAAGCGGCCGTCATGGGCACGGCGGGGATGATCCGCCTGCACGGCCCGTGGTGGCGGCCAACGAACCTCACGCTGTCGCGCCCCGGGGTGCCGGATGAGATCATCGCGGTGCCGGCGGAGGGCAACGGCTACAATTACCAGGCGGCGGAGTTCGGCCGCTGCCTGCGCGCCGGCCTCTCCGAGAGCCCGCTGCGCCCGCTGGCCGATACGCTGGCGGTGATGCGGGTGATGGATGCCCTGCGCGCGGGGTGGGGGCTGACCTACCCGATGGAAGCGGGGGGCGCGGCGGCGTGACGCGGGCTCACAGCCCGCGCCGCCTCAGCTCCTCCTTCGCCGTCTGCGACAGCTGGCCGGTCTCCAGGTCGTGCTGGGTGGCGACGTTGCCGATGAGGGTGTCGTATTCGATCGTCTCATAGGTGAGGCCGGTGAGGCCGGCGAGCGTGCGCAGGTCTTCCACCGCCAGCGTGCGCGGGTTGCCGTTGAGCAGCGCCTGCAGGGCGTCCATGGCGGCGGCGGCCATGCGCGGCTCGGTGATCTTCACCAGCAGGTGCGGCACCACGCGGGCGTCGTTCAACAGCCCCAGCGCGGTGACGGCGGCGTTGCGCACGTCCGGGTCGTCGTCCTCCAGCGAGCCGATGAGGGCGTCCAGCGCGCGGCCGTCGCGGATATGGCCCAGCGCGCGCGCGGCTTCCTTGCGCACGGCCGCCGCCTTGTCGCGCAGCGTGGCGATGAGCGCGGGCACCGCGCCGGGATCGCCCAACTGGCCCAGCGTCTCCGCGGCGGAGGCGCGCGCCACCTCGTCCCCGCCCTTCAGCGCCGGCAGCAGCGCCTCCACGATGGAGCCGCCCTGCTTCACCAGCGCGTCCGCCGCCGCCTTGCGCACGTTGTGCCGCTTGTCGGTGAGGGCGTTCACCAGCGGCTCGATGACGCGCGGGTCGTCCAGCTCGCCCAGCGCGGCGATGGCCGCGCCGCGAATGTGGTTGTCGCCGTGGCGGGCGCAGGCGAACAGCGCCTCCAGCGCCCGCGGGCTCTTGATGGCGCCCAGCGCGGTGATGGCGGCCTCGCGCGCCTCCAGGTTGTCGTCGCGGGTGCCGGCGAGCAGCGCCTCCAGCGCGCGCTCGTCGCCCAGTTGCCCCAGTGAACGGTAGGCGAACTCGCGCACTTCCTGGTTATCGTCTTTCGCCGCCTGCAGCAGCGGCTCCACCGCGCGGCGGTCGCCGATCATCCCCAGCGCGCGGGCGGCCGAGCGCCGCACCACCGCCTTGTTGTCGTGCAGCGCGGCCATCAGCGGCTCCACGGCGGCGGCGCCGTCCGCCACCGGGTCGTCATACCGCCCGCGGGTGAAGGCGTACAGCACGCGCTCGGCCGGGTGCGACGGCACCCAGTTCAGCGCCTCCAGCGCCTGCGCGGCGAGCTGCGCGTCGCCCTGGCTGAACTTCAGCATCGCCACCAGCGGCTCGATGGCCTCCGGCGCCTTCAGCGAGCCGAGGGCGCGGATGGCATCCTGGCGCACGTGCTCTTCCGGCGCCTGCAGGCAGTCCAGCAGCGCGGGGACGGCGGGGGTGCCGAGCTTCACCAGGCCCTCAAAGGCGATGCGGCGCACATCCTGGTCGGGGTCTTTCAGCGCGGCCACCAGCGTCTCCACCGTGCGCGCGCTGCCCAACTGGCCGAGGGCGGTAATCACGGCGCGGCGCACGTTGTAGCGGGGGTCTTTCATCATCGCGGTGAGCGGCTCCACCGCGCGCGCGTCGCCCAACTGGCCCAGCGCGGTGGCGGCGCTGCGCCGCACGCCGGGGCTGGGATCTTTCAACGCCCGCAGGATCGGGTCCACCACCTGCGGCAGGCCCAGCGCGCCCAGCTCGCGGATGGCCGTTTCCCGGTGGCCTTCCGAGCCGGAGCGCATCTGCATCAACAGCGTCGTCAGCTTCAGCTTCAGGTGAAACTGCGCTTTGAACTCCTCGAAACCCATCACGATCCTCCAGGGAGGCCTGTGACGCGCGCGCGAGCCGTACGCAACAGGTCTGCAAACAGGATTGACCCACGCCAGGATGCTGTCTAATGGTCTATTTCGCTTCCGGGGGAGGAATCCCTTTTTCAGGGGAAAGGATTCGCATTTTCGCCGGATCGCCGGGCGACCTTGACATCGCGTTGCCCGCGCTTGTACAATTTTTCGCAATCCGGGCTGTGGCCCGCATCTGCGGGATGAGGCTTTCATGAGCAGTCACCTTCAACGAGTATTGGAATCCGGCGCCTTCGTCTTGACGGCGGAGATCGGCCCGCCGATGAGCGCCGACGCCGAGGTCGTGCGCCGCCACGTCGCCGCCATGCGCGGCAGCGTGGACGCCATCAACCTCACCGATAACCAGACGGCGATGGTGCGCATGTCCAGCATCGCCGCCGCCACCATCGTGCAGGCGGAAGGCGTGGAGGCGGTGGTGCAGATGACCGTGCGCGACCGCAACCGCATCGGCCTACAGAGCGATCTCCTCGGGCTGGCGGCGCTGGGCATCCGCAACGTGGTCTGCATGAGCGGCGACCACCCCTGCAACGGCAACCACGCCATGGCCAAACCGGTGTACGATCTCGATTCCCTCACCTGGCTGCAGACCGCCAGCCGCATGACGGTGGACGGCCTCTTCTTCAACGGCGACCCCATCAAGGTGCCGCCGGCGCTCTTCGTGGGCGCGGTGGAGAATCCGTTCGCGCCGCCGTATGATTACCGGCCGGTGCGCATGCAGAAGAAGGCGGATGCCGGCGCCCGCTTCATCCAGACCCAGTGTACCTTCGACGTGGCGCGGCTGCGCGCGTTCATGGCCCGCGCCGGCGACCTCGGTCTCTTCGACCGGGTGAAGGTCATGGTGGGCATCACCCCGCTGAAATCGGTGAAGATGGCCGAGCGCATGTACGGCGACGTGCCCGGCGTGGCGCTGCCCGACGCGCTGCTGCGGCGCATGCAGGGCGCCGCCGACGCGGAAGCCGAAGGCATCGCCATCGCCCTGGAAACCATCGAGCAGGTCCGCGCCATCCCCGGCGTGGCGGGCATCCATCTGATGCCCGTCTTCTGGGAGAAGGTCGTCCCGGTGATCGCCGAGCGCGCCGGCCTGCTGCCGCGGCCTCAGGCGGCGGCGGAGGCGCCGGCAGTCAGCGAGTAGCTCGCTGAGGGAGGAGTGACCCATGCCACTCAATCGCGCGGTCCCGGAACCCACCATCGCCCGGCTGGCGCTGTATTTGCGCAGCCTGCGCCTCGCGCAGGTGGAAGGGCTGGAGACGCTGTCCTCGGCGGATATCGAAGCGCGCACCGGCATCAGCTCGGGACAGGTGCGCAAAGACCTGTCTTACTTCGGCGAGTTCGGCAAGCCCGGCCTGGGCTACGCCGTCACCCCGCTCGTTGACCGCATCGCCCACATCATGCGCCTCGACCGCAATCAGCCGGTGATGATCGTCGGCGCCGGCAATCTCGGCACCGCCCTCGCCGGCTACACCGGGCTGCACGAATCCGGCTTCCAGCTTGTCGCCATCTACGATAACAATTTCAGCAAGATCGGCCGCCGCATCTGGGACCTGGAGATCCTCGATATTGAAGACATGCCGGCGATCAACGCCGGCATGGGGGTCGAAATCGGCATCATCACCACCCCCGCCCCTGCCGCGCAACCGGTCGCCGACCAGATGGTGCACAGCGGCGTGCGCGCCATCCTGAACTTCGCCCCCACCCGCGTCAGCGTCCCCCGCGCGATCGCCGTGCGCAACGTGGACCTGACTCAGGAGCTGCAGATCCTCTGCTACTACCTGCCCCCGTCGGCGCCGGCGGAGGAAGCGGAAGTGTAGCGGCGCGCCGGGGAGGGGAGGGAGCGTCCACCCGCACCATGCGGCCCTCACCGATCCTCGCCGGGACGCGGGCGCGGGCTTGCCTCTCCCCCGGCAAAGCGGGTATCCTCTGACCATCCTGTTCGCGGAGGGCGAGGTGGCGATGTCCCGCATACAGTTGATGGGCGGTCTCTTCCTGTCGTTGACGATTCTCCTCACCGTGATCGGGCAGTTGCTCATCAAGCGCGGGGTCACGCTGGTCAGCGCCGTGTCCGGATTGGAAGGGAGCCTGCTGCTCTTCGTCTGGCGCGCCTTCACGCATCCGCTGGTGATGATCGGATTGGCGTGCGCGGTGGTGTCCATGGCCTGCTGGACACTGGCGCTGGCGCGGCTCGACCTGCACGTAGCCTACCCCTTCTTCGGGCTGGCTATCGTGCTCATCCTCCTCTGCTCGCGCCTGATGATGGACGAGCCCGTGTCGCTGCTGCGCTGGGCCGGCGTGGCGGTGGTGTGCGTGGGCCTGTGGCTGGTCGCGCGGCAGTGAGGCTTGACAGAACAGGCGTCGGCGGGCACACTGGAGCGGTATGGCGCGCATCACCCATTTTCTGCCCCTGCTGTTTGCCGTCCTGGTGGTGCTGCTGGCGCTGCCGCGCTTCAATCGGCAGGACCCCGGCATCATCGGGCGCTACACCAGCGATGGCATGGCAGTGAAGGCGAATCCCGATTCCACGCAGTACCGGCTGCTGACCGAATATTTTCGCGGCGCGCCGGTGAGCGCGCAGTTGAAAGCGCCGTATATCTACCGTCCCGCCGTGCCCGCCCTCGCCGCCGGCCTGCCGGTGGACGCGGCCACCGCGGTGAATCTGGTCAATCTCGGCTGCCTGCTGCTCACGCTGCTGGCGCTGTACCGGGTGCTGGCGCTGGCCGGGCTGACGGCGGGCTGGCAGCACCTCGGCGTCGCGCTGTATGCCTGTTCCTTTCCGGTCTTGTACTACGGCGCCATCACCTATGTGGACCCCGCGCTCGTCTGCTGCGTCACCCTCACCACCTGGTGCCTGCTCGCGCGGCGCTGGTGGGCGCTGGTGCTGCTGGTACCGCTGGGCCTGCTGGTGAAGGAGACGTATATTTTCCTGCTGCCGGTGGTCCTGCTGGCGGTGGGGACGGCGCTGCCGCTCGGCTTCGTCTGGCCGGTTTCGCCGCGCTGGATTGTCTTCAACCTGCATCGCGGGCGCAGTTGGGCCGCCGTCGTCGCCACCTTCGGCCTGCACGGCTTCCTGTCACTGGCGGCGCTCCCCTGGCTGTGGCGGCGCGACCGCCCCGCGGAACGCGCGCGCTACGGGGTGCTGCTGGCCGGCCTGGCCTGCTCACTCCTCGTCTTCCTGTACAGCATCACCTCCATCTTCCTCGACGGCCGCTACATCTGGTTCACGCTGCCCTTCAGCATGCCGCTCGGCCTGCTCGTGCTGCGCGATTGGTGGACGCGTCGCCAGCGCCACCAGCGAGACGCCGATGGGCAGATCGCAGCGGGGCAGCAGCCAGCCCTCTGACGCGAAGACGGCGCGCAGCAGCGCGTTGTACGGCGCCGCCACCGGCTGTGCGTCAGAGCGCGGCGCGGCCCGGCGGCCCCCGCGCAGCAGCCGGACCCCGGCGATGGCGGGCAAAAGCCAGGTGTTGAAGTAACTCACCCGCACCGGCGCCAGCCCGGCGTCCACGAGCAGCGCCCGCAGGCCCGCCCGCGTATAGCGCCGCCGGTGCGCATGCAGCGTATCGTGCCCGCTCCAGAGCCACTCGAAGGCGGGCACCGTGCAGAGGAGCAGGCCGCCGGGCCGCAGCAGGCGCGCCGCCGCGCGCAGGCCGGCGGCGTCATCCTCAAGATGCTCCAGCACGTCGAGCAGGGTCACCAGATCGGCAGAGTCGGGGGACAGCGGGAGGTGGTCCGGCAGCGCGCCCGGTCGGACCGATACGCCGCGGCGGGCGCTGTAGGCCACCGCTTCCGGCGCGCTGTCCACCCCCACGGCATCGCCCAGGCTCGCCAACGCGTCGAGGAAGGCGCCGGTGCCGCAGCCCAGGTCAACGATGCGGCGCTCCGCGGCCGGCGGCAGGTACCGGCGCAGCAGTCGCAGCAGGATGGCGCGGCGCGCGGTGAACCACCAGTGGGTGGTCTCCAGGCGATACATCTCGTCAAAGAGCGCGGCATCCATCGTCCACCTCGCGAGGGTCCGGGAAGCCGAGCTCCTCCGCGACGAGGTAGATCGGCCGCTGCTTCACCTCTTCGTAGATGCGCGACAGGTATTCCCCCAGCAGTCCCATCCCGATGAGCTGCACGCCGCCGAGAAAGGCGATGATGGCAAACAGGGAGGTCCAACCGGGCACCGGGATGGCGGTGAAGAGCCGGATGAGAATGGCCGCGATGCCGAGCAGGAAGCTGGCGAGCGACACGACGACGCCGAAGCTGAAGAGCAGGCGCAGCGGCACGGTGGAGTAGTCGAGGATGCCTTCCAGCGAGAGGCGGATGAGCGTGCTTCAGCGGTATTTCGTCGTGCCGGCAAAGCGTTTATCGCGCACGTAGGTGACGGCGGTCTGGGAAAAGCCCACCCAGCTCATCATCGCTTTCAGGAAGCGGTTGCGCTCGCGCAGCCGGCCCAGGGCCCGCACCACGCGGCGGTCCATCAGGCGGTAGTAGCCGGTATCCACGGGAATGGCGACCGAGGAGAGCCGGTTGATGAGCCGGTAGAAGAGGTGGGCGGTGCAGCGCTTCAGCCAACTCTCGCCCTCGCGGCGCTCGCGGGTGGCGTAGACCACGTCATGCCCCCCGCGCCAGCGCGCGACCAACTGCGGGATGAGCTCTGGCGGGTCCTGCAGGTCGGCGTCAATGAGGATGACGGCCTTGCCGCGGGCGTAGTCCAGCCCGGCGGTCATGGCCGCCTGCTGGCCGAAATTGCGCGACAGGCGCAGCAGCCGCACGGACGGGTGGGCGCGCTGCAGCTCCGCCAGCAGCGCGGGCGTGGCATCGGTGCTGCCGTCATCCACGTACACGAGTTCGAACGGCTCGCCCAGCTGCTCCACCACCGCCAGCGTGCGCGCGTGGAACGCGGCGATGACTTCCTGCTCGTTATAAACGGCCGCCACGATGGACAGTACCGGCCGCGCGGAATCCGTCATGATCGCTCCCGGTGAGGGCGGGGAACCCCGTGCCGTAGAGCACTATAGCCCGCGCGCAACGGCGCTGTCAATCGTGCGCCGGGCGGGAGACGGTGTTGCCGGCGGGAAAAACGGGGATGATGCGCATGAGCGCCGGGTTCCCATCGCTTGACAGAAGTCGCCCCGGTGCGCACACTAAAGCCGCATGGCCACCTCGCATGCCAGACGGATTGAGAGCGGGCTGACGATCGCCGACGCCGCCATCGCGGCGGCGATGATCGTGGTCGCCTATTATTTTCCGGTGGGGTGGAAGTCCACCCACGGCTACGTGGCGGCGCTGGCCTGGTTTTTCGGGATGCTGCTGGTGGGCGGGCAGCAGGCGACGTATCTCTACCCCCGCTATCGCATCCTCTTCTCCACGGCGCTGGCGCTGGGTATCGCGGTGCTGGTCGGCATCTTCTGGGGCGGCGGCGGCCATGACTGGTACACCAAGGGCGGCCTGGTGTCCTGCGCCGCCCTCGGCTTGGCCGGGCTGCTGGCGCGGCTGCTGTTTGCCATGCTGCTGCAGCGGCCGACCATCCACCTGGTGCCCTGTCGGCTGCCGGAAGCGTATGCGCCGCTGTTGGACGAGCTGCGCCGGCACCCGCACATCTTCGTGGACGCGCCGCTGGACGACCCCGCCGGCCCGCTGCCGGAGCGCCGTCCCGGCTACCCCACCTACCTGGTGGTGGCCGACCTGCGCATGGGCGAGGCGGATTTCGCCGCGCTGATGCCGCTCTACCACCGGGTGGAGATCGCCGACCTCTGCGAGTTCTCCGAGTCGGTGCTCGGCAAGGTCGCCATCGCCCGCGCGCCGGAGGGGTGGGCGCTGCCGCGCGCGCTGCGCGTGCCCTCGCCCATCCGCGAGGTGGTGAAGCGCGCCTTCGACGCCGTCATCATCCTGCTCACGCTGCCGGTGACGCTGCCGCTTATCCTGCTCGGCGCGCTGCTGGTCACACTCACCTCGCGCGGGCCGGCGTTCTTCACGCAGGAGCGGCTGGGACGCTATCGGAAACCCTTCCGGCTGGTGAAGCTGCGCACCATGCGCGTGGACGCCGAATCCGACGGGCCGCGATGGGCCGGCGCCGGCGACGCGCGCGTCACCCCGGCCGGCCGCCTGCTGCGCGCCACCGGCGTTGACGAGCTGCCGCAGCTCTGGAACGTGCTCAGCGGCGAGATGTCGCTCGTCGGCCCGCGCCCGGAGCGCCCGGAGCTGGTCGCCAAACTGGAGAAGCAGCTCCCCTTCTACGACGCCCGCCTGCTCGTCGCCCCCGGCATCACCGGCTGGGCGCAGCTCCACCAGGGCGGCGACACCACGCTGGACGACGTGCTGCACAAGCTGCGCTACGACCTCTACTACCTCAAGCACGGCACCCCGCTGCTCGACCTGCGCATCCTTCTCGGCACGCTGCAAATGCTGCTGCACCTGGCGAAACCGGGCCCGAAAAACAGTCCGGTCGCGCCGGCCGCCGATCAGCAAAAAGTCTCGCGGTAGCCGGGCCGTTGACGGCAGGGCAAACGGGGAGTAAGCTCTCAAATAATCAAGCGTTGCGCTATTGGCGGGAGCGTCCTGTGAGTTTAATTGACAGGATTGCGTTTGTGTCATTTGTGCTGATTCTCACCACCATGTCCGTGGTGCGATCGGCTGAGGATGTTGCCCCTGTTCAACACGACAATCCCAAAGTACTCGAATCCACGGGAACTAATGTTCGCCAGCAAGAAAAAATTTGTGATGATTACCTCGTGGTCGAACTTACCACCATTACCCATAACTGGTGGATGATGAAGCTGTCGGGCGTTCAAGGAAAATCGTTGACCATTGGCTTCAACATGGTCGGTAAAGGGAACGTCAGTAAGTGGGTTCCACTTCAACCGGTTTATACATATGCCGATCCGAATAAGCTCTCTGCGTATGAGTGGTTTGCCAAAGATTCTACATCCGGTCAATGGCGATCTGGGAATGCGCTACTGCCTGACGACCAGCGTCATGCCGGTGATGGCAAATCCCCTCGCCAATCAGTGATCTCGCAGGAGTCAGCGGAAGAGTTCCTTTCGCAAAATGGCTCTTATTGGGAGCCATGGGGGCGGATAACGAAAACGGAAGTTGCCGCCAATCTGAATATCTTTCGCATGACAACCCCTACCTTCTCACAGGATGAAGTGTGGATTGCTATGCGGTATCCGTTCACCTATGAGCTACTACAAGACTATATCAATGTATTGTATGAGAAACGAAGCCAGAACTTCGTTATCAAGACGATCGGTCAGACAGCGGAAAAGCGTGATCTTTGGGCAATAGAGGTAAAGACCAGCCGCTTCTTCTTGCAAAACCCGATGACGCTGCTGGTTTATGCACGTGAGCACGCGACGGAACCGGATGGCAGTTGGGCTATCCTTGGCATGTTGAATGCCGTGCTCGATGGCACATTGGAAAAATGGCCGCGCTTGGTTCTTCTCCCAATGGTTGATCCGGATGGCGTGGCGAAACATCGTTACGAAGGAATGATTCGAACATTCGGCGCAGCCCAATCATCACCGGAATCATCGGCGCTGCAAGCGTACATGCAATCCATGGCACGCGATGGCAAGCGCCCGTATATCAGCATCAGCCTTCATAATGTCGAATCCAATGAAGCCGATAATATATGGATGCCACATGCCGATTATCAGCGTGGGTGGGCAATCAAACCGATTAATGCACGAATCGAGCAATTTGCGAAGAAGAATGGGTATACTTTCACGAACAGAGAGCCGGAATGGACATTCCAGGGAAATCGCTTTGAAGGATGGCTGTCGAGAAAGCTCGGTTGCGTTGACCTGGTATACGAATTGAACAGCCAGGCGAAAAACAGGCTTACACTCCAGCGATTGCAGGAAATGGGTGCGCTGATGGTCAAGGCATGTGATGAGAAACTACAGGATGGCTGGTTCGATCATGCGCAATGAATGCCGAAAAGGAGAGCGATCATGAAACAGATGGCGATCAACCTGCTGGCGGTCTTACTCCTGTATGGGTTTGCCTATGCGGATAATCCCGACCCTATCGCGCTCATTGGCATACCAGAAGATGGATTGGATGTCGAGCAAACCATCGCGATAGAGGGAGTCGCCGGCCCATCGCGCGACTCCACAACGGTCACCTGGGTTTTAGAATATGGTGAAGGAGAATCACCGACTACCTGGATTCAACTGGCGAATGGCAATACCGTGGTCGGGTATCCGCGCACCTGGCAAGAACCAGATCCTGAAACAAGCGATTATGGCTTATTTTACAATTGGGATACGACGCAAAAGCCGGATGGCTACTATACGGTACGCCTGACTGTAACCGATGGCGCTAATAAAATCGCAACTGATCAGTCGCTCTACTATTTTGACAACGCGCATTTATATGGAGATGAAGATGGCGAAGAGGAAGAACCGTTGTCTTTTCTTCTCGAAGAAGGGATTGATACGATATTCCAAGATGATATGTTACCATTGACAACTCCACCGCATGGGCGAACGCAAGCACCTAGTGGACCAATTGGTGTTCCTACCAATGGTACTTATCGCTATTTTACACCATGGCATTTATATGGTTCACGTTTTCGCGCAATTCCAAGCGAATGGAAAGCCTAGGGTGGAACAGTCATCAAGACAACAAACTGCTCGTGCTGGGTTAAATGGACATCTGGTAGAACAACGGGCACTCTTTCTTATGTAACAACGGGTAACAAGCGCTCATATTTTAAAAATATTGGCATTTGGGATGTCGATGTATTACCGAATTCGAAAACAATTACGAAAAATGGTACACCATATCAACCTGTTGATATTCACGGTCATGGCATCGGTGAATTTGAAGAGTATAACGAAATGTTCATACCGGTCCATTCTGGACATTTTACTCCTCCTCCGTCAGCGATAGAATTAACTTGCGATGTAGCATCTTATGGGCCGCCCACTGGTATTGGATTATCACAATTGAAAGCTGGATATATCCAAAATGTGAAATTTAACCTACTCCGAGCTTCATATGTTGGAGGCGGTATACGCATCCACCCCATTGAAACGAAAGGGCTGTTATTAGATAGTATGAGAGGTCAAACCAAAGGTTGGGCATATGATGGTACGGCTTTAGGATATAAGTTTACTTCTAAATTCACCAATATGGGAGTATCGTATGGGATTATATACGACTTATCATTTGGCGACACGCCTTCAATGCAATATCCTATATATAAGATTGGAAATATCCTTGCGAGTACTACAACATTACTATCATACAATAACTATGTTGCTGCAGGTAATACCGAGCAGCAAAACGAAATTGGAAATTATGTCCTCCGATCAGAGCTAGATTGGTATCTAAATTTAAATGGCGTATATGATACTGTAATGCACGTCTGGGAACCAAGTCCATCCGCCGGTATCACATATCCGGACGGATGGGGTTCTGTTGTAAATTCAAACTGGACCATGGCGTATCCTAATGCAAATACTGTAGTTAATAGTCAAAATTACAATCCGTGATTATTCAATGTCATAATGATACCGGAAGTATTATGCATTGCATTTTTTATTGCTTTCACATCCGTTGATGGAGGATAATTATGCCAGAGAGACTCTGTAGGCGTAGCTGGAGCTATATTTATACAGCTATTAGTATATTGCTATTGATTATTATCTTGCTATTTCCACCATATAATCACTTGATGGTCGGGAGTTTTTCGGAGTACATTATTAGATATAAATTTTTCCACGGTATATATATGCTTAATTATACCATACTTATATTAGAAATAATTATTTATATAACCATAATTTATATACTTAACTATCTATTTAGAAAAGGGAGGAGCACCGTGATGATTATTAAAAAAGTCATTTTGACTATCGGTATAATTATTACTGGTATCATGCTGGTTTTTCCTCCATATCGTTATCATCAATGGGGGAGTAATTGGGTGGTTGAAGAGTATCAAGTGAGATATCAACTCTATCACGGATTTGCTATGCTTGACTATACTAGATTAATTATTCAATTTGTTGTGTTTGTATGCTTATTGTCGGTTTTGTATATTTTTTTTCCCATTGTGATCAAAAGGTTGCGGCGATATTAATTTGTCCTAACGAATCATTTTGTCGTGTGCAGTGTGCAAAATTATTATGAAAGGATAGGTATTATGTCTACGGTGAAAACACTATATATTATGGTGTGTCTATTGGCACTTGCTTCGGTAAGCTACGCCGATACTGATGAAATAAATATTGACACTGTCCCTAGCGATAGATTTGGTTTGTTTGTTGTGATTGTTGGTGATGTACCGGAGAACAAACAAGGCAATAACATCAGAATGGTCACCATCGAGCGTATTTTACAAGGTTCTAATGTAACGATCGGAACAAAAACTCCTGTATTGTTCAATCCGGCTAGACCTGTCGTAGGTGCAGGAAAATATATCTTATTGCTTACATATAATAAGGATACATTAGTATGGGGATACGGGAATGCTAGAATTGGTCAAATTACTAATATTTACCCAGTGAAGACAGCAAATGATCCGGAAGTAATGGATGTGCAAGTCATGCTTGATGTTGCAGCGATAGGGGTGCCAGGTTTGAAGCTAAAACGCCTGCAAGAACTCGCCATACGCATGTCGTATCGCCCACTTGTGCTACAGTATGTAATGGAAGCGCAGGTATCCATTCGTAATGACATTGTACTATCAACGGATGCATATCTATGGTACGTGTTGACTCACCCGGAAAATCATCCCAATTCTACACTCATTCTCGCCGATCAACTACTCTGCAAGACGGAGATGAGTATTGCTTCGACGAATAAGCATACGCTGTGGAATACATCAGAGACGCGAAGAACTCTCTTTGCGCAGCTTAATAAAGAGTCATCGCAAAACGACTCGGTGCGACAATATATAGA
Source organism: Armatimonadota bacterium (assembly GCA_029553475.1). Taxonomy (GTDB): domain Bacteria; phylum Armatimonadota; class Hebobacteria; order CAIYQO01; family CAIYQO01; genus JAKIYB01. Next base: position 65,259 of record JAKPKV010000009.1, read on the forward strand.
AAATGTTATACGTTCGTTCAGTGAATCGAAAGACACGCCGGCACCAACACTGCAAGAGAAATAGCTAGCGTTTCGATATGACAACATCTTCATCCGGCAATTACGGCATCACCATACCAATTTCGCGGTAAGATGGGTATACTGGGACGGAGTACCCTATGCCGTATGCCGTTTCGCGTCGTCCACATCGTTGAAGCCACCGAGGGCGGGGTCGCCCGGCACGTGCTGGATCTCGTGCGCGGGCTGGACCCGGTGGCGGTGTCCTGCCTGGTCTACGCCTCCTTCACCCGGCCGGGAAGCTGGAAGGACCGCTTTCTGGCGCTGAAGGAGGCGGGCATGCCCGTGCGCGACATCCCGATGGCGCGCCCGCTGCGCCGGGACACGGTGCAGCAGCTCGCCGGCTGGGCGCGGCGCGACGCCGCCGACCTGCTGCACGTGCACAGCGCGAAGGCGGGCTATCTGGGACGGCGCGCGGCGGAGATCGTCGGCCTGCCGGTGGTCTACACCCCCCACGCCTTTCCCTTCCAGCGCACCACGGACCCGCTGCGGCCGCTCTACCGCGCCGTCGAGCGGCGGCTGGCGCGCACGACGGCGCGCATCATCTGCGTCTCGGACGGCGAGGCGCGGGAAGCGCTGGACGCCGGCCTGCCGGAGGAGCGCTTGGCGGTGATTCCGAACGGGATAGACCCCGGCGACTGGCGGCCGCCGGCCGCCGAGCAGCGCCGCGCGGCGCGCGCCGCGCACGGCATCACGGACGACGCGGTGGTGGTGGGCGCGCTGGCGCGTTTCGTGCCGCAGAAGGGGCTGGACCTGCTGCTGATGGCGGCGGAGGATTTTCTGCCCGATTTCCCCCACGCGCGGGTGATGCTCTGGGGCGAGGGGCCGGGACGGAAAGCGCTGCAGGGGCTGGCGAAACGGCTGCGGCTGACGCGCGTGAGTTTTCCCGGCCCCGCGCACGATCCCCGGCAGGCCTACGCCGCGATGGATATCTTCGTCGCCCCCTCGCGCTGGGAGGCCGGCCCCTACGCCGTGCTGGAGGCGATGGCCTGCGGCCTGCCGGTGGTGGCGGCCGACGTGGCGGGCAACGCCGACTACGTGCTGCATGACGACACCGGCCTGCTCACCCCGCCCGAGCTGCCCGGCCCCATCGCCGGCGCCCTCCGCCCCCTCCTCGCCGACCTCGACCTGCGCGCCGCCTACGGCGCCGCCGGCCGCGCGCGCGTCGAAACGGCGTTCACCCTCGATCGCATGATCGCGGCCACGCTGGCGGTGTATCGCGCGGTGACGCGAGAGCGGGAGGAGGCGTGAGCGGGCGCCCACCCGCCGAAAGCCGTTCACCGTTTGCGCCGGCTGTGCTACACTGGAGCGGGGAGCGGGTGCCGGCGCGCCGACCGGTGAGCGGCCCGCATGGGGAGACGGAGGGAACACGCCATGTCTACGCGCACGTGCGCACCCGTGAATGTGGCAGAGCTGCGGACCCTGATGGCCGACGAGCTGGCATGCCGGCGCATCGCTGACCGGGAGGACAGCTTCGCGGACGCCCGCGGCGGACCGGAGACGCTCTACGGCCTCATCGGCGCAGTGCATGTGCGGGCCGCCCTCGGGCTCCCGCTGGGCACACGTGCCCTCCGCGCGGGCTGGGCGCAGCGCATCCTCGGCTATCGCGATGCCGCCGGGCATTTTTCCGGCGCGGAAAGCGCCGGGCACGCGGTGCACATGGCGCTCGGCGCGCTGAATCTGTTGGGCGAGCCCATCCCGCGGGATATCGGCCCGTTGGCGCCGACCGATCCCGCGGCGCTGGCTGAATGGCTGGAGCGGCATGATTGGGAGAGCACGCACAAAGATCTCTGCGGGCAAACCATCCCGCTGCTCGCCAGCGGGCGCGTGAGCGCGGCGTGGACGGAGGTCTTCGTCCGCCACCTCGCGGACCGCCTGCGCCCGGCATCGCCGCTGGCCACCTGGTGCCGACCGGACGCTCCCCCCTGGCAGGTCATCAGCAGCCTGTATCACGTGCTCAGTGCTTTCGATGCCGGCCGCCTGCCCTATCCCCAGCCAGAGCTGCTCATGGGGCGCCTGCGTGAGCTGCGCTGGGAATCCGCGCCGGAGAGCGCCCACCGCACGATCTGCACGGACAGCGATTGGGCCTGGATGTTGCTCAGGCTCTGTGAGCAGGTGCCGCGCCACCTGGAGGCGGTGATGCCCGCCATCCGCCAGGTCTCCGCGCGGCGCGTCGCCGCCTGGCACGCGGGGGGTATGGCGTTGGCGCGCACCAGCACGTTTCACCTCTACTGCTTTCTCTGGGGCACCGCGGTTTTTCAATCCTGCGTGCGGGAGCATTTCACCGGCGGATACCTGCGCGATACCCTGAACGACCCGGCGCTGTTCCGGCTCTGACGCGGTCTCGCGTATTGGGCGGGCGAGAGTCCTCGCGAGCCGACTCCGGGGGGACGCTCGCCTGCCCATATCGGGATCGCCCGCCCAACACCCTTCCGTTCTCCCGTTCACAGTGCTATACTCTGGTGACCGCCAGACTACGCTTCACGTGAAGGAGACGCCGATGACGACATCCACCGCGACGATGACCGGGGTGACGCTCCCCGGCAACAGCACCGTCGAGTTCCACGAGTATCCGGTGCCTGAGCCGGGACACGGGCAGGTGCTGGTGGCGATGCAAGCCTCCTCCATCTGCGGCAGCGACATCCGCGCCATCTACCGCGAGCACCTGGGCAAGGGGCCGGAGGGCTACCAGGGGGTCATCGCCGGGCACGAACCGTGCGGCCGGATTGTGAAAGTCGGTCCCGGCTGCAAGCAGTTCACGGCCGGCGACCGCGTGGTCATCTACCACATCAGCGGCTGTGGGGTGTGCGACGAGTGCAAGCACGGCTATATGATCTCCTGCCGCAGCGCGCACCGCGCCGCCTACGGCTGGCAGCGCGACGGCGGCCACGCCGCCTTCCTCCTCGCCGAGGAGAACACCTGCGTGAAGCTGCCCGATGCCCTCTCCTACGTGGACGGCGCCCTCTGCGCCTGCGGCTTCGGCACCGCCTACGAGGCGCTGCGCCGCATGCAGGTGAGCGGCCAGGATACCCTGCTCATCACCGGCTTGGGGCCGGTCGGCCTCGCCGCCGCCATGCTGGGCCGGGCGCTGGGCGCGGTGACGATCATCGGCACCGACCTCTCCGAGAGCCGCATGGCGCTGGCCGACAACCTCGGCCTGGTGGACCACTGCGTGACGGCGGACGAGGGGGCGCTGGAGACGATCATGCAGCTCACCGGCGGCCGGGGCTGCGAAGCGAGCATTGACTGCTCCGGCGCCGCGCCCGCGCGCCTGCTGGCGCTGCAAGGCACCCGCGACTGGGGCCGCTGCGCCTACGTCGGCGAGGGCGGCACGGTGAATTTCGAGGTGTCCAAATACCTCATCCACAAGCAGATCACCCTGTTCGGCTCCTGGGTCACCTCGCTGAAGCACCTGGAAGAGCTGGTGGAACGGCTGGACCGCTGGGGCCTGCACCCCGACGTCACCAGCGACGTGCGCCTGCCCCTGGAGCAGGCCGCGGAAGCCTACCGGCTCGCCGCCGGCGGGCAGACGGGGAAGGTGTGTATCGTGTTCGAGTAAACCGGGGCCGCGGATATCCGGAGGTATCCGCACGCGCTTCACTACCCTAACGGGGCGACAGCATCTCCAGGCTGTCGCCCCGTCAGGGCTCCTCATGCATCTATCACGTCTCATCCACGGGTTCCGCTATGCTCCACCCGTGGCAAGCGGCTGACGACCCTTCGGGCCTCGTGCCCCAGGCCATCACGAGGGGTGAGCTTACGGCCGATATATCTTGGGCATCGCATGGTCGTCATGGCTCGGCGAGAATGCCAGCAGCGTCTGGAAGCGATCACCAAGCCGGCGATAGAGATCACGCGCGGACTCGGCAACAACGTGGCGGAACTCATCACAAAGTTCCGCCATGCCTTCAACATCCCAAGACCAGCTCGCGCCCATCATCTCCCTGATCTGTTCAAGGTAGGCGATGACGCGCGGCAGCATGGGATGATCGCTCTCCCGCCGCAAGGCGTATGCCTTCCGCAACGCATTGAGCACATAGGACATGTGATGCAGGTCATTGGTGACACTATGCAACGTCACCCCGAAAGACGAACGCTCGAAATACCGCATATCATCAAGCACATACCCGCTTATGCCCGCCAGGCCAGCGCCGTCATATCCCCAGGGGTCGGCGATGATACGCTCGCGCGTTTCGCGGAGGACGCGACGGAACGTTTCGATCGGCAAGCCGCGCCGCATGCCCTCCGCGATATCGGCATCAACCGGTCCGCGATCAATCCAGGCGATGAGATCATCAATGCGCGTGACCATTGCGTTCATGCCGTAGTTCCCAGCGCTCCCAGCCCCGCCAGGTCCGCATCCGTCACGTTCGGCTCGTCGAAAATGCAGATGCCGTCCACGCCCTGCGCGGCGACGGTCTGGACGTGCCGCAGGAAGCGCTCCGCGCTCCAACTGCGGTGGCGGACCAAACCTTCCCAGAGGCGGCACTGGCCCTTCATGGCGGCGACGGCGGCGCGGTGGTTGCGGGTCCACTCGGCGGCGATGCGGGTGCTCATGGAATAGGTCATCGGCATGATGTCATCGAGCAGGCCCTCCGCGAGCCAGCCCTCCCAGTCCTGCCCCACGTCCTGCAGTTGGCCGGGGAGGTAGGGGAAGACGGCGGCGGAGAGCGCCTTGCCGCCGGCGGCCGCGGCGGCGCGCGCCGCGCGCACGAAGGCCGTCACCGGCGCGCAGCGCCAGGCGATCCAGGCGTCCATGTCGTGCGCGTCGGGCTGTTGCCATGTGTCGAAGCCGCGCGTCAGCAGGTCGCGGCCCGTCTCCCGCTGGTAGCTCTCCCGGCAGGCGTCGCAGTAACAAAAACCGTCGGCGTAGCGGACGTAATCCAGGTGCACCCCCTGCACCGGGTAGCGGTCAATGAGCTCCCGGTAGATGGCCAGCAGATACTCCTGCGTTTCCGGCCGGCGCGGGCAGGCCCACGACCATCCCTCGGTGGCGCGGCCGTGCTGCACCGCCCGGCATTCCGGATGCTCGGCGAGCAGGCGGCTGCCTGTGCCCTCCACGAAGTCGCAGCACCAGGCGTGGATCGCCAGCCCCCGCCGGTTCGCCTCCTCGGCGGCGATCATCAGCGCGTCCCACCCCTGGTACTCCGGGCGCACGTTCGCCACCACGGAGGGATAATCCACCAGCCCGTCCGTCTGCTTCACGCAGGGGATGAGCAGGTCCACGCCGGCGTCGGCCAGCCGCTGTACCGTCGCCCGCACGGCCTCCGGGGTGCGCGGCAGGCTGTGCAGCCAGGTGGCGATTTTCGGGGTAGACATCAGCGAGTTCCTTTCACCAAGGCGTTACAGCCCTTTTCGCGCGCCCCGGGCGGTTTCCCTCCAGGGGCGTTAAAACAGCTCCAGTTGGTCCGCCTGGTCGAGGGCGTGGGCGTCGTAGCCCAGCCGCCGCAGGTCGCCGGCGAATGCGCCGGCGTAGCCGTGGACAGTGTAGACGCGGCGGGGGCCGACGCGCTCCACGTAGGTGAGCAGGTCCTGATAGTCCGCGTGGTCGCTGAGGCAAAAGGCGGCGTCGGCGCCGTAGCGGTAGCGCGCGCGGGGGTCGAAAGCCCAGCCGCTGACGATGGCGGCGCGGTGCGGCGGCAGCTTGCCGCGGATCCACTTGCGCAGATGCGGCGGGCAGAGCACCACGCCCCCCGCCCCCCGTCCCGGCGCCCAGCGGTCATACGGCGGGAAGGTCGCTCCCAACTCCTCGGCGATGCGCGTCATCTCGTAGAGCGATGCATGCAGCAGGATCTCGTGCCCGCAGCCGTCCAGCGCGGCGAGGATTTCCTGCCCTTTGCCCAGCGAGTAGCCCATGAGGACCGGCGTGGCGCCATCGGCCAGCGCCGCCGCCACCCAGGCGCGCATCTCCGCGATCACCGCCTCCTGCGGCGGGAAGGCGTAGCGCCGGTGGCCGAAGGTGGTCTCCATGATGAGCACCTCGGCGCGCGGGATGACGATGGCCTCCGCGACCAGGTTCGGCCGGAGTTTACAATCGCCGCTGTAGAGCAGGCTGCGCCCGTTCACCGTCGCCAGCAGTTGCGCGCTGCCCAGGATATGCCCGGCGGGGTACAGCGTGCACGCCACCCCGCGCACCGTCCGCGTCTCGCCGAAGGGCAGCACCGCCGCCGCCCGCGGCATGACATCCCGCGCCGCCAGCAAGCGCGCCGTCCCCGGCGAGAGGACCGCCTCCTGGTGCGCGGCGACGTGATCGCTGTGCGCGTGCGACACGAAGGCCCACTCCCGCGAGGCGCGCGGGTCCAGCCACAGGTCCACGCTGTGCAGGTAGACGGCGCCGTGATAGCGGATGTTGGTCCAGAAGGGTGTGATCATACGGTTTGCACGGTTGCGCTGTCCAGCCAAGCCGCGTCCAGGCGGCTCAGTAAATCAGCTTCCAGCCGTTCAACGGCATCAGCCAGCGTGAACGTCACACTGTCGCGCAGCAGCGGACTGATGTCATCGGCAAAGCGCGGGGCCGCAAGCTTCTCCTGCAAATTGGCGCGGAACATCGCTGCCGTGATACGCAGACCTTGCCGGCTGACATAGCGGACAAAAGCCGCAAGGATGTGCGCGGGGTGTGCCTTCCCACTGCGCAGCGCGTAATCCAGGTCAAAAAGGTCACGGCCTTTGCATCGCTGATACAGTGCGCGCATCTTCGTACCCAGTAACTCATCCAGCGCAAACGACGTCACCTGTCCGGTTCCTTCTACCCACCGTGACGCGATGGTAAAGGGATAGCGCACGGTATGCTCATGCGGAAGGTGCTCGCGCGTATTGATCTCGATCTTCACCCGCCGCATCACGCCTGGGGCTGTTTCAGCCTCATACCGGTACAGTAATCGCGCCGACTGGCGGGTCGCGCTGTACCTGGGGGAACCGAGCCAGGGGTCCAGCGTGGTATGCATGTGATCCATCGTCTCGCGAAGAGGCTCCGCGGCAAGCTGCACGAGATCAATATCTTCGGAATATCGCGCGGCAGGAAGCAGGCAGAGCTTATACAGCGCCGTACCGCCGCGAAAGGCCAGATGATCACGCAGAAACGGATTGCTGAAGAGTTCCAGCACCGCCCGGCTGATCACCAGGTCCTGCTCGACCATCAACGGCGATCGCCAGGGGGCATGGGCGGACCATTCCGTAATATAGGCGATCGGTATCATACATCCGGCTCCACAGCGGCATTCACCAGCACATGCCATTTCGCATCACGTTCGCCGGCGCGCGGTAGGTCGGGGCGGATCGGGTACCAGACGGCGCCGTGACGTCGCAGCGCATCAGCCAGTGGTCCGGTCCTGTCACCCCAACCGACCTGATCGAGCAGCCATCCCAGCCGCTGCAGCACGGCCAGTTCACAGCCGAGTGCCGGCAGGTGTGCCAGGCGCTCGGCGGAGATGTGCTCACCAAGCTCGGTGAGCACCGTCGCCGCCAGGTCCAGCGATGGGCAGGCGCGCGGGTAACGGAGCAGGTCGTAGGCCGTCATTTCCGGTAGACTGATGCGATAGTAGCCCGCGGGCGATTTGCGCCGTTCCCAGGCCGCGTCGGGGATGGCTTTCTTATAGAAAAACGCGATGTGATACCCTTCACGGCGCACGGTGCGCACGGTGCAATCCAGCATCACCTGGGTCTGTTGCGGCACCTGGTGCGCGGCGCCGTGCAGCAGGGCGGCGGTGAGCGTGCTGATGTAATATGCGCAACCCAGATGCCGTGCCCAATCATCCATGAACCACTCGACGGGCAAGCCGGTCGTCTGGTGCTGCGGGTCAACGATGACGAAGAAGCCTTGACTCGGAGAAAAGAGCCAGCCGCGTCGCTCCAACCGATGCAGCGCTTCCCGCGTCGCGCGCGGGCTGCCGAGTGCCGCTTCCGCTTCGTCGCTGGTGAAGGTATACCGCCCGCGCTGGAGCAGTTTCCGTATGAATTCGCCGGCTCGTGAGACTGTCATTTGCAAAATCACGCATTTAATACGGTATTTCGTAAATAATAATACGCGTGTCCCTTCAATCCGTCAATGACAGTCCGTCGGTTTTCACGCGGGAGAGCGCTCGAGATCGTTGCGTCTTGTCGCGGCGTTCGTTTGACGCCGCCTTTCGACTCCGCCTATAATCGGAGTATCCGTGCTGTATTGTACGGGAGAGGACGGATCGGTGCAAGCAAAAGTTCGTGGTGACGAGGCGGCCATGCCGGATGCCCGCGGGTATTTCGGGCCGTTCGGCGGGTGTTACGTGCCGGAGACGCTGAAGACGCCGCTGGAGGAGCTCGCGGCCGCCTACGCGGCGGCGGCGGGGGACGCGGCGTTCCAGGCGGAGCTGGCGGCGTGCCTGCGCGACTACGTGGGCCGCCCCACGCTGCTGTACCGCGCCGACCGCCTCACCGCGCACTACGGCGGCGCGGCCGTCTACCTGAAGCGCGAAGACCTCTGCCACACCGGCTCGCACAAGCTCAACAACGTGATGGGACAGGCGCTGCTGGCGCGGCGCATGGGCAAGGCCCGCCTCATCGCGGAGACCGGCGCGGGGCAGCACGGGGTCGCCACCGCCACCATCGCCGCGCTTTTTGGCCTGCCCTGCACCATTTACATGGGCGCGGAGGATGTGGAGCGCCAGGCGCTGAACGTGTATCGCATGCGCCTGCTGGGCGCCGAGGTGGTGTCGGTGACCACCGGCAGCCGCACGCTGAAGGACGCCATCAACGAGGCCTTCCGCGACTGGGTGACGCACCTGCGCCAAACCTTCTACGTGTTCGGCACCGCCGCCGGGCCCGATCCCTATCCGCGCATGGTGCGCGACTTCCAGCGGGTCATCAGCCGCGAAATTCGCGCGCAAATGCTGGAACAGGAAGGCCGCCTGCCGGACGCGGTGGTGGCCTGCGTGGGCGGCGGCAGCAACGCCATCGGCGCCTTCGCGGATTTCATTGACGAGCCGTCCGTCGCCCTCTACGGCGCGGAAGCGGCCGGCGACGGCGTGGCGAGCGGCCGGCACTCCGCCACCCTCACCGCGGGGCGTCCCGGCGTGCTGCACGGCAGCCACAGCTACCTGCTGCAGGACGAACACGGGCAGATCACCGAGACGCATTCCATCTCCGCCGGGCTCGATTACCCCGGCGTCGGGCCGCAGCACAGTTTTCTCAAAGCCTCCGGGCGCGCCGCCTACGTCCCCATCACCGATGAGGAGGCGCTGGGGGCGTTCCAACTGCTCACGCGGCTGGAAGGCATTCTGCCCGCCCTGGAAAGTTCCCACGCGATAGCGTATCTGCAGACGCTTGCCCCGGCCCTCGGCCCCGGCAAGCTCATCGTCGCCTGTCTATCGGGCCGTGGAGATAAAGATGTCCAGCATGTCCAGCGCCACCTTGACGCGCGCGCGTAAACCGCGTCCGGCGCGCCGCACCGGGCGCGCGCCGCTCGTGCTGATCCTGCTCGCGCTCCTCTACGGCGCGGTCGCGCTGCCGTGGACCGCCCGCACCTTCGGCGCGCTCGGCTCGGAGGAGCATGACGTCGCCGTCGTGGTCGCCGGCCCCATCGCCGAAACGGTGGAAGCTGTCTTGACGGAGAGCGAGGAGACGGACCTGACGCTCTACGGCGACCTGCTCGTCCCCCTGTTCGATGACTGGGACGCGCTGGCCTACGTGCGCATCTGGGACCCCCGGCTGCGCCTGATCTGCGAGTTGTCGCGCGAGCGCACCGTGCCGCGCGCCGGCCCCGACGGCCGCCTGCCCGACCTCGGCCTGGACGCCTCCGCCGCTGCGGCGCGCGACCGCCTGCGGGAGACGGCGTGGATACAGGCCGTCGCCGATCTGCAGGGGCTGCTCGCGACCCAGCGGGAAATCACCTCGCTCCTTGACACGGCCGTGGCGGAGGGACAGACAGGGCCGGCGGTGGTGAATGGGTCCTACGTGCTGCAGGAGGATGCGCTGAAACTGACGGAAACCCTGCAGCGGAAGGGCGTGCCGGTGGGCGGCGTGGCGCGCGAGATGCGCGCCGTGCTGGACAGCATGACCGGCGAAGGCGCGGAAGCGGTGGCCGCCGCCCAGACCGCGGCGCTGCGCGCGGAAGACGGCCTGGCGATGGCGCTGGTCGAGCATCGCATCACCCTCGACACGCTGCCCGCGCTGCCGCCCGCGCTGGCGCAGGCGGAGCCGGGCGCGCACTGGCCCTTCCTGCGCGGCCGGCGCGCCCTGCTGCCCGTCTTCACCCCCGCCGTCAGCGACCTCGCCATCGTCCATGCCGGCTACGTCGAAGTGGGATTTTACGACCGCCCGCTGCCCCGCATGCTCCTGCTGGCCGCCGCCCCCGCCGCGGTGCTGCTCCTCGCCGCGCTGATCATCGCGCTGCGGCATCGCCCGCGCAGACGGCGGGAGGAAGAGGAAGCCGAGAAATAACGGGCCGCCCACTTTACCCATTCGTTCGTAGTCGCGCCGCAGCCGCAGCAAGGCGCGTCGGGTTTGCACACCGGTTTGCCTATGCGGACGCGCCTTGCTGCGGCTGCGGCGCGACTACGAACGAATGTTACACGAAAGTCGTTCGTTCGCGGCGTTTACCGCGCCACCATCCAGTCCAGCGTCGCGTCCTTCGGCGCGCCTTTGTCGAAGAGGATGGTGAAGCCCGTGGCCGTTTTTTCCGTCACCGCGCGGGCGCCGAGCCAGCTCTGTTCAATGAAGACGGCGTAGTTGGCATCCGCTTCCGGCGTTTCGAAGGTGATGGTCAGGCTTTTCGCGCCCCGCGCCACCGGCACGTTCTTGCCCAAGGGGCTCTTCGGGGCGGCCGGCACGGGGGCCACTCCTTTGCTGATGAGCGTGCCGTTGACGATGAAATCGCCGCCGGTGAAAGTGAGGGCGCCCGTTTCGTTCGAGACGGTGAGGGTGGCTTCCTGGTCGGGCTTGCCGGGTTCACGCGTGCCGTAGCGCCACTTGATCGCCTGGTCGTGATACGGCTGCTTGAAGTAGAGCGCGGCGTTGGTGAAGTCGGCGGCGAAGTTGATGCCGTTGCCGGCGGCGGCTTCCAGCGTGATGCCGTGCTCCCAGGCGGGGAGCTGGCGATACGTGTTGTTGATATTGTCGGCGTTGTCCGGCCCGCCGCGCACCGCCATCGCCGCGTAGCGCGGGTCGGCGCCGAAATTCGCCAGGTCGAGCATGGAGGAGGGGAAGACACCGGGCACGTTGTCCCACACCCACATGCGGAAGGGGTTGGGCTTGAAGGGATCGGGGCCGATGGCCTGTTCGATGGCGTCGCCCTTCTCGAAGTCGAATCTCGTCTTCATCTCGGCGTAGGGGGTGAGGCCCAGCGCGCGCTCGTTGGCCGGGTTCTCGGTCGTCGGCACCGCGCGCGACACGTCCGTCACGTAGGAGCCGGGGGCAATGGCGTAGCTCAAGGGGCGGAGATGCCCGTCCCAAGTGCCGTTGTCGAGGCGGTACAGCGTGGGGCTGCCCATCTCCTTCGCCCCCCACCAGAAGCGCTGGATGGTGAGATCTTTCGTGCCGTCGGGGTTCACCGTGCAGGAGAGGATCTGATACCAGCGGATTTTCTTGTTGTCGGGCGTCAATTCCGTCGGCTCAGTGATGCCCAGCCAGCGGCCCACCACGCGCTGGTCCCACGGGCAGTCCTTGTCGCCGCGGATGAGCCCGCCCATGCGCAGCCCGGTGACGCCCGTCTTCGGATCCTTCCACAGCGTCGTCGGGTAGGTCTTGCCGTTGAAGGGGTACTTGCCGGTGTCAATCGTATCCCAGTAGTGCTCGGCGGGCACCACCATCACTTTGCCGGCGGTGATCCACTTGGCCTTGTTCATGTTGATGAGCGGGCGCGATTGGCCGAGGGTATCCACGTTCTGCGCGGCGGTGAATTTCAGCGTATGCGCCGTCCAGTCCATGCTGTCCACCTGGCCGGTGAAGCAGTTATCCTTGCTCTTGGAATAGCCGGCGAAGATGTTGCCGTTCTCGTCGCCCGCCGCCGAGTGGATGTTGCTCATGTAGTCGTACCACCCGAAGAACATGTAGGTGTCGCCCAGCGCGTATTGCTTGCGGCGCAGCATCACGTCGTAGGTTTGCTCGTCGGCGTGGGCGTTCTGCCCCAGGTACAGCACGCCGGTGTTGTTCTTATTGTGCACGATGGCGCCGGCCGCGTGGTCAATGCTGGTGTCGGCGGTGAAGTACCACCACTGCTTCTCGGCGTCGTAGTTGATGCTTTTCACGCAGCCGCGCGTCACCCCGCCGCCGTAGCCCGGCCCGCCGTGCAGGTTGAGGAACATGCCCACGCGCAGGCCGCGGACGGTCTTCACGTAGAATTTCGCGTCCGTCCCCGCCTTCACCGGCTCGGGAAGCCAGTCCAGGTAGCTGTTGGAGCCGTGGATGAGGGTGTTGTTGATGGTGAGCGCAAAATCGGTGCTCCAGTGCGGCAGGCTCTCGCTCAGCGGCATGCGTAGCGTGCGCTCGATGGTGAGCCCCTGCGCCTGCGGCACCTTGATGACCGTGCCGTTTTCGTTCACCTCCAGGATGGTGATGCCCGGCCCGGATTTCTGCCAGTTCTTCGTCTCCGCCGGCGGGGCCGGCGTGCGCGGCGAAAGCTGTGAGGTGTTTTCAAACGCGAGCTGTTTGGCGAACTCGGTGGGGATGATGAGCAGGCCGCCGGTTGTGCCCAGCTGCGCCACCGCGGCGTCATACGCGGCCTTCACCTGCGCCGCAGTGGCCGTCGGGCCGAAATCGGCCAGGGTATACAGCGCCTTCTTCTCCGCCGGAGGATCCTGCGCCAGCGCCAGACCCAGCAACAGCGCCAGCAGGGCGCCACAGACGATTCCACGCATCACGGGCTCCTTTCCAATTTGGGGACGTTCATGCGGATGAATTGCATTTCATTGTAAGCGGCGGGCGGGCGATTGTCAATGGGAGAGCGCGGCGGAAAATACGAAAACATATTTTCGCACACCCTATTGACAAACATGCGTTCCTATGCTATAGTGGCGCCGAGATGAGGGGCGGAAGCGCCCCTGCCGTTGAGGTGGCGAGTCACCAGGCGGGCTCACGCGCGAGCGTGAGCCCGCCTTTATGTGTGTGAGAGGAGGCGCGGATGATTGACGCGGAGGTGGGCAGCGCGACGGCCAACAGTTTTGTGACGCTGGCGGAGGCGGAGGCGTATTTCGCGGCGCGGCTGGACGCGGCCCCGTGGACGGCGGCGGACGGCATGACGAAGGAGCGGGCGCTGCTGATGGCGGCGCGGATGCTGGAGCGGCTGCGCTGGCACGGCGCGCGCGCGGCGGCGACGCAGGCGCTGGGCTGGCCGCGGGCCGGGGCGCCGGGCGCGGAGGGCGGCGCGGTGCCGGCGGTCATCAAGGCCGCGCAGTGCGAGGAAGCGCTGGCGTGGCTGCGGCCGGAGCTGGTGCATCGGCGGCGGCTGCGGGCGGCGGGGGTGACCACGGCGGAGGTTGACGGCGCGCGGGAAGCGTACGCGCGGCCCGCGCCGGACGAGCTGCTCTCGTCGGAGGCGCGCGCGCTGCTGGCGGGCTGGGTGCGCCGGGGCGGCGCGCTGGTGACGGACGGCGAGGGGGCGTGAGATGGCGGAACTGCGGGCGTATCTGACGGACACCGCGATGCTGCATCGCCGCACGGGGGTGAGCGCCTACGGCGAAGACCTGCTGGATACCGGGCGGGAGATTCGCTGCCGGGTGCGGCGCCGGCGGCTGCAGGTCGTGTTGGATGATGGCGAAGCACAGCGCTATCCCGGCGAGGTGTGGCTGGAGCCGGACGCGACCATCGCCCCCGGCGACCGCCTCCTCTACGACGGCGACTACCTGCGCGTCTGCGCGGTGGAGCAGATCGTGGACGTGGCGGGGATATCGGTGGGGCTGCGCGCGGTGGTGGACTAGGCGGGGGTGTGCCCACCGGTCCTGGGAGGCGAGGGCACATTCCCGATGGGCGTGATGGGAGGACGGCATGACGTTATTGGAGGCGATTGGCGCGTGGTTCGCCGCGCAGGAGTTCGGCGAGGTGGGCGTGGACCTGTTTTTGCAGGAGCGGCCGTCGCGGCCTGTCGGGGTGACGGCGCTGTATCTGGATGGCGGCGAGGCGGAGGTGTCGCGTCCGGTGCGGCGAGTGCGGCTGCGCTGTGCCGTGCGGGCGGAGAGCGCGCACGAAGCGCTGGAGGGGGCGGACGCGATCTTCGACCGCCTGCACGGCCGCGAGAATTTCCCGCTGGATGACGGCTGGTGGTGCTACCTGGCCGCCGGGGCGACGACGCCGGCGCTGGCGGGACGCGCGCAGCCGGAAGGCGGCGGCCCGGGGATGGTGGCGGAGTGCGGCTTTGTGCTGGTGGTGCGGGCGCTCGCCTCTCCCCCCGCTCCCCTCCCGTAAGCGGGGAGGGCCGCGGTGGTGAAGAGGGACCGGCTCACCATGCAGCATCCTTCCTCTCCCTGCGCAGGGGAGGGGGGAGAGGTGAGATGCAATGCGCAAAGGAGGAAGTCATGGCAACGATCTCAAGTGTCTTTCCGCTGGCCGGGGTGGCCGGCGCAGTGGTGACGGTGCGCGGCGGCGGGTTCATCGCGCAAACCCAGGCGCGTATCGGGGGGGTGTCGGCGGCGGTCAGCGTCGTCTCGGCGACGGAGCTGGCGGTGACGGTACCGGCGGGCGTCGCCGCCGGCCCGGCGGACCTGGCGGTGAGTGACGACGGCCTCGCCTGGGCCACGCTGGCGAAGGGCGTGTACGTGCTGGCGGCGCCGGCGACGACGACGCCGGGGAACCTGCTGCAGGGCAGCGCCCGCGCGGTCTTCATTGACGGCCGGCCGGTGGGCTTCACCGATGCCCCGGTGAAGCTGGCGCACGACGTGGCGCTGAGCGAGGCGGAAGTCGAGCAGGAGGTCGGCGCGGTGAAGCTCTTCAAGCAGCAGGAGCGCTGGCGGATGAGCCTGTCGCTGGCCGAGGTCAGCCTGGAAAACCTCTGTACCGTCTTCGACGGCGCCGAGGTGGTGGAGGCCGGCGCGGTGCGCACGCTGGCGCTGGGCGGCACGGCGGCGGTGCGCGAGCACAGCCTGCTGGTACTCGGCCCCGGTCCCAACGGCGGCCAGCGCGACTTCTTCGTCTACCGCGCGGTGATTGACGGCCGGGAGCCGCTCACCATCGCCCGCGAAACGCCGCAGCGCCTGCCGCTGTCGTTTCGCCTGCTGCCGGAGATGAGCCTGCCCGCCGGGCAGCGGGTGCTGCGCATTGCCGAAGGAGGTGCCGCATGAGCACGATCACGCTGAGCCCGCTGACGGTGGGCGATCTGCAAGAATTGGCGCCGGCGCTGCAGGCGCTGGAGATGTTCCTGCATACGGCGCAGGAGGCGCGTCCCGCCTTGCTGCCGGAGCTGGTGCGCGCGCTGTCGCCCTGCCTGTGCCGGTTGAGCGGGCTGACGCCGGAGGCGCTGGACGCGCTGCCGCTGCCGGACTATCTGGCACTGCTGGCGCAATTAGGGGAGGCGCTACGGCCCCCTTTTCCCGGCCTTCCGGCCTGACGGACGCGCTGGCGGCGGAGTATGGCTGGCCGCGGGCGGCCATAGACGCGCTGTCGCTGCCGGAGGCGCTGGGGCTGCTCGCCAGCGCCACCGCGCGGCGGCGGCAGGAGCTGGCCGACCTGGCGCTGGCCGTCTACGCCGGCGCCGCCGGCGCGCTGGGCGGCGCCGAGGGATACCGGTCGCTGCTGCGCTGGACGCGGGCGCAACGGGGAGAAGAGGCCGGGGAGGATGGCGTGGTGTGGCTGTAAGACGCGCGCCACGGCGTTCCGACTGCGCCGCGCGGCGCGCGACCGACGCACGGGTGCGTGAGTGAGGAGGGTGTGATGTATGACGACGCGATGACGGTGGGGAAGGCGCTGCGGGCGCTGGAGGCGGGCGGGGAGGGGGCCGTGGTGGGGCTGCGGGCGGTGAATGCCGCGCTGGGCGAGAGTGAGGCGCGGATGGAACAGTTCGTGCGGGCGTTTCACCGGCAGGCCGCGAGCCTGCAGACGCAGTGGCGGCGCACGGTAGACGCCATGCTGGTGGACGTGGCGCGCTGGCTGGAGGGGATGAACGACGGCGCGCGGGGTTTTACCGCGCTGGACGGCGGCATGGGCGGCATCTTCGGCGCGGTGGGCAGCCTGGTGGGTCTGGCGACCGGCGACGGGAAGCGCCCGCGCGTCACCTTCGGCTACCCGGCGGTGCCGCGCCCGCCCGGCGCCCTCCTCCCTGACCCGGTGGAAAGCGGCGGCCGCGCGGTGGCGGTCACGGTGGCGGAGGGCGCGGTGCAGATCACCGCGCCGACGCTGGACGAAGCGGCGCTGGCGCACGCGGCGGAGACGCTGGCGGCGCGGCTCCAGGAGCGGCTGGCGTTTGAAGATCGCCGGGTCGGGCGGTTGAGCGGGGGATAGGAGGGCAGCGACATGGCGCATGTGTTGGACGGATACGTGTATCCGCTGGATCCGCGGCCGGGCGGTTTCACCGGGGTGCGGTTGGCGCCGCGGCGCGCGGATGTGGCGACCTTTGGCGATAACGTCAGCCTGTACTGGGATGCCGTGTGGCCGGATACGCTGGTGCGCGAGGAGTGGACGCAGTTGGAGGCGGCGCAGTACCTGGCGTTTCACGCGAAATGGCTGGCGAACGGCGGCGGGACGCTGTATGACTGGTCGCCCGGCGATGGCCAAACCTACCGGGTGGAGATCGTCGCCCTGGACGGCCGCGCGCACAAGGCGGAGACCTACGTGAACGTGAGCCTGGTGCTGAAGGTGCATGGGGTGGCGGGATAACGGCTCACCGCTCCTCCCCGTTGCGGGGAGGGGGAAGCGGTGAAGAAAGGCGGGCGGACGGATGGCGCAATCACTCAGCGCGAGTTACCAGGCGGCGATGGCGGCGGCGGTGCGGCGGCCGCTGGTGACGGTGACGGCGTATCCTGGTGGGGACGCGCGGGCGATCACCGCGGCGGTGGCCGCCTGGTCGGTAGAGCGGCAGCGCGGCACGCGGGCGGGGACGGCCACGCTGACGGTGGCCAATCCCGGCGGCGCGTATGGTCCGGGGGGCGGGGCGCCGTGCGCCGGTTGGCTGGCCCCGGGCACGCGGGTGACGATTCGCCAGGGGCTGCGCACGGCGGCGGGCGACGAAACGCTGCCCGTCTTCACCGGCGCGGTGCAGGTCGCGGAGACGGCCTATCGGCGCGGCGACGACGAGCTGCTCACCGTCCACCTGCTGGATGGCGCCGGCCGTTTCTGTCACCAGGAGATTATCAGCCCGCTCTATCAGCAGGTGCAGGCGAATGATATCGTCAGCGCGCTGTTCACGACCTACGGCGGGATGGACGCGTCAGCGATTCAGCTCGCGGCGGCGGACTACCTGGTGCCGCGCGTCCAGTTCGTCGAAGAGGCGCTGATGGATGCCGGCCACCTGCTCATGCAGGCGGCGCGCCGGCGGCTGTTTTTCGACGCGGACGGGGTCTTGCGCAGCGCGCCGCTGGCGCCGCCGGCGGCGCCGCAGTGGACGATCGGCGCGCGGGAGATCATGCAGGTCACCGACGCTTGGGCGCCGCCGCCGGCCACGCGCTGCACGGTGACGGGCCGCACTCAGGCGTCACAGCGGCAGGTCGGCGAGGAGGTGCTGTGGCAGGAGGTGACGGTAAGCGGCTACCAGTTCGGCGCGATGGTCAACGTGCCGTTCACCCCCGCCGGCGCCGTCTATGAGGAGGTGCGCCTGGAGCCGGTGACGCCGCTGGCGGCCTTTGAGCAGGTGGCGCTCTATGGCGTCACCGGCGAGGGCATCACCGTGAAGGTGCTCAGTCCGGCCGGCCGCGCCATCACCATCCGCTGTTACGGCAAGCAGGTCTACTACACCACGCCGAGCGTGATGGCGACGGTGGAGGACAGCGATCTGCTCGCGCGGTTTGGCCTCATCGGGCGCGAGATCAACAACACGGTGGTGAAGGATGAGGCGACCGCGCTGTGGCTCGCGTCCCACGCGCTGGATGAAGCGCGCTGGAGCCGGCGCACGCTCACGCTGCGCCTCCTCGGCCACCCGGGGCTGGAGCCCGGCGACCTGCTGGCGCTGGAACACCCGCGTACCGGCGAGGCGCTGACCGTCTGGGCCAACACCGTGCGTCACGCCGGCCGCCGCGGCCGGGAGGAATGGTCGGCGGTGGAAGGGTGGGCCGTGGTGTGACCGGTGTTCACCTCTCCCCCCGGCCCCCTCCCCTACGCGGGGAGGGGGCCGGGGGGAGAGGTGAACACCGGGAAAGGAAAGAGATCATGTCATTCTGGAAATCACGGGCGGACATACAGGATCGCTACCGGCGGGAGTTGTTCGCCGGCACGGTGGTGGCGTGCAACGCGGACGGCACCTATGACGTGGCGCTGCCGGGCGCGGCGGAGCCGGTGCGCGGGGTGGCGAACGCCGGGGAGCTGCGCTTCCAGGCCGGCAACCGCGTGGTGGTGACGCGGGCGGGCGGGCGCGACGGGTGGCAGATCCACGCCGGCATGGCCGCGGGCGCGCCGACGCGGGCGCTCAACCCTGACGCGCTCATTGACGCCCCGCCGCTGGTCTATTGGGGCGGCCTGACACGGTCTGGCGCGGAGGCGGAGACCATTGCCGACTACGTGGACGGCCGGCGCTGGCCGTTGGCGGCGCTGCTGCGGAGCGGCGCGGAGGATGGGCAGATGCCGCTGTGGTCGGATGCCGCCGGCGCCTGGGTGCCGAGTTCCGCCGGCGGGCAGAATGTGGGGGCGCTGCGCGCGCTGGCGGCGGCGGGATTGGCCGGCTGCATCGCCGGCGCGCAGCGCCCGTGGTTGGTGCCGCCCTGCGTGGGCGGGTGGCTGATGATCATCGGCATGGAGACCGATCCCGGCCTGTCCGCCGGCGCCTTCGTCTACAGCGCCACCAGCTTTGGGCACGTTCGCGCGGGGGCCTACCCGGTGCAGGCGATGACGCTGGCCTACTGGAAGCTGGACGAAGCCGCATCGAGCCAAAACGCGCTGGACTGCTCCGGCCATCTGCGCGACCTGACGCCGTACGAGATGAGCAGCAGCGTCTCCGGCGCCTTTTACGGCGCGCGCCAGTGGAACGGGGTCACCAGTTACCTGCACCGCGCGGCGCTGCCGCTGCAGGGCAGCAACCAGCTCAGCATCGAGCTCTGGATCAAGCCGGACTCGCTGGCCAATAGCCCGCTGCTTTTTTATCAGGAAGGCAGCGGCTCGCTGCAGTTCGAAGGCGGCGGCACGGCGCTGCGCCTGTATGTCATCACCGGTGGCGGTACGGCCGTCGCGCAGGCCACCACTGATCCGGCGGTGCTCTGTGATGGCAGCTGGCACTATCTCGCCGGCGTCTATGACGGGGCAACGCTGCGCCTCTACGTGGACGGCCAACAGACCGGCACGACGCCGACGCACAGCGGCAACGTGGGCGCCCCGGCGAGCACGAACTGCTACCTGGGCGTCCACGCGCCCGGCTGGACTTACTGGTCGCGCTATTATGATGGCGCCATGGACGAGGTGCGCATCACCCAGGGCGCCGTCTCGGCGGGAGAGATCGCGAAGGCCTGGGCCGGCCGGCTGGCGCTGCGGGCGGTCACCTCGCGCTTCACCGCCCCGGCGGCCTGGAGCCACGCCATGCTCGGTGAGGCACCGGTGTTCAACGACGGCACGATCACCTACGATCTCAGTGCCGACAACGGCGCCACCTGGACGCCCGCCGCCACCTGGGACTGGACCGTCCCCCAAACCCCCGGCACGGAGTGGCGTATCCGCGCGGCCCTCACCGGCAAAGCGGAAATCCATCGCCTGGGGCTGGTGGGCCTGTAATCGTCATCCTCATCGAAGGAGGAGTATGAAATGTCGGTTGCACTGGGACTGACTGCGCATGGCCACCCATGCAGCCCGTCGCATTGGCGCACACACGCGTCGGTGACAGTGTCGTGCCGCCATGCGGAGTCTGTCCCGGTGGAACCGACATTTCGGAAAGGAGGCGTATGATGACGGATTTCAATCTCACCACCTTGCTGCAGCTCGGGCCTTTGGCGGTGGTGCTCATCTACATTATCATGCGGTTGGAGCGCGCGATGGGGGCGCTGGCGGTGGGGGTGAGCCGCATGAACCGTATCCTGCTGCTGCTCCTGCGGCGGTCAGGGCTGGATGACGCGGAAGCGCTGGCGCTCTGCGAGGGCGTCGGAAGGAGGGAGAGCGATGGATAAGCTGATGATCGCGGGGAAGGCGGTGGGGGAGTGAGCGCTGCGTTCACCTCTCCCCCCGGCCCCCTCCCCTGAGTGGGGAGGGGGAGAAGCGGTGTAGAGCATCAACGCCGGCATCATACTTCGACTCACTCCCCCTCCCTTCATAGGGGAGGGGGCCGGGGGAGAGGTGAACGCCGGCACCGAGACATTCTCGAAAGGAGGAAAGGCAGATGAAATTCACCAGTCGCAAATTCCTGCTCACGCTGGGCGCGGTGATGGTGGCGGTGGGCGGCGCGCTCTCCGGCGAGATCACCTGGGCGCAGACGGTCTGGGCCACGGTCACCGCCGTGCTCGGCTACGTCGGCATCGAAGGCGTCCGCGACATCAAAGCGGCACCGTAAAGCGGGAAGGCGGAGGGCCGTCCATATGGGGCGGCCCTCCGCCCTATCCGCCGTTGACAAGGAAAGGCTGTCGTCGTAAAGTGAGATCACCGACCCGTGACTGCACCCCCGCGAGGATCGCTGATGCCTGACCAATGCGACCTGTTCAACGCCGACAGCACCGCCGCCACCCGCGCCGAGCGCCTGCGCGCCGAGATCGAGCGGCATAATTACCGGTATTACGTGCTGGACGCGCCGGAGATCACCGACGCGGAGTACGATAAATTGCTGCGCGAGCTGGAGGCGCTGGAGGCGGCGCATCCCGAGCTGGTGACGCCCGCCTCGCCCACGCAGCGGGTGGGAGCCGCCCCGGCGAAGGAATTCGGCACGGTGCGCCACCGCGCGCCGATGCTCTCGCTGGGCAACGCCTTCGGGCACGAGGAGGTCCGCGATTTCGACCGCCGGGTGAAGCGCGGGCTGGGAACGGAGGCGGATGTCCCCTACGCCTGCGAGCTGAAGATTGACGGCCTCGCCGTCTCGCTCACGTATGAGGACGGCGTGCTGGTCACCGCCGCCACCCGCGGCAACGGCGTGGAAGGCGAGGACATCACCCGCAATATCCGCACCATCCCCGCGGTGCCGCTGCGGCTGCGCCCGGTCGCCGATCTCGGCGGCGTCATCGAAGTCCGCGGCGAAGTCTACCTCTCCCGTGCCGAGTTCGACCGCATCAACGCCGAGCGCGAGGAGCGCGGCGAGCCGCCCTTCGCCAACCCGCGCAACGCCGCCGCCGGCTCGGTGCGCCAGCTCGACCCGCGCATCACCGCCGCGCGCCGCCTCGCCATCTTCTGCTACGCGCTGGGGAAAAGCGGCCCCCTCGCCTTCGGTACCCACGCGGAGCTGCTCGCCTTCATTCGTGACGCCGGCCTGCCGGTGAATCCGCAGTTTCGGCTGGCGGCGAACGCGGACGAGGTGCTGGAGTTCTGCGATGCCTGGGAGGTGGAGCGCCACACGCTGAGCTACGATATTGACGGCGTGGTGGTGAAGGTGAACGATCTCGACGCGCAGGCGGCGCTGGGCTTCGTCTCGCGCAGCCCGCGCTGGGCCATCGCCTACAAATACGCCCCGGAGCAGGCGGAAACCACCGTGCGCGACATCGTCGTGCAGGTGGGCCGCACCGGCGCCCTCACCCCGGTGGCCATCATGGACCCGGTGGCGCTGGCCGGCTCGGTGGTGGCCCGCGCCACGCTGCACAACGAGGACGAAATTCGCCGCAAGGATATCCGCATCGGCGACCGCGTGGTCATCCAGAAGGCGGGCGAGATCATCCCCGAGGTGGTGCGCGCCATTCCTGAGGCGCGCGACGGCGACGAGCGGGAGTTCGTCATGCCCGACCGCTGCCCCGCCTGCGGCGCGGAGGTGGTGCGCCCCGAAGGCGAGGCGGTGGCGCGCTGCACCGGCGTCGCCTGCCCGGCGCAGGTGAAGCAGCGCATCGAGCACTTCGTCGCGCGCGGCGCGCTGGATATCCAGGGCGTCGGCCCGGCGCTGGTCGAGCAGCTCATCGCCAACGGCCTCATCCATGACACCGCCGATCTCTTCACCCTCACCGCCGACCAGCTTGCGGGGTTGGAGCGCATGGGGAAAAAGTCCGCCGAGAACGTCGTCGCCGCCATCCAGGGGGCGAAGCAGCCGCCGCTGGGCCGCCTCATCTTCGCGCTGGGCATCCGCTACGTGGGCGAGACGGTGGCGGAGATCCTCGCCGCCCATTTCTGCAGCCTGGAGCGCCTCGCCGCCGCCACCGAGGAGGAGCTGCGCGGCATTCCCGGCATCGGCCCGCAAATCGCCGGCAGCGTCTTCGTCGCCTTCCAGCAGGAGCAGATGGCGTGCCTGCTGGACAAGCTGCGCGCCGCCGGCGTGGCGCCGCGGGCGCCCGCCGCCCCCGCCGTCCCCGTCGCCGTGGGGCCGTTCAGCGGCAAGACCGTCGTCTTCACCGGCGCCCTCTCCATCCCGCGCGACGACGCGGAGGCGATGGTGAAAACCCTCGGCGGCAAGGCCTCCTCGAGGGTGAGCAAAAAAACCGACGTTGTCGTCGTCGGCGAGAACGCTGGCGCAAAAGCGGACAAAGCCCGCCAGCTCGGCATCGCTATGATAACGGAGGACGAATTTCGCGCCCTGGTGGCGGAAGCGAAGGGAGGAGGGGAGTAAGGAGTAATCAGTGAGGATTACTACATTACTACTTATCCCCGCCCCCCCTCTCCCTCCGCCGATCACAAACGAGGACAGTGACATGCGCACATCCCGCGAACGCCTGGATACCTTTTGGGCGACGGAGCTGGGCTGCGCGCCGGCGGCGCTCCATGAGGGAGGGCTCACCGTGTGCCTGCCCGCGCACCGCGCCGGCCCGCGCTGGATGGGATGGATGGTGCCGGTGGATTGCGTCCGGCTGGGCGGCGCCTCTCCCGATACCGGCGTGCTCTCCCTCACGCCGAAGCTGGCGCAAGCCTACGCGCGCCAGGCTCAGCGCCTCGTCAGCGCGGATTCCTACCTGCCGCCGAACGGCCAGGCCCTCATCCGCTTCATGCGCGAGCACCTGCCCACCGCCGTGCCGAAAGTCCACCACATCCTCTTCGTGAACGAGGCTGCCTTCACCCCCGCGCCCGACGTCTACCCGGTGGGCGCGCTGCGTGAGAACGATCCCCACGCCGACTGGTACCGCCTGCACTTCGACGGTCCGGTCTTCGTGGCGCGCAACGAGTGGGGGCACATCGTCTCCTGGGCGGCGCTGAAGTGCAAGTCGGACGACGTGTGGGAGCTGGCCGTCGTCACCGATGCCCCCTACCGCGGCCGCGGCCTCGCCCGCAGCGTCGTCACCCGCGCCACCCGCGCCGCCCTCGACACCGGCAAGCTGCCCATCTACCTCTACGACGTCAGCAATACCGCTTCCGCCCGCGTCGCCCAGGCGCTGGGCTACCAGTTCTACGGCTACGAGCTGACCTGCGAATACGGCCGGGTGACGCGGCGGTGAGCGCAGGCTCTTACCAAGTGTCGGACACGATCTCCAATCGTTCGTAGTAGCGCCGCAGCCTGAGCAAGGCGCGTCCGGATAGGCACCCCGGCGTGGAAATGCGACGCGCAGGCTGCGGCGCTACTGCGCAACCATCGAAAGCAGATATAAAAAACGGGCGGGGGAGTGCCCCCCGCCCGTTGTCTGCCCGGTATGTGCGGCCGGTCAGGCCACCGCATCCTTCGCGCGCTGCACGAGCAGCGTGAAGGCCGCCGGATCATGGATGGCCACTTCGGCCAGATTCTTGCGGTTCACCTGGATATTGGCCAGTGCGAGCCCGTGGATGAACTGGTTGTAGGTGGTGCCGTTCAGGCGGCAGGCCGCGTTGATGCGGGCGATCCAGAGCTTGCGATAATCGCGCTTTTTCTGCTTGCGGCCGCGGAAAGCATCGTCCATCGCTTTGATGACGGCTTCGTTGGCGCGGCGGAACACGCGATGCCGCTGGCCCCAGTAGCCGGAGGCGGCTTTCAAAATACGCTTGTGGCGCTTGCGGGTCATCACCCCGCGTTTCACACGAGACATGGCTTACTCCTTGTCACGAGTCCCACCGGCGGATGGCGCCGGGGTGTCGGAGGCCCGGGAGCGGGCGCTTGATTGAGGCGGATCACCCGCCGTAGGGCACCATCTTCCTCACGGCCGGCTCAAAGCTGGCATCGAGGATCTTGCCCCGCTGCAGGCGCCGCTTGCGGCTGGCGCTCTTGCGGGTCAGCAGGTGGCTGTTGTGGTTGGACCGGAACTTGATCTTCCCGGTGCCGGTGAAGGCCAGCCGCTTCGCCGCGGTTTTGCGCGTGCGCATTTTCGGCACGTTCGTGCTCCTTTCTCGGCCCCAGGGCCGGGTGTACCGCTCCCCCCGGTCTCCTCCCCGACATGGGAGGGGGAGGGGGGAGAGGTGAACTCGCGCGGGCCGCTTTCGCGGCCCGTGCGCGGTCAGGCATACACTCGTCACGGTCTGCGGATTACTCGGGCGCCGCCTTGGCGTCCGCCGGCTTCGCCGGCTTCTTCTGCGGCGCCGGCTTGGCCTTGGGGGCCAGCATCAGCGTCATCTGCCGCCCCTCCATGCTCGGCGCCTTCTCCACCACGGAGACCTCCGCCAGCCCCTCCATGAACTTGATCAGCAGGTTGCGGCCGATCTCCGGATGGGTGAATTCGCGGCTGCGGAACACGACGAAGATGCGCACCTTGTCGCCGTCCTCCAGAAAGTCGCGGGCATGCTTCAGCTTCGTCTGGAAGTCATGCTCGTCAATGTTGGGGCGCACGCGGATCATGCGCAGCTCGGATTGCTTGGATTTCTTCTGCGCTTCCTTCTCCCGCTTCGCCTGCTCGTACTTGAACTTGCCGTAGTCCATGATGCGGCAGACGGGAGGCACGGCGTTCGGGGCCACCTCGATCAGGTCGAGTCCGGCGTCTTTGGCCATCTGCAAGGCGTCGCGCGTCTGCACGATGCCCACCTGCCCCCCATGCGCGTCAATCAATCGCACCTCGCGCGCGCGAATCCGCTCGTTGATGCTCACCCGAAGCTGTT
>JAKPKV010000020.1 GCA_029553475.1 Armatimonadota bacterium
AGGCAGAAATTGCCCTTGGGCAGGCCGACGGCGCGGATGAGACCTTCCACCGAGAGGTAGCCGATGGAATCCACGCCCAGGTAGTCGCAGATGGCCTGCATGTCCGGCATGCGCGCGGCGAGGAGCTGTTTTTTCTCAAAGGTGTCAATCCCGTAGAAGCAGGGCCATTTATACGGCGGCGAGCTGATGCGCAGGTGAATCTCCCGCGCGCCCGCTTCGCGCAGCATCTTGATGGTGCCGCGGGTGGTGGTGCCGCGCACCACGGAATCCTCCACCACCACGATGCGCTGGCCGTGCAAGGCGTCGCGCAGCGGATTGAACTTCATGCGCACGCCCAGCTCGCGCATGCGCTGGTCGGGCTGAATGAAGGTGCGGCCGATATAGCGGCTCTTGATGAGCCCTTCGCCGTAGGGGATGCGCGCTTCTTCGGCGAAGCCGATGGCGGCGGGGGTGCCGGAATCGGGCACCGAGATCACCATGTCCGCCTTCACCGGGTGTTCGCGTGCCAGCTCCTGCCCCATGCGGCGGCGGGAGAGATGCAGCGAGCGGTCGTAAATGTGGCTGTCCGGACGCGCGATGTAGATGAACTCGAACATGCACATGGCGGGGTGGGTCTCGTGCGCGAGCGGGAGGAATTCCACCCCGTCGTCATTGATGATGACCAGCTCGCCGGCGCCGACTTCCTGCAGGTAGCGGGCGCCCACCACGTCCAGCGCGCAGGTTTCCGAGGCGAGCACGTGGTGGTGGCCGTTCAGCCGCCCCAGGCTCAGCGGGCGGATGCCCCAGGGGTCGCGCAGGCCGTAGAGCGCGTCCGGGGTCAGCAGGCACAGCGAATAGGCGCCTTGCAGGCGGCGCACGGCGGCGCGCAGCGCGTCCACCATGGTGTCCGCGTCCTTCGTCTCCTGCGCGATGAGGTGGGCGATCACCTCGCTGTCCGAGGTGCCGCAGAAGACCACGCCGAACGCTTCCAGCTCGCGGCGCAGCACGCCGGTGTTGATGATGTTGCCGTTGTGCGCCAGCGCCAGCGGGCCGAATCGCGTCTCGACGATGATCGGCTGGGCGTTGCAGAGCAGGCTGGAGCCGGTGGTGGAATAGCGGGTGTGCCCGACGGCGGCGGAGCCGACCAGGCTGAGCAGCGACGGCTCGTCGAAGACCTGGCTCACCAGCCCCATGTCGCGCACCATGGTGATGGCGCCGTCCTGGGTGACGGCGATGCCGGCGCTCTCCTGGCCGCGATGCTGCAGGGAGAAGAGGCCGAAATAGGTCAGGCGGGCGACATCTTCGCCGGGGGCGAAAATGCCGAACACGCCGCAGCCGTCCCGCACGGCGTCGTCATGATCCTGGGTAGGGTCAAGCGTTCCCGCCGCGCCGCCGCGCGAGCAGGAATCCGCCGGGAGGGATGAAGGAGTGGTGCGCTGCTTCATGGGCGTGTTTCCGATGTATTGTACGCGGAATCGCCGTCGCTGGCAAGCCATTGCCGGCGGATGTGTCCGAAACGTTCCCTCCTGCTTCCGCGATGTTGCATCTCCGGTGATGTGGTATACTGAGCGGGGGGATGGCGGGATGCCCGTATCGGCGCCGGCGCCGGCCAGGGCGCGGCCGGACCGGAGGAAGGAGGGGATGATGATCATCACGATTTCACGCCAGGGGGGCGCGAACGGCGAACTCATCGGACGGCTGGTCGGCGCGCGGCTCGAGTATCCGGTGTATGACCGCGAGCTGGTGGAGGAGGTCGCTCGCCGCCTGCAGATAGATCCCGACCTGGTGCGCCACTTCGATGAGGCGACCATCAGTCCCATCCAGTCCATCATTCAGGAATGGCGCACGTCGGTGAACGAACTGGTGTATGAACGCTACCTGCGCCAGGCGCTGCGCGATATCGCCGCGACCGATCGCGCGGTCATCATCGGGCGCGGGGCGAATTTCGTGCTGCGCGGCGCGCACATCCTCAACGTGCGCCTGGTGGCGCCGCTGGAGCTGCGGGTGGAGATTGTCCGCGCGCGCGACGGGGTGTCATTGGAGGGCGCGCGGCACACGGTGCGCCGGCTGGATGCGGAGCGCGCGCAGTTCGTGCGCGCCACCTACCATCACGATATCGAAGACGCGACTCAATACGATCTGGTCATCAATCTGGCGGAATTCCCCCCGGAATCGGCGACGGACCTCATCGTCCACGCCGCACGGGTGAACGCCGACGCCGGCCTGCCGGTTGATGCCCGCGCCACCCTGCCGCAGCATATCGCGCTGATGGCGCGCCATCGCCGCCCCACGCGGCCGGGGATGGTAGAAGAAGGGCGGAAACCGAGGCGGGGACCGGGAACCGGCTAGCAGCCCGCGGATACAGTCGTTACTCGCCTTGTTTGATCTTTTGCCGCCATGCCGCGTTGCAGATATAGCGTTTGCATTCTATGTGACACACTATATCCGCGCCTTGCCTGACGCCAAAATCTCGGCGCAATCCGAACAATGACTGTATCCGCGGGCTGCTAGGCGGGGAGCTGATCCTTGCGCTGCGCGGCGATATCGGCCAGCGAATAGCGGCCCAGCACGGCCTGCACCGCGTCCTGCGCCTCACGCCAGACGGGACTGAGCGGGCACGCGATCTGCTGCGGGCAGCCGGTGGCGGTGAAACACTGGTTGAGCGCGAACGGGCCTTCCACCGCTTCGATGATCTGCGAGAGGGTGATCGCCATCGCCGGCCGGCCCAGCGTGAAGCCGCCGCCCGCGCCGCGGAACGACTTCACCAGCCCGGTCTTCGCCAGCGATTCGAGGATTTTGCGCACGAAGTTGACGGGAATGCGCTCCGCCTCGGCGACTTCGCTGGCCATCACGCGCGCATCAGGCGCTTGCGCCGCCAGGTAGACGAGGCTCTTGATGGCGTATTCCCCCGCGCGAGTGAGTTGCATGGCCATGATGGTCTCCTCAACGACGCGCAACGCCGGCACACGCGGAGCGGCGCCGTGCGCAAAACGGCCCATCGTTCCCCACAGCGTAACACGAGAAATAACCCGTCGTCAAGTCCCTTTGTCGTATTTGACCGGCCGCCCCGCAATGTCGGCCCCGTCGCCCGCGCATGTGCCAATTCCGTGCCGCCTCCCGCTCGCGGGCCTGCTAGGCTGAGATGATGTTGCAGCGAAGGAGGGGGAGGCGATGCGACGAATCGGGCTCTGTCTTTGCGCGGCGCTGGCGGCGCTGGCGGCGCTGCTGGCGGGCTGTGACGGCGGCGCGGAAGAGGTGACGCGCGCCGGCACGGCGGTGCCGGTCTTCCGGGAGTTCAAAGGCCAGCAGGCGCCTTTCCCGGATCAGCAGTTCGTGGTGATTCAGACCCCGGAGGTCTGGCAGGCACTGTGGCGCCCGCGCGAGGCGCCGGCGGTGGATTTCGCCGCGAATACCGTGCTGGGCGTCACGCTGGGGCAACGCCCCACCGCCGGTTACGAGGTGACGATTGAGGACGTGCGCGCCACGGGGACGGAGATCATCGCCTACGTCAGCACGCTGCAGCCCGATCCGGATGATCCGGTGGCACAGGTCATCACCTACCCGTACCATTTCGTGGTGGTGCCGCGCCTCACCCAGCCGGTCAACTTCGCCATGGAAGGTCAGGAGACCATGCCCATCGCGCTGCAGCAGCAGTACCTGGGCGTCCAGGCCCGCGCCACCACCGCGCAGACGGCGGTGATCCGCGATGACGCCGCCTGGCGGAATTTTTGGGTGAATAACGTGGGCGCGGCGACGGACGCGCCGGCGGTGGACTTCACGCAATACATGGCGGTGGCGGTCTTCGCCGGCACGCGGCCCACCACGGGGTATGCCGTGCGCATCATCGGCGTCGAGCAGGCGCCGCTGGAGCAACTCTCGGTGCTCTATCGCGTGACGGCCCCACAGCCGGGCGAGCAGGTGGGAGAAACGCCGACCTCGCCCTACGCCGTCGCGCTGGTGCGCGCCAGCGCCATGCCCGTCGCCTTCCGACAGCTGCCGACCGCGCCGGTCATCGCGGCGCGCTGACGATATTGGCGGAACGGAGCCGGAAAGTACGACACCCCCTCTCGCGCGAGAGGGGGTGTCGTACTGCTACCGGCCGGTGAGCGGAGTTACGCCGTCACCGTCGAGCCCATCGCCGCGCGGATGCCTTCCAGCACGCGGCGGGTGTTCGGCTGGAATTCGGCTTCCAGGGTGGCGGCCATCGGCGGCGGGCAGTCGGCGGCGGCGACGATCTGCGCCGGGCCTTTGAAGTAGGGGAAGCCGAGCTCGTACATGCGGGCGACAATGTGCTCGGCGAAGCAGCCGGTCTTCGGCGCCTGGTTCACGCAGAGGAGGCGGCCGGTCTTCTTGATGGAGGCGAGGACCGTCGCCTCGTCCAGCGGGATGAGCGTGCGCAGGTCAATCACCTCGCAGGAGATGCCCTCCTGCGCGGCCAGTTCGGCGGCGTCCTGGGCGATGAGGATGGGCAGGGAGTAGCCGACGATCGTCACGTCGGTGCCCGCGCGGCGCACCGCGGCCTGGCCCAGCGGCACCAGGTAGTCCTCCTCCGGGCAGGCGCCGCGCAGGGTGTAGATGGACTGGTGCTCGATGAAGACCACCGGGTTGTTGTCGCGGATGGCGCTCTTCAGCAGGCCCTTGGCGTCGTAGGCGGTGCTGGGGGCCACCACCTTCAGGCCGGGGATCATCGTGCAGACGGCCTCCAGGCTCTGGCTGTGCTGGCCGGCGTAGCCCTTGCCGCCGCCCACCGTGGTGCGGATGACCATCGGCAGCTCGGCTTTCCCGCCGAACATGTAGCGGTTCTTCGCCGCCTGGTTGCCCACCTGGTCCATCGCCATCAGGATGAAGTCAATATACATCAGCTCGCACACTGGGCGCAGGCCGGCGGCCGCCGCGCCCACTGCCGTGCCGACGATGGCGGCCTCGGAGATGGGGGTGTTGAAGACGCGCGCGCGGCCGAAGATGTCGAGGATGCCGCGGGTCACCTGGAAGGCGCCGCCGTAATCGGCCACGTCCTCGCCGTAGAGGATGACGCGGCGGTCACGCTGCATCTCCTCAATGAGCGCTTCCGCCACCGCCTGACGCACGAAGATGGCGCCCTCCTTGTCGCGGCGCACCTTGCGCGGCTCCTTCTCCAGCGCGGTCGCCCACTCCGGGCCGGGGGCCACGCAGCAGTTCGGCGAGAAGAGGCCGTCCAGCATCGCGGCGGGGTCGGGGTCGGTGCTCTCGGTGCCGGCCTTCACGCCGGCGGCCTGCACGCGCGCCTTCACGCCGGCGAGCAGCGCCCGGCATTCCTCCTCGGCGGCGAGGCCGGCGGCCACCATCTGCGCGGCGAAGCCCTGGATGGCGTCGCAGGCTTTCCACGCCGCTTCTTCTTCCTTCGTGCGGTAGGTGTCGCGCAGGTCGGAGAGCGAGTGGCCGTAGTAGCGGTAGGTCTCGCACTCGATGAGCACCGGGCCGTCGCCGTCGCGGCAACGCCGCACCGCGCGGCCGATGGCGTCGCGCACGGCGAGCACGTCCATGCCGTTCACCACCTCGGCGTGCATGGCGTCGCGGGCGAAGCCGGCGGCGCGCTGCGCCAGGTAGTCAATGCCCGTCACTTCCTTATCCTGCTGGCCGGTCATGCCGTACTGGTTGTTCTCGATGAGGAAGACCACCGGGCAGCCGCGCTCGAACTGGTCCATGGCGGCGAAATTCATCGCCTCGGCGCCGATGCCGTTGTTCACCGCGCCGTCGCCGACGAACGCCACGCATACCTGGCCGGTGCCCAGCTTCTCGGCGGCCATCGCCGCGCCCACCGCGATGGCAAACGAGCCGCCGACGATGGCGTTGGCGCCTAGGTGCCCGACGTGGAAGTCGGCGATGTGCATGCCGCCGCCGCGCCCGCGGCAGTAGCCCTCTTCCTTGCCGAAGAGCTCGGCGAAGGTCTTGTAGAGGTGGATATCAATGCAGCGCTCCAGCAGCGTGTCGCGGTCGGCGGCTGCGCAGGCGCGCACGTCTTCCGCGCAGGCGCCGGAGGTTGCCATCCACGCCAGCAGCTCCTCCGCGGTCATCTCCAGCAGCGCACAATAGCCCTTGGCGATGCCGTGGCCGTGGCCGCGATGGGTGGAGGTGATGAAGTCGGCCTTGGTGATGGTGCTCAGCGCGCCCGCCGCCACCGCCTCCTGCCCGATGGACAGGTGGCTGGCGCCGATGAATGTGAAGCCCTCGCGCGGCGCCCACTTGCCGTCCTTCATGTCCACGATGCATTCCTCGAAGGCGCGGATCGTCTGCATGAGGGTGAGCAGCGTGAAAGCCTGATCGCGGGTCATCGCCCCGGCGGCCACCTCGTCGGCCAGCGTGCGCTGGTACCGGAAGCGGGGGATCGCCGGCAGGGTGATCTCCCCGGGGGTGAAGATCGGCAGAACGCAAACCTCTTTCATCGAGCGAGCTCCTTTATATCGGTGCGCGTATGCGCTTGACAAGGAGAGTATATCCGACAATAATGAGCAGAGTCAAGCAGGAAACGCGCAAAAATGCGCAAGAGGGATCACCTCTCCCCCCTGCCCCCTCCCCTACATGGGGAGGGGGCAGGGGGGAGAGGTGATCCCGGTACGCACAAACTGATTCTCGCATCATGACCATACCGACCGATACCTTCAAAGAAGAGCGCTGGCAGCGGATTCTGGCGCACCTGGCGCAGGCGGGGCGCATTCGCGTGGCGCGGCTGGCGGAACTACTCACCGTCAGCGAGGCGACCGTGCGGCGGGACCTGGAGGCGATGCAGGCGCAGGGACTGCTGCAGCGCACGCACGGCGGGGCGGTGCCGGTGCGGCCGACGGCGTTCGAGGTGTCCTTCGACGAGGGGCTGTCGCGGGCGCGGGCGGAAAAACAGGCCATCGGGCGGCGGGCGGCGGGGCTGGTGCAGGAGGGGGACACTCTCATCATTGAATCCGGCTCGACCACGCTGGAATTCGCGCGCTTGCTGGCGGGGATGAAGGCGCTGACCGTGCTGACGAACTCATTGGCCATTGCCAGGGAACTGGCGGAAAACGAGGGCATCGAGGTGCTGGTGCTGGGCGGCTCGCTGCGCCGGCGGAGCGCCAGCCTGGTCGGCCCGTGGGTATCGGAGATTCTGTGCAACGTGCGCGCGGACACCGCCGTCCTCGGCGTCAACGGCCTCTCCGCCGCCTTCGGCCTCTCCGCGCCCAACCCCTTCACCGCGGAAAGCCGCGCCGCCATGCTGCAGGCCGCGCGCACGCGCATCGCGCTGGCCGACCACAGCAAACTCGGCGTGGAAACCCTCTACCGCGTGGCCCCGCTCGACGCCCTCGATACCCTCGTCACCGACGCCGCCGCCAGCGAGGAGCAGCTCGCGCCCATCCGCGAAGCGGGGGTGGAGGTGCTGCTGGCGGAGTGAGCATCCCAGCGTACCCACATTCGCAGGCAGGTCTACTGCGGCCCGCCCGCCCCCGGAGCCATCCGGGGGCGGGCGGGCCGCAGTGAGACCGGTTCAGAACAGCGCTTTCGTGTACGCCGCGCCGATCCACTGGTGATCGCCGTAGGTGCCGGCCTTGAGGGTGAGGCCGGGGAGGCTCTGCGGCATGAAGGTGAGGCCGGTGATGAGGTCGGTGCCGTCGTGGATGGCGACCGCGCCGATCTGCGGGGTGATGAGGAACTGCGCGCCGCCGAAGAAGCCGTTGTGGCGCGCTTCGCCGAGCAGCGTCCAGTCGGCGTTGCCATAGCTCAGGTGCAGGCGCGCCAGCGGCGGCCCCGGCTGCTCGCCGAGGAAGAACGTCTTCGCGGCGGAGACGAAAAAGGAGGTGTCTTCGGAGAGATTCGCTACCGCCGGGTTGTTCGTGGTCCGCTCGCCGGTGATGTTGCGCGCGCCGATCACCACGTCGGGGGTGGCCGCCGTCTCGGAGAGCACCTTCACGCTGGCGACGAGGACGGTGGAGACTTTGTCGTTATCCACGTCGGCGCGGTGCAGGTCCAGCTCCAGCCAGTCGGTGACGCCCACGTAGAGCGTCTGATACCAGACGTTTTGCGGGGCAGCGGGCGGCAGGTCCAGGTTCAGGTAGTAGGCGGCCACTTCCACCTCGCCCTTCTTCAACTGGTTGGCGGTGGGCATGGTCACGATGTCGGCGGCCAGCGCCAACCCCGCGCACAGCGCGAGGGCAAGGGTGATGAGCAATTTCCGCATCATCGGCTCCTTTCGGGGGTTGAGGATATTGGGTGTATTCTACGAGAGGGGATTATTACCTTCCGGTAAGTAACAGGTGTATCAGCATAACCGGCCGAACATGATGCGCTCTTTCCGGCCATCGGAAGTATCGCCCTGGGTGACGGTCAGGTAGATCGTCCCGTCGTATTCGCGGAAGGTCGGATACTGAAAGGATTGCTCGGTGGCGAAGCGATACATGCGCGTCCAGTGGGCGCCGTCGGGCGACACGTCCAGATTGAAGACCGACCGGAAGGCGCCGTTCACGCGCGTCGCCTCCTGCCAGCCGAGATAATACAGCTCGCCGAAACGGTTGAAGGTCGGCTTCGAGTTCGTGCCGTTCCGAATCTCCTCCCGGTAGACGTGTTCGCTCCAGGTGAGGCCGTCCCGGCTGTGGGTGAACATGTAGTTGCCGTCGCGGTTCTCCTGGCGCGAGATAGCCGCCCACGTGCCGTCGGGCAGGCGTTCCACCGCCGACTCAGTCAATTTGGCCTCATTGGGCAGGAAATAGTCGCCAAGGACGGTCAGGCGGTCCATCTCGCCGTTCAACGTCGCCCAGGCGTTTTGTCCGCCGGCAAAATTGTTCAGCACCGCGTAGACCTGCCCGTCAAAGCGCTTGAAGCCGTCAATCATATACAGCCCGTGCATGACCGGCGCGCCGCGAAAGCCTTTCGCGGCGGCGTGCCGGTGCAGGTACTGTGGCTGCATGGGGAAGACGCCCTGGTCGGTGGCCAGCTCCACCGGATGGATCGTCTCTAGGAAGGTCCCGCGAGTCAGATCATAATCACGGTACCACGTCTGCGATTCCCGCGCGCCCGGGTCCTCGCTGGCGAAAAAGCAGCGCAGCGTTCGCGCGTCCTGCTGAATGATGCGCGGCACGAAGCAGGCGCCGGCGGGCAGCGCGGCGTTGGCGTAGGCCATCTCCGAGGCGGCGAAGGTGACGGTCTGCTCCACCTGCCCGCTCGCGAGGTTCACGATGGACAGCGCGGTATAGACGAACGGCCAATTCGGCGCCTCGCCGGGCTGCACGTCATTGGCCATGTAGACGATGTACGCGTTGCCGTCATGGAGGAGGAAATCGCTGTCGTGCGCCCCTTTCACCGTGGGCAGGCAGATATTGCGCAGCGACGCGAGCACGCGGCCGCCGGCGGCGGTCGGGTCCCAATCGGACGGCGGCAGGGGGGCCGGCATGGTCTGGCACGCTCCCGATGACGATTTCACCAGCACCGTCGCGCTGATGAGTTATCGTTGAGTTCTCTCGCGGGGGGATGATTCCTGCGAAATCTCCCGCGGTGAGGGGAGGAATAGGATAAAAGGTCGAAAACCCCGCGCCCGCGTGCCCAGTGTCTAACTGTAGTGGGCCGTCACGATGTACCTTGCTCTGCGCACCGACCGCTGGTAGGGAACGCCACGGCGGGTGTTCCCGACGATGGACGAGACAAGGTGCAACGTGACGACCCGCTACAGATAGGAGATAGGAGATAGGAGTACGAGGTAGAGGAGATGATGTCATCCCGAAGGGATCACCCCCGCCGCCCGCGTCGGCGCCGTCCGATTCCCGTGGGGCGCCCCCGGTCAAGATGGCGAAGCGAGGCGCAACGTGACGACCCGCTACATCTAACGGGTATTACCTCTCTCCCCGCTCCCGCTTCTTCTGCAGCAGCTTGCCGGCGGTGCTGGCGGGCGGCGCCGGCGCGGCGGGCGGTGGAGCGGGTGCTGGAGCGGACGGCGGCGCGGCTTCGGCCGTGATGGGAGACGCGGACGGCGCGGCGGGGCTGCCGGCGGCGCGGGATTGCTCGCGCATCTCGCGCAGGCGCGCGGCGGCGGTCTCGGCGGGGGCGGTGCGCGCCGCCGTGCCCTTCGCGCCGAGCAGCGGGCCGAGGGTGGCGGAATGCCGCGGCGCGGAGGCCGGGGAGCTGCTCGTCCACGCGGGCAGGCGCCGCCGCATCGCCTCGCCCAGCAGGCCCATCACCTCGCGCCAGGGCAGCAGCACGCGCCGCACGGTGATATCGAGCATGAAGAGCAGCGTGAGGATGAGCAGCAGCAGCGGCCACAGGTCCTGCAGCGTGCGCGAGCCGAAGCGCAGCCGGCCAAAGATATCCGCCGCCTTGGGGCCGACCACGCCTTGCGCGCGCTCCGCCAGCTCTGCCAGCAGGGCGCGGTTGGGGGTGACGTGCTGGAACTCCGGCGAGTAGGGGATGACTAGCGTGGCCATCTGCATGCCCACCACGTCGCCGGCCGTGCCGCGTTCCTCAATGGTCACCACGTAGGGGCCGATTTTGCGCGTCTCGAAGGAGGCTTCGTAGCGGCCGGGGGCGGTCTGCTCCAGCATCACCAGCTCCTCGGTGGTCTGCGGACCGTCCGGCCCCACCGGCGCCACGTGGGCGACGTGCGCGCGCAGGTCCAGCAGGTTGCGGAACTCCCCTTCCTTCGTCACCGCCTCCACCACGATGGTGGCCCGCCCGTGCTGCTCCTGCACGGTGGTCTGGAAATTCGCCGTGCCCGTTTGGCGCAGCGTCCAGCGCATGGCCTGCGTCCAGAAGGCGGGATACCCCTCCCAGGCCAGCCAGTTCACCGCCCAGTGCGCGGAGGCGTCGGAGGTGAAGGCCAGCGAGCGGCCCAATCCGAAGGTCCACGCCGCCAGCAGCGGATCGTCCTTGTGCGATTTCAACAGCAGCCGCGCGCTGGGCGCGCCCTCGCGAAAACTCGCCGACACGTACCCTTGCAGCGGCGGCGCGCTCTCCCAGCCGACGCCGCCCATGATGGGGTGCGCGGTGTTCAGCGCGCGCGGGCGGAACGGCTCCTCCACCAGCAGCGATTTTGCCGCGTACATCACGTCGCGCGAGAAGATTTGCGGCAGATTGCTCATGCGCTCGGCCAGGTACCAGTTGCCGTTGTTCGCCTTCGCGATCTGCTGTTGCAGCGGCACGTGCGGGTCGTGGCGGGTGCCGAAGCCGATGACGCTCAGGCTGATCTTCTCCCGGCGCATGCGGCGGGCGGTCTCCATGCACGCCGCCGTATCCGCCCCGGAGAACACCTCGGTGTCGGCGGCGTCCGCGCAGACGATGACGTGCTTCACCGCCGTGTTCGCGCCGCGAATCTCCTGGTAGGCGGCGTCCAGCGCCGGCTTGATGAGGATGCCGCCGCCGCCCGGCTGCAGCTTCTCGATCTGCCGGAGGATGCGCGACTTGCCTTCGCCCACCCGCGTCATCTTCACCACGGCGATTTTATCGGTGTCAAAACCCATCACGCAGACCTGGTCAATGGGCTGCAGCAGGTCCACCGCGGTCATCGCCGCCTCGGCGGCGAGGCGGATCTTCATCACCCCGCCCTCGGTCATGCTCATCGAGCCGGAGACGTCAATGACGATCACCAGCGTCATGGACGGCAGCGATTTCTGCTTTTTCATCTCCATGGTGACGGGCAGCGCCTCCTCGATGGCCGTCTTATAATAGCCGCCCGCGCCAAAACTCTCGTCGCCGCCCACCATGGCGAACCCCATGCCGGTGTCGCGCACGGCGGCGCGCAGGATGCTCATCTGCGCCGGCGACATCCGCCAGGCGGGCACGTTGGCGAAGAGCACGCTGTCATACTGCGCGCACTCGGCCAGCGAGGCGGGGATGGCGTCCGGCCCGCCGGTGACCACCTGCACCCGGTGCGCCCGCAGCGCGGCGGCGACGTGCGCGCCGTCGCCCGGTACGTTCTCCACCACCAGCACCTTCGGCTTGCCGGCGACGCGGGTGAAGGCGGTGGCGGTGTTGTTGTCGGCGATGGTGTCGGCGCCGGGCTTCACGTTCAGCGCGGCGCGGTATTGGTAGAGGCCGCCCTTCGTGGTGGTCTGCTCAAAGGTGATGAGGGTGGCGCCGGGCTTCAGGTGGACGGGACGCGTCTCCACGGGCGCATCGTCGCGGTACAGCGTCACCGTGCCGTCGGTCTCGTGCAGCGCTTCCGCCACCACCGTCACCGGGAAGGGCGCGCCCTCCTTCACCTCGCGCGGCGCCGTCATGTGGCGCAGCAGCGCCTCGCCGCGATGCAGGTCGCGCTCCAGCGGCACCACGGAAATGCGCACGTCGCTGGACACGGCCAGCGCGGTTTGGTCCAGCGCGTTGCCCAGGTTCTCGTTGCCGTCGCTGAAGAGCACGATCTGCTTGCCCGATTCCTGCGGGAAGCTGGCCATGGCGAGCTGGATGCCGGCGGCGATGTCGGAGCGCGAGGAGCCGGGGGTGGAGATGATGCTGCTGATTTGCGCGCGCGCGTCGAATTCTTCCGGCGCGCGGTCGAGCAGCGCCTCGGCGCCGAAGGCCACCAGCGCGAACTGGTCGCCGGGGCGCATCCGCGTGCGCGCTTCGTTGATGAAGGCGAACAGCGCCTTCTCCGCCTGCGGCGAGCGGGCCACGCTGTCTGAGCGGTCCACCACGAAGATGGTGCACAGGGTCTGGGT
The DNA here is from genome assembly GCA_029553475.1 of Armatimonadota bacterium. GTDB lineage: Bacteria > Armatimonadota > Hebobacteria > CAIYQO01 > CAIYQO01 > JAKIYB01. Next base: position 12,621 of record JAKPKV010000020.1, read on the forward strand.
GGGGCGCACGAGCTGGATGCCGGCCAGCGCCAGCACCAGCAGTGTGAGCAGCAGCAGGCGCAAGCCCGCCGCGAGCCGCCCCCGCTCGCGCCCGAGGTCCGCCAGGCTGCGGCGCATCACCCACAGCGTGTAGACCCACACCAGCGGCAGCAGGAGCAGAAAATGCGGATGTGAGAACCGGAGCATCCCTCACCGTCCCCGGCGGCGCCGTCCCGGCCCGCCGTCGTGTATTATACCCGTTTCACCGGAGGATGTGCTATGGCGGGGCCGGCCCACCTTTCCACCGGACGATGTGTTTGCTATACTGTTGACAATCCTGTTGCTGTACCACGTAACGATCGTGGAGCAGCACGACCCTCACTCCCTCCCCCGCTCCCAGCGGGAGCGGGGGAGAGCTAACGTAGCGGTATTGATACTGTCGAGGGTCGCGTTGATGGCGTGAGCCGAGGCAGCGATGACGACAGAGAGCCAACAGCCGAGAGCCGAGAGCCCACTGCCGACAGCGGACAGCCCGCTGCAGCCGTGGCTGGACGCCTACCTGGAGTACCTGGCGACGGTGCGCCGGGCGTCGCCGCACACGGTGAAGGGGTATACCGAGGATCTGCTGCAATTCCAGCGGTTCGCCGAGGGGCGGGGGTGCGGGTGCTGGACGCAGGTGACGACGCGTGACGTGCGGCGCTTCCTGGCGGCGCGCATGGGGGAGGGCGCGGCGCGCGCCTCGGTGGGACGAAAACTCTCCGCCGTGCGCGGCTTCTTCGGCTTCCTCGTCGCCCGCCGCCTGCGCGAGGACGACCCCACGGTGGGCCTGCGCGCGCCCAAACTGCACGAGCGCCTGCCGCATTTTCTGGAGGAGGACGAGATGGCGGCGCTGCTGGGCGCGCCCGACCTCTCCACTCCCGGCGGCCTGCGCGACCGGGCGATCCTGGAGACGCTGTATGCCTCCGGCATGCGCGTCTCCGAGCTGACGGCGCTGAACCTGGACGCCCTCGACGCCGCGGACGGCACCGCCGGGCTGCTGGCGCTGCGCGTGCTGGGCAAGGGCCGCAAGCAGCGGGTGGTCCTGCTGGGCGAGGAGGCGGTGGCGGCGCTGCGGGCCTATCGCGACGGCGGCCGGCCGGCGCTGCTGGCGCGGCGGGAAGGGCCGGATGACGGCGCGCTCTTCCTCAATCGCTCCGGCACGCGGCTGACCGCCCGGAGCGTGGCGCGGATGCTGCATACGCACGTCATGCGCGCCTGCGCCCGCCACGGCATCAGCCCGCACGCCCTGCGCCACACCTTCGCCACCCACCTGCTCAACCACGGCGCCGACCTGCGCACCGTGCAGCAGTTGCTCGGCCACGTCTCGCTGGCGACCACGGAGGTCTACACCCACGTCTCCGCCCGCCGTCTGCGCGAAGTCTACGAGCAGGCCCACCCGCGGGCGTGACCGTTATCGGCAAAATAACGGCAATTCATCGGCATTTTAACGGCAATGCCGACATCAAACACCAACCCTGCCGCCGGCGGAGGGGGCAGATCAGGAGGATCAGGTCATGGGGTTTCCGATTCCGGTTTCGTTGCTCTCATTCTGGGTGGATCGCAAGCGCAAACACCCTCCCTACGCGACCTACACGATTATCGCCATCTGCGTCCTGGTCTACGCGTTCTTCTGGATCCAGTCCATCGCGACGGCGCTGGGGGGCGGCGATTGGCAATTTTTTCAGCAGACGTATCTCACCAACAATGCGCTGGTGTTCAGCGATCCCTCGATACTCGGCTTCTTCATGCACGCCTTCACGCATATCAGCTTTTATCATCTCTTTTTCAACATGCTGGAGTTGTGGCTCATCGGCTGCATCCTGGAAGACGCCATCGGCACGCCGCTGTATGTGCTGTTTTATTTCACCAGCCTTATCGTCGCCATGCTCCTGACCGGCCTGGTGATGCATCTCTTCGTGCCCGATGACCTCGGCGTGTATAATATGGGCGCGTCCGGCGCGCTCTCCGGCGTGGTGGGCTGGGCGGCCTTCCGCCACTACCGCCTGCGCGTGCTGACGCTGCCGGCGATCCTCATTCCCCTCCCGTTCCCGCCGGGCATGTTCATCCTCCCGGTGTGGAAGCCGTTCTGGATGCCGTTCTGGATCAGCGCGGGGTATTTTACCGTGCAGGAAGTCTGGAATGGCGTGGCGCAGATCGTCTCCGGCGCATCCAGCGGCGTCGCGCATTGGGCGCACCTTGGGGGGCTCCTCATGGGCGTTGCCGCCGCCTGCCTGTTCAAATCCACGAAGGACGAGCAATATGATTACGCCGTGGAAGACGCCAACCGGGTGATCAGCGGGCGGGCGTCGCGGGCGACGGTGCAGCAGAACCTGGAGCGGCTGAATCGCGAGCGTCCGGATGATCCGCAGGCGCTGGAAGCGCTGGCGAAGCTGCATACGGCGCAGGGGCGGGTGGATGACGCGCGGCAGTGCTACATCGGGGCGATCAACAACTACCTGCGCGCGCACGACAACCGGGCGGCCGCCGACGCCTACATGCAGATGGTGCTGGCCCTGCCGCCCACGGCGCTGGACCCGCGCCTGCAGATCGGGGTGGGCAACGCGCTGGAGGCCATCGGTCGGTATCGGGACGCGCTGATGGCCTATGAGGAAGTCATCGAAAACCATCCCACCAGTGACGAAGCGCAGACCGCGCTGCTGCGCGGCGCGCAGCTCCGCCTGCGCCACCTGAACGACCCCGTGCAGGCCGAGTGGATGCTGCGCGCCCTCATCGAGGACCATCCCGCCTCGCCCTGGGTGCCGGTGGCGCGCCAGCGCCTGCAGGAGATGGGGAAGATGCCGTAGGAATTGAGAATGGAGAATGGAGAATTGAGAATGGAGAATTGAGAATGGAGAATGGGGGTGCTCGGTATTGGGTGAAGCTAGGGCTTCATCACCGATTCCCATGAAACGGTATCACTGGGACTGACCGCGCATGGCCAGCTTGGCAAGCAGTGGCATCACTGCGCACCCGTGTTGGGTTCAGCTTAGCCGTGCCATGCGTAGTCTGTCCCTTCAGCGCCGGGACCAAACTATCAAGATGTTCACCCGGAGATGGTGCCTCCGCCCGGACGGCGAGGAGGCATGGGATGATTGTCACCGCATTATCCCGCACGAATACACGCTGGTGTAGACATGACGGAGTAGCAGCACTGTCCATGAAGCGCACACGCCCGGCTGACGCTTGAGCACGCGCCGCCGGGCGTGTGTGGTATTGCCATCGGGCTGGTCTATTCCTCTCCCCCTTCCTCTTCCGGCTCCGGTTTATTCGCCGCGCCTTTCGCCAGGTCGTTGATGAGCGTGAAGAGGAACTTCATCTGCTCGCCGGGGATGCGCAGCTCACCGTGCAGGGCGCCGTCTTTGACCTCCTGGTAGGTGCTGATGACCGTTTGATGCGTGCCATACGCGGCCAGCTTCTGCATGATGTCGGCTTTCGCCTGCCCTTCCGGCATGAAGCTGATGCCCATGTTGATCATATCGAGCAGGGCATAAGTCTCGAAAGCGCGGGCAGTGGGCGGCACCACGGTCTCCAGCGCCTTGAAGCGCGCGGTGGCGGTGTAGACGGCTTTCTTGTTCTGCACCCGGTCAATGAGCGCCGTCATCTGCTCTGTGCCGCCGCCGCCCAGCGTCACCAGCATGCGCTGGCCGACGTAGGCAAAGCGCGCCTCGATGACCATCGGCTTCGCGGCGGGCTCTTCGTCCGCGGGCGTCGGGGTCGGGCGCGTGAGGCGCAGCAGGTCTACCGATTGCTCGGCGATCTTCTCCGCATCCGGGGTGAAGACGTACTTCGGCCCGCCGTCGTCGTCATCCAGCATCTTCATCAGCGCCAGCGACTCGCGGATGAAGGCGCGCATGGCGTTTTTGCCCGCCTGCGGGTCGGGCACGCGGTAGACGGCCACCAGCGACGGCCCGAAGAGCGCCGCGTTCGGCGGCGACGGCGCGATGCCCAGGGCGCGGCCCTGGCTGCACTGCGCCATCACCGTATCCAGCGCGGCCGAGAACGCCTTCGCCCGGTCGGGCGGCAGGAACAGCGTCGCGAAGCCGCTGGCCATTTTGATGAGCATCACGCCCAGTCCCGGCGACCCTTGCAGCATCGAACCGCTGGCATTGGCGTAGACGACATCCTCCGGGAGGTAGCCGGCCAGCTCCAGCGCCAGGGTTGCCGAGGAGGGGGTCAGCACGCTCTTCGCCAGCGGGCTGTTCGGCACCGGAATGACGAAGCCGTCAATGGACAGATCGTCGCCGATCATCGCCAGCCCGGCCTCGGTGCGCGCCATGTTCTGCTGCGATTCGGCGAAGACCTCGATGACCGGCCCCATGAACATCATCGCCATCGGTGGCACTGCGGCAAGGCCGTCCATCTGAAATTCGGAGATCTGGATGGAGACCGCCACGTCGCGCTGGGTGCGCAGCGGCAGGTCCAGCGCCACGGCTGTATAGTCCAGCGGCGCGTCATGCAAGGCGACCAGGCCGAGGTTGCCGAGCACCACGCCTTTCATCGGGTTTTCTTCCTCCGCCTGCATCGCCAGGAAACCGTTGAAAAGCTGCGGGTCGGCCAGCGGCAGGATCATGTAGCCGGGCATCGCCGGCGCGGCGGGCTCTGGCATCTCCTCCTCGTCGCCCGCGCCATCGTCCGCGTCGTCTTCTTCCGCCTCTTCCTCCATCATCGGCGGCACGGCGCCCGCCGCCCGCATCATGAAGGCGAACCAGATATCGCCCTTCGCGTTGATGCCGGGCACTTCTTTCAGGTGGCCGACGATCTCCCGCAGGCCGGCGGTGGCCAGCGTTTTGGGCTTGCCGGGCACGTCCGGCGCCTGCGCGATGAGCTCGTCCAGCATGGTGAGCAGCGGGCCGAAGGCGGTGATCTGCTTCTCGACGTCCGTCACCTTCACGGCGACGAGACTCTTTGAGAGCGCCAGGGTGGTCTCCGCATTGGGAGCTGGCGCTGGCTGGGCCAGCAGGCCGGCCATGGCGCCCAGCGCCAGCAACACGACGAGTAGACGACGCATACGGTCCTCCTTGCAGCCGGCGGGGAATACGGAAACACCGACTGATATGCTCGTATTCGCCGCCGTGCGGACAAGTCCTATCGGCCGCGTAGGCAAAATGCGGAAAGATCACACACGGGCTGGTCGGGCTGCCTGTTCGCTTGCCGCGCTGCCCGGCGCAGTGTATGATGGGCGTGATACACGTCAGAGAGGACGCGCGCATGGCTCTCCCCGGCTGGCACGAGCGCCATCAGCACACGGTTCACAGCGAGGAGGATGTCGTCCGCTTCGTGAACGCCGTCGGGTGCTGCACGGTGAACGCGCTGGAGCGCTATCCGGATTTCCCCAGCGTGGCGGTGGCCATGGGCGAGGCGGAGGCGCTGTGGCACGCGTGGTTCTGGAAGGACGATCTGCACATCGCCAAGCGGCTCTATTACACGCGCCTTTTCGCCGGGCGGCCGGGCTTCATCGCGCTGGATTGGCTCCCGGCGTTCATCGCCGGAAGCGGCGCCGCCGCCGATGAGCTTTTCCTGTTGGGGGCGGTGCCCGCGGAGGCGCAGGCGCTGTACCGCCTCGTCGAGGAACGCGGCCCCCTCGCCAGCCGCGCGTTGAAAACGCTGCTGCCGCCCGACGCCCGCAAGGCCGCCACCGGCCACCTGTGGGAGTTGGAGCGCCGCTTCCTCGTCACGAAAACCGGCCTCACCGGTCGCGAGCGCGGCACCTACGGCTACATCTGGGACCTGGCCGACCGCTGGCTCCCCGACGCCTTCCCCGCCGCCGACCGCCTGAAGCGCGCCCCCGCCCGCGAGCAGATTACCGCCCACCTGGAGGCGCTGGGCGTGACGGTGAATGCAAAACTGCGTGAGCGCGTGCTCAAATGGGAGGAATGAAGCGCTTACGAACGGCTTAGAAATTGTCCGAAAAGTCTCGGTGTGGGGCTGCTGAGGGGATGCCGGCTTGGATCAAGGCGGACGGCCGAGGCGCTATCGAGAGAGATAGGGTGAGGACGGCCAACGCCGAGCCAAGCCGGAAGCCACCAGCAGGCACGCGCCGAGACTTCTCGGACAGTTTCTTAGAGCCTGTTGACGAAGAGGTGTTCGCCACCTCGCTTGCTCTCATCGCGCCAGGCTGTGGCACGATTGTGCGCCGTATCGGGCCGGGATACTGCCGACAAATCGTGTCGCGCCTGCTACGACGATCTCGGCGCGATCTGACACACACCTCTTCGTCAACAGGCTCTGAGCAGCGTGGGATCAAAGAGCGGAACGCCGACTATTGCCATGACTGATTGCATGCGGGCATCGAGTGAAGCGATGGGCAGGTTCTCTCTGAGCCCCAGTTCGAGATACGCCGCGTCATAACTGGTTATCGAGTATGTCCGGCCGATATCAATGAGATGATCGGATATGGCGCCGGCGCTGGTAGTCTCGACAGTGATTGGTAGTTTCCGAAGCAGGCCCAGGAAGTTTTCCGTCATGGCGATTGTCAGGCGCCCACGTCGTTCTGACACCAGCAGCACGTTGGCGACTTCAAGCGTCCAGATTGCCGGCACCATCGCTTGCATGGTGAGCAGCGCATCCAATACGCTATCCGCATAGGGAGTGTTTTCATCTTTCAGTGCCCATGTCAGCGTGACCGATGTATCCAGTACGAAACGCACACTCATCGTCGGCCTTCCTCGATCATTTCGCGAATCGCCGTGACGTCAGCAGGCTTTGTTGAACGAAACGCCTTGAGCTGTTCGATAGCCTCCTGGCGCTCGCTGGCGGAAGCGGTGTGCACGGGCTTCAATTCCGCCACCGCCACGCCGTGCCGGGTGATGATGATATGCTCTCCCTGCTCGACCTCGTCAAGCAAGCGAGGCAGGTGCGTTTTCGCTTCGTAAGCGCCGACCGTTTTCATGTGACCCTCCCAGGCTAGTCTGAGACTAGTCTAAATGCATTTCCCGAGGCCGTCAACCCACCACCGCACCACCCCCGATATTGCCGTCGTCAGTTCCTCCAATAGGGTGCGCAAATGTGGATGATTGGCCGCCGCCAGCGCCAGGTTCGCCTCGACATCCGCGTGCGGTTGCAGTAGAACGTGTCCGGAGGTAGGATCTATGGAACCGACACGGCGCGTCTGGTCTGGTCCGGTGCTCACCGAAGGCACGATACTCCGCTCCGTCACCGACGGGACGACCGTCTGGTCGGAAGTCTGGTCGCCCGAGCGCCGCGCGTTTGTGAAAGGAGCGACCATTGCCGACGTGATGGTCGGCCGCAAGCTCTCCCCCGACGAACTCGCCGCCCGCGGCATCCCCACCACCGTCTGATCCCCACCCGCGATAGGTCCTCGCGCGGCAGCAGCGTCACCGCGCCATCGGCCCGGCCGCTGTCCGCACATCCCCTGGATAGATGCCCTCTTCCGCCAGCGTAGCGCTGTAGATATGCTGGCCGGCCTGCGGCGGCGCCGGCGGCGGCCCACCACCGCGCCACTGTCGGCGCCAGACCCGACCACGCATTGCCGAAAACACCTCCCGTGGCCGTTTACGGGCGCGCCGTATCGGCGATACTTGAAGTATCGCTAACGCGGGGAGCGTGCCATGCGGTTGTATCACATCGTCGTGCCCGTGCTGCTGCTCGCCGGTGTCATATGCCTGGCAAACCCGATAGCGGCACCTGATATATTTCAGGCCGGTCATTCCGGCCTGGGCATCGGGGTGATCGTCTTTGCCCTGTTCGTAGAAGCCGGGGTGAATGCGTTCATGCTGCTGTTTGCCAGCATGAATTTTGGCGCGGTCTTCCTGGCGCTCGCGCTGTCAAACGTGCTCATTTACCCACTGATATTTTTCCCGCTGCACGGCATGATCGGCATCTGGCCGGCGGAGGCGGTGATCTTTTTATTGGACGCGGGGATCATCCTCTGGCTGGGTGGTCGTGAGGCGATGCAGGGCGATGGTTTTGTACGGCTGCGCTGGCAGCACGCCGTGCTGGCGTCCTTCTTCGGCAATCTCGCGTCCTACTTCATCGGGCAGTGGGGCGTCGGCAGATCAATCGAAGTTTTTGGTGCTTAGCCATGAAGAACGAGCCTCACGCCGGCGCGACGTCAATCAGCACGAAGTCGCAGGCCATCAGGGCGTTCAGATGGACCTGCGTGCCCTCCGGGTGCATGCGCCCCTGGTCGCCGGGGCCAAGCACGGCATCCTCCACTGCCAGCACGCCGCTGGTGATGTAGAAGAAGAGGCGGCGGAAGGTGTGCGTCGCGAAGATATCCGCGACGCCTTCATCATAGGCGGCGCGATAGATGGTGGCATCGGCATGGATGGGCACGGCATCGGGGAGGCCCTGGCCGGATGCCAGCGGCGCCAGACGATTGTGCCACTGTGCGGGATCGAAACGTTGCTGGGCATAACTGGGCGGCAAGCCGGCCTCGCGGGGATAGATCCAGATTTGATAGAGATGCACCGGTATGTCGCCGGCATTCATCTCGGCATGCCGCACGCCGGTGCCCGCCGACATGTGCTGCACCGCATTCGGCCCCACCGTGCCGTGGGCGCCGGTGCTGTCCGTGTGGGTGAGCGCGCCGGAGAGCGGCAGCGTGACGATCTCCATCTCGCGGTGCGAGTGTTCGGGAAATCCCCGCCCCGGCGCGATCACGTCATCATTGAAGACGCGCAACGCGCCGAACTGCACATTCTCCGGAGCGTGGTACGTATCAAAAGAGAACAGCCAGCACGTGCGCAGCCAGCCGTGATCCTCGCAATGGCGCGCCTCCGCCGGAATTCGCTGCAGCATCGCATCCTCCCTTCGCGCGTCCTCTCCAGAAGCATACCCGCCGCAACGATGTGCGCGTGTCCGACGATGACGCCCCTCGCCACCAATTGACCATGCCGCGGCGGTGTGCTATACTCATGCTCGCCTCACGAGCGCGGAGAGGTGGCCGAGTCCGGTTGATGGCGCACGACTCGAAATCGTGTGAGGGCCCTAAACCAGTCCTCCGGGGGTTCGAATCCCTCCCTCTCCGCCAGTATGCACCGCGACAATCGCCCAGGTTGTGCCTTGCCGACGCATCATGCGATGTTGGCGAGTCGCGGTACGGTATCTGGCTGCATCCATTTTGCCGGAAGACACCGTGATCGTGCTCGGCCTGATGATCCCCCTGACTGACCGGCAGCGCGTGACCGGGTGCCTTGCCCTCCCGACCGCCGCGCGGTATGATCCTTCCATGCCGATCATCATCAGCGCGCTGCATTACCCCTGGGAGACGATTGACGACTGCTGCCGGCTGGCGCGGGAAGCGTTGGGGCTGGACGGCATCGAGCTGTCGCTGCACGAGAGCTTCGCGCACTCCCACTGCACGCGGGAGGACGTGGCGCGGCTGCCGGCGTTGAAAGATCGGTACGGGCTGACGCTGGCCGCCCATGTCTGGGAAGACCTGGCGCGCCTGGGCGAAGACGCGGGGGCGACGGCGCTGCTGGAGTGGCTGGCGGTGTGCGAACGCGCGGGTATCGAGGGGCTGGTCATCCACGGCGGCAGCTTTGACGACCGCCGGGACGGCCTCGCGCGTACCCGGAACGCCTGCGCGCGGGTGCTGCCCCGTTTTGAGCGCGCCGGCGTGGTCATCATGCTGGAAAACCATTACGCGTACGATTACCACGACGGCCATGAACTGTTCAGCGAGCCGTGGGAGTTCCTGGAGGTGCTCCCGTATTGTGACAGCCCGGCGCTGCGCGCGTGCTTCGACACCGGCCATGGGCACATGACGCGCAACTGGGAGGGACTGCTGCGCGCGCTCGCGCCGTATCTCGTCCACGTGCACCTGGCGGATAACGGCGGGGTGGATGATGACCATTGCCCCTATCGCCTGGGCACCGTGCCGTGGGACGGCATGTTCGATCTGCTGGCGGCGGTCGGGTTCGCCGGGACGTTTTGCGTGGAGTTCCCCGTCCGCGATGATCGCGCGCCCTTCGCGCGCTGCGTGGCGGAGCTGGCCGCGCGCTGGCCGCACTGCCGTCAATTGCCAGATACCGTCGAGTAAGTTATAGTATACGCACGTAATCGGTCAGGGCTTCCCATTTCCGGTACCCGTCATGTCCGAAGGAGCCCCTTCATGAAGCAATGCGTGGCCTGCGGGCGGCGGTACGGCGACAACGAAGTGGCATGTCCCAAATGCTACTGCGCCGACTGGGTGACGCCGCAGAATGCTGTCAGTACGCATATCGCCAGTACGTCCTTCGTCTGCCGCCACTGCATCACGCTGGTGGAAGGCGGGACCGCGCGCTGCCCGAACTGTGACAAGCCGCTGGCGCCCGGCCTGCTCACCTTCTTCTGCATGATCGGCATCATTGGCATCCCGCTGGTGCTGGCCTACATCGCCGTCAGCTTCTTCGTCCTCGAAGCCGACCTGTCGCTCTATGCGAAAGATTCGTTCTGGCTGCTGCCGGACGCCGCCCTCTGTCTCTTCGCCGCGCCGATCATCTACGGCCTGATGCAGGCGAAAACCTGGGGCTGGTATCTGGCGCGCTGGCTGCTCGTCTTCAGCCTGCTGGCGGTGGCGGCGATGGTTTTTGTCTCCGCCAGCATGGAGCAGACGGACACCTCCGCCAATCTCGCCGGCATGCTCATCTTCCGCTTCGTCGGCGTGCTGCCGCTCTGGCTGTACCTGGATACCCGCGACCTGCGCGAATACTGCGGCGTGGTCTTTCACGGGTGATGCGCGGCACGCCGATTAGAAATCGAACAGCAGCAGGCTGCCGCGCACCTTCCAGTCGCCGTTGTGCTTCACCAGCACCAGGCCGCCTTTGAAGTCCATCGAGTAGGAGAGGATGCCGAAGCGATAGGTGATCTTCGCGCTGTATTTCACCAGCGGCTCCCCGCCGGTGGTGGTGGAGTTGGACAGGGTGATATTCGTCAGTGACAGGCCCTTGATCGGGTCTTTATTCACCAGCTGCCATTTGTAGGTCAGCTCGTCCATGCGCGCCACGTCCTTGCGGCGCCAGGCCTCCAGGAAGCGCTGGGCCACGGCTTTCACCACCGACTCTTGCGCTCGGTCGGCATTGGTGATGCTCCGCGACGGCAGGTTGAGCAGGCGGGGCACTTTGTCGTAGAAGAGGACCTGGCGCACCTTCCAGTCATTGCCGTCCCGGCGCATCAGCACGCCACCCTTCGGCGGCAGGTTGCGGTCCGCCACGTTCCCGGTGAATTCGACCAGGGCCTGCCCGTCGTCCACCTTGGGCGTGGTGAACGTGTAGGCGCCGGTGAACGGGTACGCGCCGAACATCGCTTCCAGCGATGTCGGGACATAGTTGCGCACGGTGGCAATATCCTGCCGCACGTACGCCTGCAGGAATCGCATGGCGGTCTGCCGCTGCTCCTCGGCATCGCCCGCCCACGTCGCCGGCGCCGCCAGCAGCATCAGACCGATCAGAACGCTCAAGGCGCGGACACGAGACATACTCCCTCCTGCGTGGAGATCCTCCGGCGATCTCCCCTGTTTGGACACCGGAGGCCGCCGGGGGTTTCTTCGACGGCTCCGGGAGGAGTATACCCCTCCCCGGCTCCCGGTAATGCTTCCGCGGTGTCCCGCGTTGTCAGGCCGCGAAAAGTGGTGTATCGTGTTCCGGGAGGTCAACGGATGCGCGTATCTGCACCATCATTGTCGCCGAAACCGGTCTCCGCGTCCCGCACCGTCATCTCGGTGGTGGCGCTGCCGCGCGACAGCAACCACTACGGCTTCGTCTACGGCGGCACGGTGATGGGGCTGGTGGATCAGGCCGCGTACGCCGCCGCCATCCGCCACGCCCGGCAAACGGTGGTGACCGTCTGCGTGGAACAGATCACCTTCCTCCGGCGCATTTACGTCGGCGATGTCATCACCGTGCGCGCCGCGGTGAACTACGTCGGCCGCACTTCGATGGAAGTGGGGGTGCGCATCGAGACCGAGCGCATGCGCACCGGCGCGGTGGAGCACGTCGGGTCGGCCTATGTGACGATGGTGGCGCTGGATGCCGACGGCACGCCGATACCGGTGCCGCCGCTCGAGCTGGAGACGGATGATGACCGGCGCCGCCGCGGCGAGGCGGCGGCACGCCGGCGGACGCGGGTGGCGCGAGTCCGCCGCGCGGAACGGCGCGGGCATGACGGGCGCTGACGCCCGCTGCAACGGCTGCACCCGCTGCGCGATGCGCTGCACCGACGGCATCGTCATCTCGGCATTCGAGCTGCAGCGTATCCGCGCCTACCTGCGCGAACTGCCGCCGGCGCAGGTCCTGCGCGTGCTGGCGCAGGAGAAGCGGCATCCCTGGGGTGAGGAGGCGTCCTATACCGCCTGCCTCTTCCTCGACGTGGAGACGGAGCGCTGCCTGGTGTATCCCGCGCGCCCGCTTATCTGCCGTCTTTTTGGCCGGGTGCGCCACCTCCCCTGTCCCGCCGGGCTGGTACCCGCCGACCTGGATGCGGACCGCATACTGGAAGCCTACGCCGCGCAGCCACGCGGTACCTTCCAGCACTGGATGGCGCGGCATGGCGTCTTCAGCGTCACCGACCTGCTGGGCGGCGCCCGGTTGTCGCGATAGTGCCCGCCTGCTATGGAACGCCGGGGGGGGGGAGCCGGGGCAGGCGGCGGGCGCGCGCGACAGACGGAGACGGTTACGCTGATACGCACACGATGACGTGACAACCCGGTACAGCTAACCAAACAGGGACAGGAAATAGGGGACAGCCCCCGGTGTCCCCTATTTCCCCTATTTCGATTTCGCGCCTGTGTCGTGTTGGCGGCAGGGATTGCGCGCCGTGACGGGGAATCAGCACGCTGAAGCGGAACGAGAGGCGCCGCGCGCCGGGTATCACGGGAGTGCGAGGGACCGGGCTGGTCCCCCACGTCGTGGCCGGGAGGGCGCGCGGTGGATCCGATACTGATGCGGCGAATCGGGTATGGCACGGTGATGATGTTGCTCCTGCTGCTGATGCTCGCGTGGACGATGAGCATCGCCGCCCCGCCGCGCCCCATCCCCGCCGGCGCGGCGGCGCTGACGGGCAGGACGCTGGCCGCGCAGCTCGTCCGCTATCATCAGCGGGTCATTGTCGAGGCCTTCCGCGCCGGTGGCCCGCGCAATCCCGCCTGGGATGAGGACGCGGAGCGCTACCTGGACGACTACGTGCGCGCCATCAACCGTCTCCCCGGCGCCCCCACCTTCGCCGCATTGGTGCCGCGCGGGGCGATCCTGGCGGAGATGGGGTGTGACGACCCGCAGGTGCTGTACGTATACGGCACCGCGCTGCACCAGGTGGAGCGCTATGACGACGCGGAAGCGGTGCTCCGCCGGGCGGTGACGGCGTTCGCCGCGGGCGCCGCCCCGCGCAGCCGCGCCCGCCTCGCCCCCCGCCGCCTGCTGGAAGTCTGCGACGTCACTGGCGGCGGGGGGCCGGAGGAGCGCGCGCGCTGGCAGGAGCTGGCCATCCGGTGGACGGCGGAGGCGCTGGCCGATGGCAGTTACCGACCGGATGAAAGCCGGCTGGCGCTGGCCGAGCTGGAGAAGAGCTGGACGCCGTTCTACAGCGAGCGGTTCGCCCAGCTCACCGCCGCGCTGTCCGCGCTGCCCCAGGCGGATCCGTATGTGGTGCACATGCTCACGGGCCGTGATGCCGCGGCGCGGGCCTGGGCGGCGCGGGGCGAGGCCCGGGAGCCTGCTCCCGAGGCGCAGCAGGTTTTCGCCGCGCGGATGGCCGTCGCGCGAACCTGCTTTACCGCGGCGTGGCAACTCCACCCCGCGTATCCGGAAGCCGCCGCGGCGATGATCCCGCTGGCGATGGCCGGCGTCGCCGGCCATCTGGAGACGCCGCGCCGCTGGTTCGACCGTGCGGTGAGCGCGCAGTTCGATTACCTGCCCGCCTACGCCGCCTACCGCAAGGCGCTGCAGCCGCGGTGGGGCGGCAGCGCCGAGGCGCTCTACGCGTTCGGGCTGGAGTGCGTGCGGACCCGGCGTTTTGATACCGACGTGCCGCTGGAGTTCATCCAGGCGCTGCGTGATATCGAGACCGTCACCGGCACGCGCGCCTATTGGCGCAAGGTGGATGCCTACCTGGCGGTGAAGGCGCTCTGCACGGGGTACGCGCAGCACCGTCCCGGTGATGCCGCCTGGTATCGCACGCTCTGCGCCGCCGCCGCCTGGTACGGCGGCAATTATCCCGAAGCGCGCCGGCTGCTCGACGCGCTGGGCAATACAGCGCAGGCGGCCGTCTTCACCCGCTACTTCGGCGCGCGCTACGAGCAGGTACGCGTGGAAATCTCCGCGTTCACCAGCCCCGCCGCGAAGAAAATCGCGCTGGCGCGGGAGTTGGAAGCGCGCAGCCAGGCGGAGGCACTGCGCGCGTATGAAGCGGCGTATGCCGGGCTGACCGACAGCCTGGCCAAACGCTATGTCGAGCAGCGCATCAGGGCCTTGCGCGCCCAGGCGAAATTCGCCGCCGGCGAGTGGATAGACATCACGCCGGACGCGACCTTCACCGGCTGGCGGCGGGTGGCGGGCACCTGGTCGGTGAGCGCGGACGGCACGCTGAAGGGGGCCTCGAGCCGCGACGGCCTGCTCCTCATCTGCGACCGTGCATTCGGCGAACAGGTGGAGATCCGCGGCGAGATCGTCTTCCTGCGCAGCCCGTATACGCAGTTCAACGCCGCCGTGGTGGTGGGGGCGCGGCGCGACGGCGGGGAGTTTCGCTCGGTGACGCTGTTTGCCCGCGAGCGGCGCGCGCTGCTGCGCCGCGGCTTCGCCGACACCGGCGCCGTGGAGCTCGTCGCGCCGGTGACGGATGTCAATACCCTGCTCATGCAGGCCCGGCGCGGGCTGCTGACGATCAGCATCAACGGCATGGTGGTGGCACAGGACGTGCCCTGTATCGGGGATGCTGGCCCGTATATCGGCGTGGGCGGCCACTATTGGTATGCCGGCGCCGAGGTGGCCTTCCGCCGCTTGCAGGCGCGGCGCGTGCCATAAGAAACAGTACGAAACGTCTCGGCGCGCGCCTGCCGGGGGCTTCCCGCCTGGCGCGGCGTCCCGCTGGGTGCATTCTTGTGCGACGCCATCGGGACTGGCCATCCTGACGGCGCTGGCCGCCCTCACTCGATCTCTCGCTCGATAGCGCCGCGGGCGTCCGCCGTGATCCAGGCCGGCATCCCCGGTTCTTGCCGATCTCCCACGGCGGTCGCGCTAGAGCTTCCGGGAATACAATGTTCTCGGAAGTCAGTATACACAGCAGGGACCTTTTTTGTCAAGTATTGTGAGCCGTTGCCCCCCAATGCCCCCAGGACCGCCCCAGAACAACAGCCCTCTGGGGCATAGAGTGCCCCATTCAGGCCCGGAGAAGCGCCCGGCAGCACGATTATCGCCCGCTGGTTTCCGGAAACATTGTATTTTCGGAATCTGTCGCGTTGGCCATCCGACTCCATTGTGAAAGGAGCGTGGGAGATGTCTCACATACGGAGCAGGGGCACCCGTCGCGCGGGCTTCACCCTCATCGAACTCTTGGTCGTGATCGCCATTATTGCTATTCTGGCCGCCATCCTCTTCCCGGTGTTCGCCAAAGCGCGGGAAAAAGCCCGGCAGAATTCCTGCATCAACAACCAGCGGCAGATCGCCATCGCCATGACGATGTACGTGCAGGACAACGCGGAAACGTTCATGCCGGACACCGGCACTACCGCCTGGTCCTCGCTGCTGAAGGACTACAACGAGCCGAGCATCTACGACTGCCCGTCGAAAGACGGCGCGGGCACCGGCGCCCGACCGGAGTACTGCATGAACAGTTTCCTCTTCGGACAGGCCCTCGGTGATGTGGAAGATCCGGCGTCCGCCCTGCTGCTGACCGACCTGAACATGTCGAATCCGGCCCGCAACTTTTCCCTGCGCGGCGGCGGTGATATTGACCCGCGCCACAACGGCGGGGCCGTCGTCGCCTGTCTGGATGGTCATGTCGTCTACGACCCGCTCACCGGCTCCACGACGAAGATCGGCGCGCTGGCCAGGCGCGGGATGACCTTCGTCTGCGTGCCCGGGAAGAAGATCTCGGACGACGCGGCGCTGGCCGGCCCCTATAATACCTATTATGGGTATTACGACGAGCGACCGCAATATACCGGTCATATGCAGGCCGTGCATGGCGGCACCGGCAATGTGATCTGTTGCCGGAACGGCGCGATGATCCCGATGCCGGTGGGCAGCTACAAGGATGCCACGCATGCGTTCCCCACCGCCGTCCAGGTGGAATTTGAGATGATGGGCGCCGGCACGCTCTCCAATGACTGGTTCACCCTCTTTGCGCCGGAGACGGCGACCTGTCACAGCACCACCGGCTACTCCGATGCCATTCCCGCCACCGATTCGATCGTCGTCGGCCATACCGTGGGCAGCGAGGCGCACTTCGGCGGGCTGGGGGTCAATGTCTTCATCGGGAGTACCGTCGCCGCCGGCACCACCGGGCCCAGCCTGGCCGGTGGCACCTGGTATCGCTATGTCGTCAGCGTGGTCGGCGCCAAAGATGTCTTCGTTGACGTCTACAACGGCACCTCGAAAGTGGCGTCCGCCGCCGGCAGCGCCGCGTTGAGCAGCTCCATTCAGGACAACGGCTTCATGGCGGTGTACTGCGGTGACAACCATAATACCTATGCCCAGGCGCGCAATATCACAGTCCGCGTCTGGTAAGGGAGAACGATCATCGGGAGGAGAGATCATATGCCTGCTCGTGCATCTGACCGGGGCTTTACCCTCATTGAACTCCTGGTCGTCATCGCGATCATCGCGATGCTCGCGGCCATCCTGTTTCCGGTGTTCGCCAAAGCGCGGGAAAAGGCGAATCAAAATACCTGCCTGAGCAATCAGCGGCAGATCAACATCGCCATCCTGATGTGGGCGCAGGATCATGGCGAAACGCTGCCCACCGCCGCCGTCGCCGGGCGCGCGCTGGCCGGCAATCTGACCCCGGTGCGCATCGCGCAAGCGCCGGGCGGCGGCAACCTCTGGTCGGAACTGAATCTGGAAAAAGGGCTGCTCACCTGCCCGACGGCGGCGAAGCAACTCGCCGGACGCGGTTACGGGTATGCGAAATACTTGTCCGGGGTCACCGTGGGCGCGCTCCCCGATCCCATGACCCAGGTGGTGACGGCGGATGGCGGTGACGAGAACATGCTGCTCAACACCGGCGCCGATGTCGAGAAGCGCCACGGCAGATACGCGGTGGTGAGCTACGCCGATGGGCACGTGGGGCAGATCTCCGCGTTGGGCATGGATGCCACCCTCTTTCAATCAGATATTTCGTCGCAGCTCTTCGACGGCCAGGAAGCATGGACCGCCGACGCGCGAACGGGCGGCGTCGTCATTGACGCGGGCGCGAAATCCATCCAGATCAATACCGTCACCAGCGCCACGCCCTACGGGCGCGGCCTGCTGCTCGACTTCGACCCCATAGCGGATGGTCTGCAACCCCTCACCGCCGGCCAACTGGTCTTCAGGGCGACCGTGCCGGGCGGTCAGAACTCCATGCATGGCAATCAGCCCTCCATCATGGTCGTCTTCCCCTCGGTCACCGACCTGTCCGCGTATGAGATCGCGTTCCCCCCCTATTCGGGCGGTTTCACGAACTGCGGCTCCCTCAATGGCGCCATCCCGAATAAATGGCAGGGATTCATTGATTATGGCACCTGGTCACCCACCTTCGAGGGCGGCAGCACCTCGCCGGCTTCGCAAAACAGCGATGGCAGCAAGATGATGCCCATCGCCACCACGTTCACCCTGACGCTGTCGCTCGCGATCGGCACGGGAAAATCGTCCCTGATCTGCGACTTCGGCGCGGGACAGCGCTTTTCGTGGACCGGCAACGCCGTCACCGGCCCGGTCACCGGCATCTGGTGCGGGATGGGGAAGATCCACAGCAGCAAGATGAAGTTCACCAATATCACACTCGGCCGCTATGTCTTTTAGGGCGTGCTCACACTATCGGCGATGCCCAGCTTTTGTGGGGATTTTTCGCCAGACAAGGCGGAAAAATGCCGCTGTGGCCGGGACCACAGCAAATTTTGACAACGCTGTATGGCGGAAAATACGCCAAAAGCTGGGCGTTGAGCGGTAGTGTGAACACGCCCGAAACGGGCAGTCGGCTTCTCGGCATCCGCGCTCACTGATGAAGGGAGAGATTATGATATCGCGGGAGACACGGACGGTATGCCGCACGCGCGGCTTCACCCTGATTGAATTACTGGTGGTGATCGCGATCATCGCCATCCTGGCGGCCATCCTCTTCCCGGTGTTTGCCAAGGCGCGCGAGAAAGCGCGGGCGACGTCGTGCCTCAACAACCAGCGGCAGCTCGCGGTATCCATCCAACTGTACGCCCAGGATCACGACGGCTACTACCCCGATGGGAGCAGACTCTGGGCCGCGCTGGATGTGCCGACGAAGACCAAGCTCTGCCCCAGTACCACGAAATTCACGGCGCAGGGCAATAACTACGGCTACAACGACGGGCTCAGCGGGCTCGCGATCGGCGGCGTCTCCGACCCGGTCGTCACCGTGCTGACCGCGGATTGCGCGGCCAGCAGCAACCTGCTGACCAGCTTCGCCGACGCGGATCAGCGACGGCATCTGGACAAATGCCTGGCCAGTTTCTGTGACGGCCACGTGGCGGCGATTTCTCCCGCTGACTGGGGGAGCACGGCATTCATCCGCTATATTGATCTGGCGAAGCAACTGTGGGCGGGCAGAGACGATGGCCGCTGGTCCGCCGATACGGCGGCCAATCCCGGCGCGGTCATCAAGAGCGATAACACCATCTATTTATACGGAAATACGCGCAGCGGCACCGGATTCGTCCTGGACTTCGATCCCGCGACGCCCGGCAAGCAGCCGGCCACCACCGGCGTGATAACATTCACCGCGGATTTCCCCGCCGGCCGCGTGGGCGACAACAATCCGAATCGCGGGGCGAGCGCGGCGAATATGTGTACGGCGATCATCCTCAGTAACGATCCCAGCTACAGCACCGCCGTACCGACATCGCGTGCGATCGAATACGGGGTGAACGGCTCGGGGACCAGCTCGCCATCGAGCTACACATCATACCTCGGCCTCAATACGCAAGCGACCTACACCGCGGTCTCCCCCCTCTGTGTCAATGGCGCGGGGGGCGCGGTGGCGCTCACCTGTGATCTCACCGCCAATGGGACGTCGTCCTTGAAGATCACCGGCGCGTCTTGCGACGGCACGGTGACCGGCGGACAAGTCACGTCAGCGATCTCCGGCATCTGGTGCGGCGTCGTCAACAGTCATAGCGGCCGCATGACGTTCCAGAACATCAAGTTCTTCTATTACACGAAGTAAAACGCCGCGCTCACCGCATCACCGCGACGCCCCCGCCGCCCGGCGGGGGCGGTTTTGTCAGGGATGTCCGTACAAATGGGGGGTTCTCCCATCCGGCGCTGGTCGGCCTGTGTTTTATCAGCGTTTACGCGCGCGGGCCGGGCAGGAAAGGCCGGACGGGAAGGGAAATCTGCGATATGATGCGTCAGCGCCATGTGATGGGCGCGGACGACCGCGGACGGGACGGCGCGCTGCCCCGCGCCAGCGAGCAGCGCCGGGCGGCGCGGGGACAGGTGGCCGGGATGCCGACAGCCGGGCCGGGACAGCGGGGCGCGCCGGGAAACGCATCGGGTAGAAGGAGTGACCATTGGTTCATCAACAGGAGCTGCACCTGAACACCGCGCGCCACGGCGAGCTGCACGATCTGACCCACCGCATCAGCGAGATCGTGCGCGCGGCCGGCGTGACGGTGGGCCTCGTGAACGTCTTCGCGGTGGGCAGCACCGCCGCCATCGGCTGCATCGAGTTCGAGCCCGGCCTGGCGATGGACCTGCCCGCCGCCCTCGACCGCCTGCTGCCGCCCGGGCGCGACTACGCCCACGAAGAGGCCTGGCATGACGGCAACGGCCACGCCCACCTGCAGGCCACCCTGCAGGGGCAGTCGCTGACGCTGCCCGTCGCCGGCGGCAAGCCCATCCTCGGCACCTGGCAGCAAGTCTTCTTCCTGGAGTGCGACATCAAGCCGCGTCATCGGACGGTGGTGGTGACGGTCTACGGGGAATAGCGGTTACCGCTGTCCCAGCATCACGTGCGTCTGCGGGATCACCCGCACGTCGCAGAGCGCGGCGGCGGCGAGGCGCTGGGCCTCCAGCGTTTCCCCCGGCGGCGGGGCGGGCGGACCGCCGGGGCGCGGGGTGACGGGCTGCAGCACGGTGGGGAGGTCGCGGCGGCGGTCGGCGATGAGCGCGGCGGCGCGGGCGATCTCTCCCAGGCAGCCGGCGGCGAAGACCAGCTTCACCTGCAGCGCGCCGGGGGGGCGCAGGTCCATGCGCTCCAGCGCGGCGTCCAGGAAGGCGGCGTGGTCATCCCACAGCGCCGGCCCGCCGGTCGCGCCGGGCAGCTTGATATCCATCGCCAGGTGGGTCGGCGGCTCATCCAGCCGCCGCAGCGCGTCCGCCAGGGCGCCGTTCGTCTCCAGATAGGTGGCGATGCCCTCGCGGTGCAGCGCGGGCAGCAGCGCGTTCAGCGCGTCGCCGTGCAGCAGCGGCTCGCCGCCGGTGACGGCGACCGAGTGGTGTGGATACCCGCCGGACAACGCGCGGATGAGGTCGAGCACATCCGCCACGTCGAGGGGGTTGGACAGCGCGGTGAACTCGCGGGCGCCGGGCGCGTTTTCTACCAGACAGACGGCGGGGAAGGCGCGGCGGCTGGCCGGGGTATCGCAGTAGGCGCAGGCCAGTTGGCAGCCGTGAAAGCGCACGAAGAGCTGGCGCACGCCCACCAGCACGCCCTCGCCCTGGATGCCGGAGAAGATCTCGTGCAGCGTGGCCACCAGCCGGCCGGCGCCGGCGCCGCCCATCACGGGGTCACCCCCGCCGGCAGCACGGTGATGGGCGCCATCGCCACCAGTCCCGCGTATTGCGCGATGACGCGGCCCGTGCCCGGCGCCGCGGCGCGGAACAGGCCGCCCGGCGTCACGCTGCCGGCGGGCAGCCGCGGCGCGAGGGAGCCCATCCCGCCCTTCAGCACCCAGCTGGCCGGCACGGGAACGAGTTGTCCGGCAGGGGTGATCCCCTGCGCGGTGAAGACAATTTCGTCGCCGGGATGCGCGTGCCCCACCGCCGCCGGCGTGATGAGCAGGCTGGCCACGGCGTCCGCCATCTCCGGCGCCAGCATCAGCGCCACCCCCACGCGGTCACCGTGGCGCTCCACCTCCGCCTGCACTTCGGCATAGAGGGCGGCCGGCTGCCCGGCGCGGATGCGCACCGGCCCTTGCGGCACGGTGCGGAAGATGAAGTAGCCGTCGGCGTCGGTCGTCGCGCGCAGCACCGGGCCGCTTTCGGGCGCCAGCTCCACGGTGATGCCGCTCACCGCCTGCAGCTCCGCCGCCCGGCGCGTGAAGCCCTCCAGCGGCACGGCGCGATAGACCCAGCCGTCAATGGTGCCGATGGGCACGCTGCCGCCGGTGAGGCCGTTGCCGCCGGCGCAGCCCGTCAGCCACCCCGCGATGAGCGCCAGCATGAGCAGCAGCGCGAGTCTCAGAAACTGTCCGAGCCGTCTCGGTGTGGGGCTGCTGAGGGGATGCCGGCCTGGATCACGGCGGACGTTCGAGGCGCTATCGAGAGAGAGATAGGGTGAGGACGGCCAACGCGGAGCCAGGCCGGAAGCCACCAGTAGGCACGCGCCGAGACTGCTCGGACAGTTTCTCATAATGCCTGGGCCTCCAACGCGTCCAGGGGCGGCCACGCCGCGCCGGCGATGACCGCCTGCGCGCGCGCGGAGTCGCCGCGCAGCCGGCACACGCGCGCCAGCCGCAGGTAGGGTTCCCAGGCCAGCTGGTATTCCAGATAGGTATCGCCGCCCACCTCATCCGCCAGGCTCGCGCGCAGCGTGCGAATGACGGCAATGGCGTCGGCGTAGCAGCCCTCGGCGGCATCCAGGTCATCCGCTTCCGCGCGCTGGCCGGCGCGCAGCAGCGTCGCCCACAGCCAGCGCGGGGCGCCGAGGTCGCGGGCGCGGGTGAGGAGATCGGCGATGGTCACGCCCGCGTCATCCAGCGCCGCCAATCCCAGCGCGGCGCGCAGCGCGGGCAGGCGGGCGCCCAGCGATTCCGCCAGGTCGAAGGCGGGGGCATAGGCGGTGCGCGCCTCCTCCCACTCCGCGCGCGCCAGCGCGGCGTCGCCGAGGGCGATTAAGGCGACGGCCTGCGCATACGGCTGTCCCAGCAGGGTGCTGATCTCCCACGCCTGCGCGGCGTGATAGCGGGCGTCCTGCGGCAGGCCGGCGCGGTCATACGCGGCGGTGAGCGCCAGGTGCGCGGTCAGCTCGGCGCGGCGCGTGCCGGTGGCGATGCCCTGCCGCAGGGCGTCTTTGGCCAGCGCGCGCGCCGCGTCGTAGCGGCCCATCTCCACCAGCGTGGCGGCCAGCTCCGCCCAGGCCATCGCTTCGCGGCCGCGGTCGTCCGCCAACCGCGCCCAGCGCGCGGCGCCTTCCAGCGTGGCGCGGGCGGCGCCCAGCGTACCGGATTCCCGCCGACACACCCCCAGCGTGAGCAGCGACTCGGCGTATTGATCGCGGTTGGCGGCCTGCACCGCCAGCTCGCCGGCCTGCTCGGCCGCGCGGGCGGCGCGGGCGAAATCCCCGCAGGCCAGCTGAACGTTCGCGACGTTGCCGGCGACATAGAGCCGCGGTAGCAGCGCCGCGCGGGGATCGGGCGCGGCGGCTTCCAGCGCCAGCGCCTGGTCCAGCCACGCCAGCGCGCGGGCATACTGCCCCCGGTGCTCGGCCACCGCCGCCAGGGAGACGTAGCCCTGCCAGCGCGCGACCCACTCCCCGGTCTCGACCACGCGCTGGAAACAGAGTTCGGCCTCCTCTACGCGGCCTAACGCCAGCAGCGCGTGGCCGCGGTTTTGCTCGGCGGCGGGCAGGCACGCGTCCAGTCCATGCTGGCACAGGACGGGAATGGCGATGTCGAGGGCCGCCAGCGCGCGCGCCGGCTCGCCCTGCTGCAAGAGCACCGTGGCCAGCCGCAACCGCGTGGACACTTCCAACCGCGCGTCACCCGCCTGGCGCGCGAGCGCGAGAATCTGCTCGCAGGAGGACAGCGCCCCCGGCAGATCCGGCGGGGTGAGCTGGGCCGTCAGCAAGTGCCGCAGCCCGTGCAGCCGTTCGCCCAGGTTATCCGGCACGGCGTCGCCGCCGTAGAAGTAGATGAGCGGCTTGCCGGTCAGCGCGGCGATCTGCTGGATGCGGTCCGGCTGCGCGAGGGTGGCGCCGGAGACGTACTGGTAGATGAGCGCGCGCGAGCAGCCGATCTGCCGCGCCAGCCCTTCCAGCGACAGCCCGGCGTCTTCCGCCGCGCGCTGAATCAGCGTGCCCTGTTCCTTCCGCCCCTCGCGTGTCGAGAAATCCATCGCCGTCATGCCGCCCCGCGGAGCCCCCCGCCGTCTGCCGATAGCGGACGGGGTTTCCGCTCGCCAGTATAGCAAAACTAGACGCATCGCGCAATGGCGATTGTCGGCGTCGCCGCGCAAAGTTGCGCGTGTGTCGCGCCAGTACGACATCGCGACGCCTCACGCCTTGCCGTGCGCTGTATGTGTCGGGAGCCAGCACAGCGGCCGACGAGAGGCGGGCGACTCGCCGGAGCCGGGCGGGGGCGTCGTGTTGCCGAATGGTCTCACGCCACGGCGCCACGGCGCAAAGACGCGAGAAAATACCCAAAAGAGTGGTTTCGGCAAAAAGTAGGGGGAAGACCACCGATGCGGGCGTATTGCGGCGGGCGGGCGCTCTGCGATGGTCACGGTACGAGCGGCAGTATGGAATAAATACCCATGTTCGCCAATTCCATATTTGTGTTGCCGTGATATGCGGGAGTGAAAAAATCGGGGACACCGGAGGCTGTCCCCGATTATCCCATGTAGCTGTTCAACACCGTTATATCTTGTTTTTCAGCCTATTCCTTGCACTTACTGAGCTGCCCTTCAATACTTTCCTTGCGTTGTGAATCGCTCGAATATCGGGCGTAAATTACGGCTTTTATATCGGTTCACCTACCTTTAATTGGGTGTGGAAAATGCGTATACGATGCTTTCCTAATTGTGTAGTATCTCTGGTTACTATTTCAATGCCTTTCGCACAACTACTTTGCCTTCTCGTTCCGCGTGTTTGCTAAACCCGCATTTTTCATACATCGCCAGAGGCCCTCTGAAATCATGGGCTACATCAATGATATTCTTGTCGACATAGGCCTCGACAAAGTCAAAACCGTCAGCGGCGGCGTCCTGGCAAACGCGCTCCAGTAATTGCGTGGCCACGCCCATTCTTCGCATCTCCGGCGTTATCACAAAGCAAAATATGGATTTCACCTTGATGCCCGCACGGTACTCCTCTATCGGCCAATACGAACGCAGATAATTGACACAGCCCTGGCAATCCGCGTTGGCGTTGCACCATCCCACGATCTCATCGCCGCGATAGGCAAGATAGCCCTGTAGGCTGCCGGCCCTGACAAATTGGATGGCATGATCCCTTCTTTCCTCCCGTGATGGAAACCAATGGCCCCCGCTGACATAGGAATCGTCGCTACGCCAGGTCACACAATAGCATTTACGTTCATCTATGTTGACGTCGTGAGGTGTTACATCAAAAAAGTGTACATAATCTTCCGCAAGGTCGGGTATCAATTTTCGGATTTCGATGTGCATTGAGAAGCACTTCCTGTACCGCGCCCGGTTGTTTGGACACGGGTTTAGCTTATGCCGCTGCCTGTCGTAAGCGCTCGTTTTCATAGCGTTGCCGGGCTTCCCGCGGCGTCATGAAGCCCAGCTTTTCCAACCGCCACGAGCGGTTGTATGTCTGTCGAAACGATAGCACCGCCTCCCGCACTTCGTCAAGGGTGCGAAAGGCCCGCCCGTAAATAGCTTGTTCCTTCAGTGTCCGATTGAACCGTTCGACGACCCCATTGGTCTGCGGCTCCTCCACGAAGCTGAAGCTGGGCGTGATGCCCAGACGGGTGAGTTCTCCTTGAAAGTGCCCCGAGCAATTGGCCGCGCCGTGATCCAGGCGCACGGCCAGCCCCTGCGCCACGCCGCGCGCGACGCTCCCATCGATCGCCTGCACGCCCTCCAGCACCGGCTGCACCGCGTTGACGCGCGTGCCGCGTTTGCAGACGTACATCCCCACACACTCGCCGTTCCAGTGCTCCACGGCGCTGAACACCCACACGGAGCCAGCCTCGATGGTGAGCACCTGCGTCGTTCGGCCCAGAGGCTCTCGACGGGCGCCTGGGCCGAGACCGGCCCCCCACCATCATGCCGCTTGCTTCCCATGAACACAGTTTACCTCAATTCTGTGGCCAAGAAAAACCGGGGGCGGGGCAACAGCCTCTTCTTTGCAGATGTACCTTTACCAATGCGGGGGCCGCCTCCGCGCATTTGGGGGGTGCTGTTGCCCCGGCAAACGGTTCTCCGTATAATGTGGCGCGGGGAGTAGCAGACGTGGAACTCATCTTAACCGGGAATGCGGCCATCGCGTTGGCGGCGCGGGATGCGGGGGTGGCGTTGGGGGTGGGGTACCCCGGGACGCCGAGCACGGAGACGCTGGAGAATCTGGCGCGGCTGGAGGGGGGCGTCGCGCAGTGGGCGCCGAACGAGAAGGTGGCGCTGGAAGTGGGCGTGGGGGTGGCCTTCGGCGGCCGCCGGGCGCTGGTGACGATGAAGCACGTGGGGCTGAACGTCGCCGCCGATCCGCTCTTCACCGCCTCCTACACCGGCGTGGCCGGCGGGCTGGCCGTGCTGGTGGCGGACGACCCCGGCATGCACAGTTCGCAAAACGAGCAGGATAGCCGCCACTACGCGCGCGCGGCGAAAGTGCCGATGCTGGAGCCGTCCGATTCGCAGGAAGCGTACGAATTCACCCGCCTCGCCTTCCAGCTTTCCGAGCAGTTTGATACCCCGGTGCTGCTGCGCACCACCACGCGCCTCTCGCACGGCAAGAGCACGGTGACGCCGGGCCAGCGCGAGACCGCGCTCCCCGCGCCGCAGCCGCCGATGAACCCGGCGAAATACGTGATGGTGC
The DNA here is from genome assembly GCA_029553475.1 of Armatimonadota bacterium. Taxonomy (GTDB): domain Bacteria; phylum Armatimonadota; class Hebobacteria; order CAIYQO01; family CAIYQO01; genus JAKIYB01. The sequence continues at coordinate 38,742 of JAKPKV010000020.1, forward strand.
CCGCCTTCGCCCGCGTGCGCCACCGCCTGGTTGAGGAGCGGCAACGGCGGGTGCGGGAGTGGGCGAACGCCGCCCCGCTGACCCGCGCGGAGCTGCGCGACACGGCGGTCGGCATCATCACCAGCGGCATCAATTACCAGTACGTGCGCGAAGTCGCCCCAACCGCGAGCGTGCTGAAGCTGGGCCTGGTGTATCCGCTGCCGCTGGAGGCCATCCGCGCCTTCGCCGCGCGGGTGGAGACGCTCTACGTGGTGGAGGAGCTGGACCCGATCATCGAGGAGCAGCTCGCGGCGGCGGGCATCGCCGTCATCGGCAAGGAGCGCTTCCCGCCCCTCGGCGAGTTCACCCCGGCGGTGGTGGCGACGGGGCTGGGGCTGCCGGCGGCGGAGCTGCCGACGCTGGAGCTGCCGACCCGCCCGCCGGCGATGTGCCCGGGCTGCCCGCACCGCGGCGTCTTCTGGACGCTGAAGAAGCTCGGCGTCACCGTGGCGGGGGACATCGGCTGCTATACGCTGGGGGTGGCGCCGCCGCTCTCGGCGATGGATACCTGCGTCTGCATGGGGGCATCCATCGGCGTGGCGCACGGGCTGGAGAGAGCGGGCATCAACCCGGCCACAGTGGTGGGCGTCATCGGCGATTCCACCTTCCTCCACTCCGGCATCACCCCGCTGCTGGACATGGTGTATAACGGCTCGCGTGGCACCATCCTCATCCTGGACAACGGCACCACGGCCATGACCGGCCGGCAGGAACACGCCGGCACCGGCAAAACGCTCACCGGCGCAGAGGCGCCGCGGGTGGACCTGGAGGCGCTGTGCCGGGTGCTGGGCGTCCCCGACGTAGACGTGATTGATCCGTACGCGCTGGACGCGATGGAAGCGCGCATCAAGCAGGCGCTGGCGTTCGAGGGCGTCTCCGTCATCATCGCCCGCCGCCCGTGTATGCTCATCCCGCACGAGGACTACCCCGCGCAGCAGGTGAACGAGGAGCTGTGCAAGCTCTGCGGGCGCTGCCTGCGCATCGGCTGCCCGGCGATCACGAAGACGCCGGTGGGCGAGGGGGAACAGCCGCGCTCCCGACCGGAGATCAACGCGCTGCTCTGCGAAGGCTGCGCGGTCTGCGCGCAGCTCTGCCCGTTTGCGGTGATTACGAATACGGTGTAAGCGCGCGCTCGCGCGCTCCCTCACCCCCAACCCCTCTCCCAGCGGGAGAGGGGAGTGGTCTGGAAGCAGGTATCAGTGGCTGTGTACACTCCCGAACATTCTGCACGCGTGATGCGCTGGTATGCGCCGGCCCGGTTGGGGTTATTTTACCACTGGGGGCAGTATACCGGGGGCGGCTGCTCGGCGCCGCCGGATTGGGGGGCGCCCTGGCATCAGCCGTTCGTGCATCCCACGGTGGAGGCATTCGAGGCGGCGGCGGCTGATCCGGACGGTATCGCGCGCAACATGGTGGACCTGGCGGTCTATGTGGGGGCGCGCTACATCATCTACACGGTGATGCACCCGGACGACCACTACCTGCCGATGTACCCGAGCGCGGTAGACGGCTTTGTGGTGACGGTGACGAAGGATTACCTGGGGGCGTTCCTGCGCGAGTGCGCCCGGCAGGGAGTGCGGGCCATTCTCTATATCCCGGGCAGCCCGCAATACTGGCATTGCCAAGACGGCGACTGGCTGAAAGCGGGCTATCGCGACGCCGGCTACCGCGTGCTGCTGCGCGGCGTGGTGGCGGAGCTGGCGGAGCGGTACGGCACGCTCATCAGCGGCTTCTGGTTCGATATCCACGACCGGGAGAGCGGGGCGTCGGAGTTGGCGCGGCGCCTGTTGCCGGACGCCATCATCACGGTGAACTGCGATACCGCTTTCGCGACGCCGGAGGTGGATTACGGCACCTCGGAGGTGACCACGGGCCCGCTGGACCCGCCGTATAGCCGGCCCAGCGGGCTGCGGACAGTCAACCCGTGGGGGGCGATGCCGCCGAAGAAGGATTTCAACGAGGACATCCCCACCTGCAACCAGTGGTGGCACGGATCGCCCTTCATCAGCGAGGAGCAGATGCTGGCCGGACCGTATGTGCAGGACCCGACCTTCCTGGTGAAGGAGATGGTCACCTCGCTGGGGCAGCGCGGGCAGTGGAATTACGCGCTGGGCATCGGGCCGACGATTGACGGCACGCCGCCGGCGATTTTTCGGCCGATGTTGGAAAACCTGCACCGCTTCATGGCGTGGGCGGGCACGGCGATCTATCGCACCACCGGCGGCGAGGGCGCGCCGCTGGAGCAGGGGTGGACAGGGGGCGACGGCTTCTTCTCCATCACCGCGTCGCTGGACGACCCCACCGTGCTCTATCTGCACGTGACCACCGCGCCGTCGGTGGATCACCTGGTGGTGCAGCACTACGGTCGCCCGGTGAAAGCTGTGACGGATGTGCGCACGGGGGCGGAGCACCCATTCCATTACGCCGGCTATCTGGTGATTGATAGCCTGGAGTGGGGGGACGTGGCGGAATACGGGGCGAAAGTCTTGCGGGTGGAATTGGCGTAAGGGGGTTCACCCCCTCCCCACCCCCCCATATGCGTCACAATTAGGGTTCGCGTATCCTTCGTACTCGTGCTCATCGGAGCGCGGACATCCTGTCCGCACGTAGCTGATTTCGAGTACGAAACGAGCGCTGACGCGCTGATGACGCGTATGGGCCGGGGGGAGAGGTGAACCCCCTTACGCGGAGATAAACGGAGGTTGTCATGTCTGAGCAGTTGATTACCGTGGCGATCATCGGCGCCGGGGGGCGCGGGGCGGGGTTTGCCTCACTGGTGACGCAGTCGGGGTTTGCCGGGCTGGGCAAGGTGGTCGGGGTGGCGGAGCCGCGCGACGCTTACCGCGAGAAGCTGGTGAAGGCGTACGGCATCGCGCCGGCGATGACCTTCCGCAGCTGGCAGGAGTTCGTGGCGCAGCCCAAACGCTGCGACGCGGTGGTCATCAGCACCATGGACCGCGACCACGTCGGCCCGGCGGTGGCGTGCCTGGAGCAGGGCTACCATGTGCTGCTGGAGAAGCCGATGGCCACCTCGCTGGCGGACTGCCGGGCGATTGCCGCCGCGCACCGCGCGGCGGGCACGAAGGTGGCGGTGTGCCACTCCATGCGCTACCACAAGGGCTTTGCCACGGTGAAGGCGCTCATCGCCGCCGGGCGCATCGGCGAGGTGGTGACGCTGGACGCCATCGAGCAGGTGGCCTTCTGGCACCAGGCGCACAGCTTCGTGCGCGGCAACTGGGGGAATGAGGCGCGTTCCACCTTCATGCTGCTGGCGAAGAGCTGCCACGATATTGATTACCTCTCGTACCTGGTGGGGGCGCCGTGCGCGCGAGTGGCCTCCTCCGGCTCGCTGAGCTATTTCACTGAAGCCAACGCGCCGGAGGGCAGCGCCGATCGCTGCGTGAACGGCTGCCGGGTGGAGCGCGACTGCCCGTACTCGGCGATCAAGGCCTATGTGGAGGCGGAGCACCTGGAGCGGTGGCCGGCGGAGGTCTGCAGCCCGGTGCATACGACAGCGGCGCACCTGGAGGCGATCACCACCGGACCGTATGGCCGCTGCGTCTACCGCTGCGACAACGACGTGGTGGACCACCAGGTGGTATTGCTGGAATACGCCGGGGGCGTCACCGCCACCTTCACCATGACGGCGTTCACGCAGCAGGGTGGGCGCCGGGTGCGGGTGAACGGCACCGCGGGCACCATTGACTTCGACGAGTCCACCATCACCGTGCGCACCTTCGCCGACAACAACGTGGAGACCATCGCCCTCGGCGCGGAGAGCGGCGGCCACGGCGGCGGCGACTGGCGGGTGGTGAACGCCTGGCTGCGGGCGATCAAGTCCAACGACGCCGCGCTCATCCTCACCGACGCCCAGGAGTCGCTGCGCACGCACACCATCGTCTTCGCGGCGGAGAAGGCGCGCACAGCGGGGCGGATGGTGGCGATGGCGGAGATGGCGGAGGAACCGGTCTGATGGCGGCAGATTCGCCCGCGGCCCCCCTCCCCGGCGTGGCGCATCGCCAGACCGACCACGGGAGCCGCGGGCGAATTTGGCAGGGGGAAGGATTTTCCGACGGTAACGCTAATTAAGTAGAAGCGGATCGTGTATGACACAGACCATGAACATACTCATCGTCGGCGTCGGCGGGCAGGGGATTGTGCTGGCCGGGGACGTGATCGGCATGGCGGCGCGGCTGGCGGGGCTGGAGGCGAAGGCGTCCGAGGTGCACGGCATGTCGCAGCGCGGCGGGAGCGTCGTCTCCGAGGTGCGCTTCGGGGAGACGGTCTACTCGCCGCTCATCCCGCCGCCGGGGGCGGACTACCTGCTGGCGTTCGAGACGCTGGAGGGCTTGCGCGGGCTGGAGCGGCTGCGCCCGGGCGGCGTGGCCATCGTGAACACCCAGCGCATCATTCCGTCGTCCGTCACCTACGGCACGGCGGTCTACCCGGCGGACGCCGAGGCGCAGATCGCCGCGCGCTGCCCGAACGCGGTGCTGCTGGATGCCATCGCCGTCGCCATTGCGCTGGGCACTCCGCGGGCGGTGAACAGCGTGCTGATGGGCGCGCTGGCCGGCCACGGGGTGCTGCCGACGGCCTGCTGGGAGCGGGCCATCCGGCACGTCGTGAAGCCGCGATTCGTGGAGTTGAACATCACCGCTTTCCGGCGGGGGCTGGAGCTGGCGCCCGCCGGCACGAGGAGGGCGTAACATGCCGACGTCGTCGCTGGCCGCTACCATTTACAACCCGCTGTACGAGTGCATGCCGCGCGCGGAGCTGAGCGCGCTGCAGCTTCGGCGGCTGAAGGACGTGATTTCCCGCGCCTTCAACCACGTGCCGGCCTATCGCGAAAAATGCCGCGCGGCGGGGGTGACGCCGCTGGACCTGCGGGCGCTGGATGACCTGCGCCACTTCCCCTGCACGGTCAAAGGCGATTTCCGCGAGAACTATCCCTACGGCATGTTCGCCGTGCCGATGGAAGAGGTGGTGCGCATCCACGCCTCCAGCGGCACCACCGGCAAATCCACGGTGGTGGGCTATACGGCGAATGACGTGGCCACCTGGGCGGAGGTAATGGCGCGCACCATGGGCTGCGCGGGCATCACCCGCAAGGACGTGGTGCAGGTGTGCTACGGCTACGGCCTCTTCACCGGCGGCCTGGGCGTGCACTACGGCGCCGAACGCATCGGCGCCACCGTCATCCCCATCTCCGGCGGCAACACCAGGCGCCAGGTGACGGTGATGGAAGATTTCGGCAGCACCGCGCTGGCCTCCACCCCCAGCTACGCGCTGCACATGGCGGAGGTGGCGCAGGAGATGGGCATCCTCGATGACCTGAAGCTGCGCGTGGGCATCTTCGGCGCCGAGCCGTGGTCGGAAGGGATGCGCGTTGATCTGGAGCGCAACCTGCACGTGACGGCGATTGACATCTACGGCATGTCCGAGCTCATCGGGCCGGGCGTCTCCAGCGAGTGCGAGTGCCAGTGCGGCCTGCACATGTTCGAGGATCACTTCTACCCGGAGATCATTGACCCGGACACCGGCGACGTGCTGCCGCCGGGCAGCCGCGGCGAGCTGGTGGTGACCACGCTGACGAAAGAGGCGCTGCCGGTGATCCGCTACCGCACGCGCGACATCTCCGCGCTCACCTACGAGACGTGCGAGTGCGGCCGCACCCTGGTGCGCATGGACCGCGTCACCGGGCGCTCCGACGACATGCTCATCATCCGCGGCGTCAACGTCTTCCCTTCGCAAATCGAAGAAGTGCTCACCGGCATCGAAGGCACCGCCCCGCACTATCAGCTTCACGTCCGCCGCGAAGGCACCCTCGACGAGCTGGAGCTGTGGGTAGAGGTGACCGAAGCGGTGCTGAAAGACGATATCCGCTCGCTGGAAACCCTCTCCCGCCGCATCATGGCCGATATCCACTCCATCCTCAGCCTCACCTGCCGCGTGAAACTGGTGGAACCCAAGACCATCGAACGCAGCGAAGGCAAGGCGAAGCGGGTGATTGACCATCGGAAGCTGTAGTGGCAGAGTCCTATCGGCCTGAAAGGCCACCGGATGCGAAAACGCATCAGGCGCATAGGCCCGAAGGGCCGCCAGCCGTTAGCCACGGGTGAAACCCGTGGAACGGTTGTTGAAGAAGAACACCCAGCCCCAACGGGGCGGCAGCAGCAGTTGACGTCTGTCGCCCCGTTGGGGCTCATTGTTTTTATGCCACGCTCCCACGGGTTCCGCTGCGCTGCACCCGTGGCTAACGGCTTCGACCCCTTCGGGGTGGGGATGGGCGCATTTCACGATAGGCGGACTCTCACCTAACGGATGGATTGGCGCTTTCCCTTTACAACCCGTCCCCTTCTCCCTTAGACTGTGCGCGATGAGCGACGACTATGACGCCAGCCTGACGATGGCGGAGCGCAAGCGGCACGGGGTGTTTTACACGCCGGGGCCGGTGGTGCGCTATCTGCTGCGGGCGACGGCGCCGGCGGGACCGGTGGCGGATTTGAGCTGCGGAGACGGGGCGTTTCTGGCGGAAGCGGCGGGGCTGGGGCTGCCGGTGATGGGCATCGAGCAGGACGCTGCGGCGCTGGCGCGTGCGGAGGAACGATTATCCGTAATCATCCCCCCTCTCATCGGGGAGAGGGGGCAAGGGGGTGAGGGGGCGCGTTACCATCTCCATTGCGGCGACGGCCTCATCCCCGATCTGCCGTGGACGCCCGACGTGGTGCTCGGCAATCCGCCGTATCTGGAGGCGAAGAAGGCGGCGGCGGCGCTGAAGGCATGCTGCCGGCGGCTGTTCCCCGATATCGCGCGCGGCGGCTTCGATGTCTTCATCTGCTTTCTCAAGGCCGGGCTGGATGTGCTGCCCTCCGGCGGGCGGCTGGGGTACATCGTGCCGAACAAGGTGCTGGTGGCGGAGTACGCGCGGCCGCTGCGCGAGCTGCTGCTGCGCGAGACGACGATTCTGGAGGTGGTGGACGTCTCCGACCTGCCCACCTTCCGCGACGCCGCCGTCTACCCGGTGCTGCTGGTGCTGCGCAAGGCGCCGCCGCCGGCGGGGCACCGGGTGCGGGCCGGCCAAGTGACCGATCTCGCGCAACTGGAGACGGGCGATTTTCCCAGGGCGGAGATTCCGCAGGCACGCTGGGCGGCGACGGCGCGGAGCGTCTGCTGGCTGCCGCCCGTTGACCCCGTCGCGCGCGGGCTGGTGGACCGCCTCACCGCCGACCCGCGGGCCGTGCGCCTGGGCGCGCTGCTGGCGCTGCGCTGGGCCGTCTCCTTCCACCGCGCCGGGCTGCGCGACCGCTTCATCTTCCCGTCGCCGCGCGGGCGCTGCCCGCGCCCGCTCATCGGCGGCAAGCGCTACCACGGCAACGCCGACGTGGCGCGCTACCGGCTGGCGTGGAGCGGCTGGTGGATTGACTACGATGAAGACCGCGCCCGCGCGGAGGGCAACGCGCTGCCGCCCGCCCGCCTCTTCGCCGGCCCCAAGCTACTCATCGCGCAGAACGCCCGCCGCATCGTCGCCACGCTGGACGCCTCGGACAGCGCGTGCAAGGATACCTTCCTCGTGGGACATCAGCGCGGCGACGCGCCGCTCGCCTACCTCCTCGCCCTCCTCAACAGCGCGCTGCTGAGCTACCTCTACGGCGTGCTCTTCAAAGCCACCCACGTGGGCGGCGGCTACCTGCACTACCTCGGCAGCTATTTGGAAAGCCTGCCCATCCGCCTGGCCGACCCCGCGCCGCTCGGCGCCCTCGCGGCGCGCCTGCTCGACCCCGACCTCCCCGGCGCCGACCGCCGCGCCCTCGACCGCGCGGTGGACGAGGCGGTGTTCGACCTATATGAGCTGACGCCGGCGGAGCGCGCGCTGGTGACGGCGGCGGTGCCCTACGCCTGGGGTGAGCCGGGGCAGCGGAGAGGGCGGTGGAAGGCGGAGGACTGGTGAAGGGGCATGGCGCAGACCGGGGCCGCGGCGTTGCACTCCGCCTATACTGGGGCCGCGGAATTGCATTCCGCACGAGTGACCTCACCCTGTCGTTGAACAAAGAGCGTGCAAACTCGTGCGGAGTACAACTCCGCGGCCCCAGTGTGCCCCTGGCTCACGCCGCCTCCTGCATCGTCTCCGTCGCGCGGGGGCTGGCGTTCAGCCGCCAATCGTAGGCGCGGTAGCGGAGGGGGTAGTTGTCGTCAATCACCACGGTGCGGCCGACGTCGGAGAGATAGGGGAGCATCATGGTGATGAGGTCGTTGGGCTGATCGGGCGCGGTGTCGCGCAGCCAGGTGGTGAAATCGTCGGCGAACCAGGTGAAGATGGGGCTCACCAGCAGGGCGCGGTTCATCACGTCCACGCGCACCTTCTCATCATCGGTGAGGAAGCGGCGCATCTGGTCCCCCAACTGCTCCTCTAGCCGCTCCGGCAGGTAGGCTTCCCGGCGCAGGCGCGGGCCGCCACGGGCGGCGGGGGAGAGGGCGAAATGGGTGCGCGCGTCATGGAACACCGGGCGGATGACGCCGTGCTCGATCTCCTCCAGCGTCATCAGTGTGCCGCCCACGGGGAAGCGCAGCGCGTAGAAGACACGGCCCACCGGGCGCACCTGCAGGATGCTCGCCACCGGGTACGCGTCACACACCGCCAAAAGCGCCAATGCGTTGTAGGCGTTCAGCCAGTAGGCGAGCCGATCCGCGTCAGCGGGGAAGAAGGCGGGCGTGTTCTGCGGGCTGTACGCCTCAATCCACGCCACGAAGCGGTAGAGGCCCATCGGATCGCGGCGCAGCGCCGCGTAATCCACCAGGCCGTCCTCATCCACGATGGCCCGCAGCACCGGCGAAAAATCCTCGTGCGGGAAGCGGGCGCCGGGCGGCAGCGGCTCCGGCGGCACGCGCGTGGGGGTATGCAGCACCCGCGGGCGCAGCTGCGCCGCCACCACCAGCGCCGTCGCCGCCCCCACGGCCGCCCCCGCCACCGTCGCGCCGATGCGCGCCCAGGGAATCCGGTTACTCATGTCGCACCTCCGTTACTCACGATATTCCCGGCGCGGGAGAGGCCGCGGGGTGGAAGTCGCGACAGGGGCGTTTTTGCGCGCTTCCCGCGCCGCCGTGTAGAATGGGGCCATGCGTATGACCATTGACCACATCCGCTGCACGCGCTGTCAGGCGTGCGTGGCCGCCTGCCCGGAACGGCTGATCGGCGCGGGGCCGGTGACGGACCCGGACCTGGCGACGTACTGCCTGCGCTGCGGGCATTGCCTGGCGGCGTGCCCGGCGGGGGCGATTGCCGTCGAAGGGGTGGGGGAGGCGCCGGCGGGCGCCGGCGTTTCGTCGGCAGCCCTGCTGGCGCTGCTGCGCGCGCGGCGCAGCGGACGGCAATACACGAATGAGCCGGTCGCGCGGGAGCATCTGCGGGCGCTGCTCGACGCGGCGGCGACGGCGCCCAGCGCGAAGAATTTTCGCGCGGTGAAGGTGTATGTCTATACCGACGCCGCGACGATTACGGCTCTCCGCGCGGCTACCGTCGCCTGCTACCGCCGCCTGCGCGGGCTGCTGCGGCTGCCCGGCCACCGGGTGCTCTACCGCCTGCTGGGCGTACCGGCGGCGCTGCATGAAAAGCTCGATCACGATGCCCGCTTCCTGACGGCGACGGACGGCGACCCGCTGCTGCACGGGGCGCGGACGCTGCTCGCGTTCACCGCCCCGCGCGGCTGGGCACAGGGTGTGGGCGATGCCTGGCTGGCCGCGCACAGCGCCGTCCTCTACGCGGAAACGATCCCCCTCGCCACCTGCTACAACGGCTTCGTCGCCCAGGCGGCGGGTATGGATGGGCGCGTGCGTCGCGCGCTGGGCGTGCCGGCGCGCGAGACGACCGTGGCGGTGCTCACCCTCGGCTACCCGGCGGCACGTCCCCACCGCGCGCTGGTGCGGGAGGGATTGGCGGCAGCGTGGGATCTCGAGGGGTGACTCCGGGCGGGAGTACGGTGGCATCGGGACGGGCGTTCCCTCCGTACAACGTTCCCTCCGTACAAACGGCTCGCGGGGACGCTCGCCCGCCCATATGGCTCGCTGGGACGCGTCCCCGCCCGGCATACGTCGTGACATTCCCCGGGGTTATCAGGTACAATAGCGTTCCCACGCATGTGCGGGATACGCGATGGTTGATCTCTACCGTGAAATTGTGGTGCTGTTGATGATCGCGGCGGCCCTGGGGGTCGTCGCGGTGCGGCTGCGCCAGCCGTTGATTATCGGGTTCATCGCGGTGGGGGTGATTGCCGGGCCGCTGGTGCTGAACGGGATCCAGGCCAAGGAGCAATTGCACCTGATGGCCGAGATGGGGTTGGCGCTGCTGCTCTTCGTGGTCGGGCTGCGGCTGGACGTGCAGTTGCTGCGCAGCATGGGGATGGTGGCGCTCACCGCCGGCCTCGGGCAGGTGCTGGCCACCACGGGCGTCGGGTATCTGCTGGCGCTGCTCTTCGGGCAGCCGCCGCTCACCGCGCTGTATATCGCGCTGGCGCTCACCTTCTCCAGCACCATCATCGTGGTGAAGCTGCTCTCCGATAAGCACGAAGCGGAGGCGCTGCACGGGCGTATCGCGCTGAGCATCCTCATCGTGCAGGACCTGGTGGTCATCGTCGCCATGATGCTGCTGACCGCCCACGGCGGCGCGGCGGGGAATCCCGGCTGGCCGGCGGTGGTGATGATCGGCAAGGGCGTCATCTTCCTCGCCGTGCTGTGGGCGACGGCCTATTTCGTGCTGCCGCGGCTGCTGCCGCTCCTGGCGCGCTCCACGGAGCTGCTGCTGTTGTTCGCCATCGCCTGGGCGCTGCTGCTGGCCTTCGTCGGTGACTGGCTCGGTTTCGGCAAAGAGGTGGGGGCGTTTCTGGGCGGGGTGTCGCTCGCCTCGACGATGGTGCGCGACACCATCGCCGCCAAGCTGGTGAGCCTGCGCGACTTCCTGCTGCTCTTTTTCTTCATCGAGATGGGCAGCCGGCTGGAGGTCTCCACGCTCGGCGGGCAGCTCGGGATCGCGCTGGCGCTGTCCGCCTTCGTGCTCTTCGTCAAGCCGCTCATCGTGATGCTGCTGGTGGCGGCGATGGGGTATCGCCGGCGCACGAGTTTTATGACCGGCATCAGCCTGGCGCAGGTCAGCGAGTTCTCGCTCATCCTGGTGGCGATGGGCGTGACCACCGGGTTAGCGCCGGATACGCTGGGGCTGATGACGCTGGTCGCGCTCATCACCATCGGTTTCTCCAGCTCCGCGATTCAATACGCGCAGGGGCTTTACGAGCGGCTGGCGCCCGGCCTGCGGTTCCTGGATTGGCGGGGGCGGCACCGCGAGGACGCCACGCTGGCGGCGCTGCCGATGGGTCCGCACGTCATCCTCTTCGGCGTCGGGCGCTATGGCACGAGCATTGCCGAGGAGCTGATCGCGCGCGGGCGGACGGTGTTGGGGGTAGATTTTGACCCGCAGGCGGTGAACGCGTGGACGGCGCGCGGGTGGCCGGCGGTGTTCGGCGACGCCGAAGACCCGGAGTTCACCGAGACGCTGCCGCTGGCGACCGCGCCCTGGGTGGTGAGCTCGATTCGCGACGCGCGGCTGAACGGCGCGCTGGCGCGCGCGGTGCGCCACGGCGGATATCAGGGTAACCTCGCCGTCGCCGCGGGTGATCGCGAGGAAGGCGAGGACGTGCTCCGCGAGATGCCGGGGCTGCTGTTTGTCCCCTTCGAGGATGCCGCCGTCCAGGCGGTAGACATGCTGGTGCTGACGGAAGACTCTATTGCGAGGGATACGATGGATACTTTAATCGCCTCTCTGTCACGACATTATGTGATCTGCGGGTTTGGCCGCATGGGCCAGCAGATCGCCACGGATTTCCTGCGCGAAGGCGTGCCCTTCGTGGTGGTGGAAGACAACCCCGAGCAGCTGCCGCGGCTGCGGGCGCAGAATGTGCCGCACCTGGTCGGGCCGGCGAGCAACGACGAGGTGCTGCAGCAGGCGGGCATCGCCCGCGCGAAAGGGCTGATTGCCGTCGCCTCGACGGACGAGGCGAACGTCTTCATCGTGCTCACCGCGCGCGGGATGAACCGTGAGCTGTATATCGTGGCGCGCTCCATCCGCGAGGAGAACGAGGACAAGCTGCTGCGCGCCGGCGCGGACCGGGTGATGTCGCCGTATATCCTGGGCGGGCGGCGCATGGCGGCGGCGGTGACGAAGCCGGGGGTGATGGATTTCCTCGATCTGGTGCTGCACAGCGAGCACTTCAGCACCGACATCGCGCACATCACCGTGCCGACGGACTCCACGAGCGCGGGACGCTCGCTGGAAGAGCTGGGCCTCTGGCAGGCCTGCGGCGTCACCGTGCTGGCGGTGCAGCGCCCCGGCGAGGAGCTCCTCGCCAATCCCTGCCCCGATTACGTCATCCACCCCGGCGACGACCTGATCGTGATGGGCACTCCGCAGCAAATCGCCGCCACCGCCGCGTATTTCGCCGCCGTGCCGGTGCGTGACGGGGGGTAGGAGGGGTGCCGGGGAGTGGCGGCCGTCCCGGTGTGCTGGAGGAGTCACGAGCACGAGTTACGAGTACGAGTACGATTATGGGGCATACATCTCGCCGGGCACCAGGCGGTCCTGAATGCCGAGGAAGCGTTCGATCTCCTGCTCCACAAAGCGAGCCTGGTTGGGCTGCTCGAAGTTGGAGACGAGGGTGAGGCGCTCGCCGCTTTTCAACTGCACGCCGACCGCGTAGGAGCGCGACTCCTTGCGTCCCCGCTTCTCCTTACAGAAGAGCTGGTCAATCCCCTCGGTGCCGATGGCGCGGCCGCCGGGCCACCACAGCGGGTAGTGCCGCACGGTGAGGGTGTAGTTGGACAGGCGGAACTCGGTGGTGTTCAGCAGCCCGGCCAGCGCGCTGTAGCCGATGCAGATGCCCGTGGCGAGGTGAAGCATCGGGAAGAGGGCGGTGTGCCACGGCGCCGACCCCCCCACGATGTCGGGGATCATCACCGCGTAAATCGTGAAGATGATGCCGTTCCAGAAGAGGCTGAACACGAGCAGGGGGATGACCGCGCAGGAAATCCAGCGGCGGGTGATGACCAGGGTGCCGGCGGCGCGGTGCATCGCGAAGCCGCGCGGCATCTCCACCTCGCTCTTTGGCATCGGCTGAAAATAGCCGCGCACGCGCTCGACGATGCCGCCGAGGATGCCGCCGGCCGCGGGCGTCACGGTGGTGAGCACGTGCGGCGTGGGCGCGGACGGCGCGGCGGGCAGCAGGTGCGCGAAGCTGAAAATTTCATGGCACGCCGTGCACTTGGCGATGGCGCTTTTGACATTGATGTCGTCCGCCGGGATGACGCGCCGGCATGACGGGCAGGTGATGTGCATGGTCATCCTCCGAAAGCATCCTGTGTGTAGAAAATTCGCGGAACGTGCGTGTGGCTCCTGCCGCCGGCAGGAACGCGAAGATGGCAGAGAGCGGGTCAGCGTGTCGAGTACGCGTTCGGCGTGCGCGCCCACTGCGCGAGCTCCGGCGAGCTCAGACGGAGCGCATGCCCGGACTCTTCGTGCGGCAGTATAGCGAGTGACGGCGCTGTTCGTGTTGCCGATACTCGTTCGTCGTCGCGCCGCGGCGGAGCACGGCACGTCCGATTAGGCAATCCGGCGGCGAAAAGCCGCCAATGGAGCGTCGTCCACATGGAGAACAAGACCGAAACCTGGCAGCAACAGTGCCTGGCAGCATTGGAAAACAACCTTGCGTCACATTGGGATATTCCTGCTGACGCCTTTTACAGCAGATCCGTTCAACGCATGGCAGGGAAACATCAGCAAGCGATCTGGTCACCCTTTGGCGGCATAATCCGAACCGACGATGAGGTTTCTGCCCGCATACTGCAGGCCATTATCAGCAGCCATTATCTCAAGAAGGATACCGGCGCCATTTCAGATGACTTTCCATTATTTCAGCATCTTGGCAGCATCGGCATCACCACATTCGATATCCTGCACTACCTGCACACACCTCGTGAAATATCGCACACCGACGAGATTATCGTGGAGCTAGCGGACGACGATCCATTTCGCGCATCATTACCGCCGGCCGTCGAGCATATTTTTGCCGTGCGGAATGCGGCTGAAATCATTACGTATGCCTATAGTTTGCCGCAAATATCATGTGGCAGCTCGACGATCTACGCCGTTGGCGCAATGACTCACGCCGCATATCGGCGTCGGGGGTTGGGCAAAGGGGTTGTTGCCGCGCTGGTGAAGCAGTTATCCGCCGAGAAAAACCTGGCATTGTGGAACTGCGATGCCCGGAATGAAGCCTCTTTACGGCTTGCCCGTGCCACCGGTTTCATCCGCCATATCTGGCACCTCGCATGGCGCACGATATAAGGAGCAGTGCTCTGCCGTCCATGGTCTGCTTGTCGCCGCCGGATGGCCGATCCGGACGCGCCGCGGCGCGACGACGGACGGCTACCGGCACCCCGGCGCCGGCGGCTCATTTTGCCGTATACCCCCCATCCACCGGGATGTTCGTCCCCGTGATGTAGGCCGAGGCGTCCGAGGCCAGGAAGACGATGATGCCCTTCACGTCAGTGTCATTCGCCAGCCGGCCCAGCAGCGTGCGTTCGCTGTACTGGCGCACGAAGGGTTCGGGCATGTCGTCCGTCCCGAACCCGCCGGGGCTCACGCAGTTGACGCGCACGCCGAAGCGGCCGTAGTAGCTGGCGAGGAAGCGGGTGAAGTTGAGCAGGCCGCCTTTGTGAAAGAAGTAGTCGGGATACCAGCCGTGCAGCGGCGTGTCGCGGTAGATGAAGGGGTCCGGCCCGACCATGCCCTGGATGGAGCCGATATTGATGATGGCGCCCCGCCCGCGCGCGGCCATGCCGTCGCCGAACGCGCGCGAGATGAGGAAGAGGCCGGTGGCATTGGCGTCCATGCTCGCGGCGAAGCGCGCGGCGCTGTCCGCGTACCCGTCGCGCATCGGCCGCAGCACGGCGTTGTTCACCAGCACATCCACCGGCCCGGCGGCGTCGCGCAGCGCCAGGATGGATGCCTCCTCCGCCTGGTCATACGCGAGCGCCGTCACGTCGTAGCCCCGTCCCCGCATCTCCTCGGCGCAGGCGGTCAGCGCGTCCAGTTGTCGCGAGGCGACGACCACCCGCGCCCCCGCCTCCGCCAGCGCCTCCGCCATCTGCCGCCCATAGCGGCCCGCCGCGCCCGTCACCAGCGCCGTCTTCCCGGTCAACGAAAAATGGTCGAGGATGGACATGCCGTACTCCCACACATCAATTACCGTTGCATTCGCCCCACGCGGGCCTCATCCTCCAACGCGTGCTCGTGCTCGTACTCGTATTCTTACTCCAACTCCTACATCACGCCGGCGGAACCGCGTTTGCGCGATTCCATCGCTTTCAGGCCCACCTCTGCCTCGCCTCCTGCGATGATTGCGCCGACATCCCTGTCCGCGCTGATATTTGTGCGGCGTCTGTTCCACGGGTCGCCTCCTGCGACCCGTGGCTCATCGCTTCTCGCCACTGCGTGGCTGGATTCCGCATCCATGCGGAATTGACCACACGATGGCCTTGCGCAAACGCGGTTCCGCCGGCGTGATCTACTCCTACTCGAAAAACCGTCCCCCGGAGGGCGAGACGCCGCCGAGCCGCGCGTATGAGCCGCGTACGATCTGTCACATACGTCCCGCGCGTCCCGCCTCCCCGGTTTGACATCGCCGGCCCGCCCTGTGGTATAATCGCCGGACAGATTTTGACAGGCGGAGAGACCGGAAGCGGTATGGACGAAGAACTCTTCATCGAGCTACAGCGCCTTTTCAGGCTGATGCACGACCGCGGCATCCGCGAGCTGGCGATCACCCAGCCGGAATTTTCCGTGCGGGCGACCGCCATGGAGACGGGCGCCGTCATCGTCATGCCGCGGCCCGCCGGCGCGACGCCGGGCACGCCCGCCGCCCCGGAAGCGCCCGCCGCCCCGTCCGGCCACGTCATCGCCTCGCCGCTGGTGGGCACCTTCTATCGCACCCCCGCCCCGGATTCCCCGCCCTTCGTCGAGGTAGGCGACATGGTGGAAACCGGGCAGACGGTGGCCATCGTGGAGGCGATGAAGGTCTTCAACGAGATCACCGCCGATGTCACCGGCCGCGTCATCGCCATCCCCGCCGTGAACGGGAAACTGGTGCAGCTGGACCAGCCGCTGGTCATTATCGAACCCGTATAATCCTTCTCGAAGACACATTCGGCATCACCAAAACCCGTTCGTAGTCAGGCACGCAGCACAGCGGCTTGTCCCCCGTAGCTTTAGCGAAGGGGGGAGTGCCGTGCAGGGGTACGGTTGCAGACACGCACACTGGGGACAGTCCCGGTGAGGCCCCTGTGGATCAACGAGCTACGGCGTTCAGGGGGACAGTCCCCAGTGGATCGGGAAAGAGCGCATATGTCACGAGAGCAAATCAACGTCGGGGTCATCGGGTTCGGCACGGTGGGTGTCGGGGCGGTGCAACTGCTGGAGACGAACGCGGACTGGATCGCCCAGCGCGTCGGCTCGCGCGTGGTGGTGAAGCGCGTGATGGACGTGGACTGGTCGCGCCCGCGCGCCTACCCCGTGCGCCCGGAGCAGCAGGCCACCGCGGTGCAGGACATCCTCGACGACCCGGAGATTGATATCGTCATCGAGGCGGTGGGCGGCGTCACGCACGCGAAAGACGCCGTGGTCGGGGCGCTCACCCGGCGCAAATCGGTGGTCACCCCGAATAAGGAGCTCATCGCCAAGCACGGCGCCGAGCTGCTGAACCTCGCCGCCGAGGCGAAGGTGGACCTGATGTTCGAAGGCGCGGTGGGCGGCGGCATCCCCATCATCCGCCCGCTGAAGGAGAGCCTCGCCGGCGACCGCATCCTGCGGCTGGTGGGCATCGTCAACGGCACCACGAATTTCATCCTCACCGCCATGTCGCAGGAGGGGCGCGACTTCGCCGACGTGCTGAAGGACGCCCAGGCGCACGGCTACGCCGAGGCCGACCCCACCGCCGACGTGGAGGGATTCGACGCGATGTATAAGATCGCCATCCTCTCCTCCATCGCCTACGGCGGCCACATTGACGTGCAGACGATCTATCACGAGGGGATCACGAAGATCACCGCCGCGGATATCGAATATGCACACCAGTTGGGTTTTGAGATCAAGCTGCTGGCCATCGGCGCGCGCGCCGGGCAGGCCCTCGATCTGCGCGTCCACCCCGCCTTCGTGCCGATGGAGCACCCGCTGGCCTCGGTGCACGGCGTCTTCAACGCCATCTTCGTGCAGGGCGATCCCGTCGGCGACCTGATGTTCTACGGCCGCGGCGCGGGCGCCGGCCCCACCGGCAGCGCGGTGGTCGGCGATGTCATTGACTGCGCGCGCAACATCAACCACGGCGCCGCCGGCCGCGTGCCCTGCCGCTGCTACCAGACGCTGCCCATCCAGCCCATCAGCGAGGTGGTCACCGGCTACTACATCCGCACCTGCGTGCAGGACCGCCCCGGCGTCGTCGGCAAGATGGCCACCATCTTCGGCGACCACGGCGTCAGCCTCACCTCCGTCTTCCAGCCCCAGCAGGCGGAAGAGGAAACCGGCGCCGCCGAGGTGGTGTGGATCACCCACCGCGTGCAGGAAGCCAAACTGCAGGCCGCCCTCAAAGAGATCGCCACACTCGACGTGGTGGAGGCGATCGCGTCGGTAATTCGGGTGGAAGGGTAAGTCTGGAGACCGCGGACCGATGAATCGCCTGGGCTCCCGCATGCGTGTTGTGACGCATGCGGGAGTTTTTTTGTTCGGATATGTTCTGTAGTGATACGTGACAATTGTCAACGGCCATATCCGCCGATGTCTGAGAAGTGCCAAGCGAGCTCACCGAGAGCATACACAGAAAAAAGTCGTGCGTAACGTATTGACAACGAGTAAGTACGTGGTACGCTGATTTCGCATGCAATGCTTCGCCCTGGTCACCAGGGCCGCTGCTCACCTTCGAACCAAAGATGTTGTTGCCGCTACACCCCATCAGTACGAGGCGTTCAACGGCACGAGGCTGCCCAAAGACACGGCAGGACATCATCCGGAGCTGCGACGCCGCCATTCGCGCAGCGCACGCCACGCCAGAGATCGTTGACGAGGGGCGCTGGCTGCCTATCGGGTTGTACCAGGCCTAACGGTGTGCGGCCATGCGATGAAGGGAGGAACGATGGGAACGGAATTTATGCCCATTGTGTTCGTGCATGGTTGGGGCGGCGTCTCCGACCTGTTCCGCGATTTCGATGACCATGATGAACGCGACCCGTATATTGGTTGGAATGATGGGCATCGCTACAATGATCCTGATGGATGGGTGAAGCTTCGCGAGACACCGAATTATGAGGGCATGGTGTTTCGCCTCGTGAAGGATTATCATTATTATGATGTTGCCAACGACGAGAGTCTGACACGCCTCACCGAGCTGCGCGCGGCGTATCCAGCGCCCATCCCAGCGGGCATGCCGTATCACGCCCCGGAAAAAACCCTCTGGATTTTTCGCTACTACGAATACAATGCCGATCATCTGCAGCTGTCGCAGGCCGTGCATACCGCCCTGCGGCACGAGCTGCAGGCGCGCGGGTATGACGGACCGCTGACCGGCATCCCCTATTACGCGGCGCTCCTCGCGCTCATGATCCGGCGGATCGCGGGGGAGACGTGCTACACCCTGGAAGAACTCTGCCCGGGGGCTCTCCCAACGGCCACCGGCCTTGGATTGCAGAAAGTGGCGCTGGTCGGGCACTCGATGGGCGGATTGATCGCGCGGTTCGCCATCCAGTATGACCTGTTCGGCGCGCAGGAGTACGTCGGAAAGCTGGCGACGTTTGCCACTCCTCATGGCGGCGCCCGCTATGCGGTCGCCTCGCGCCTGCTGCGGTGGCTGCCGGGCCTGAAACAGGATGATGTGATGTTTCTCGATCCCGCCTGGGTGAACACATACCTTGGCGGGCAGGACCCGCGCGCGTTTCACAAGCCGCTGCCGGCGTCACTGACGGAGAGGGATGTCTTCTGTCTGATCGGGACACGCCATGAGGGATACTTCCCGGTTGCCCGGCGGTTACCGCGCACCGATGGCATCGTGCATCAGGAGGAAGCGTATCTGCGGGGATTCCCCTATGCGTATTTCTATCAGACGCATAGCGGCATCTTCGGCATTCGGGAGAATCTCGCCCCTTACGAGGCCCTGCGCCGCTTCCTCTTCGGCGACCTGCACGTGAAGATCCAGGTGGAATCGGTGCGGTTCAGCGCAACGGCCCACCACGCGAACGCGCGTGATCGCTTCTTCTTCCGCTACGGGATCAAGCCTCGCGGCATTAATATCTATCTCAATGAGATTTCTGAAGTATGCGAAAATCAGCCGCAGCCGCGTACGCTCGCGGCATTGCAGGAGGCAGTGACCGCCGGTCGCTATGTCGTGTACGATGGTTTTGCTGATTCCGCGGCGTTGATCCCGATTGCCGGGATGCAGATGCCCGGCGTGGCGGCGGAGAGGGCGGAAGTCCCCCATCTCCAGATCGAGCACCGATCATACCTGTACAACGCATTTGTGGGCGGCATGCCGGTGGGCAGCAACTACACGATGGTTCCGCTGACCGCCGGCGTGTCGCACGTCAATCTGGGTGATCAGGAGTTCGACTTCACGCTGGCGGTATCGGTCACGCACCGTTAATGCCAGGCACGTAACCGGAGATGCACCGTGACAGGACCAGGATCGCGGTGAGATGCCTTCGGCGACGCCTATTGCGCCCGTGGCGCGGTTTCCCGTATCCTTAAGCCCATGTCATCCACCGTATCCCTGGTGGTCTTCGATCTCGGCGGCGTGATGATTCGCCTGGCCGACGGCTGGGAGGGCGCCTGCCGCGCGGCGGGGGTGCCGTTCCGGCCTCCCGCGCGCCCGCGCGAGGAGATTATCCGCGACTGGCGCGCGCTGGATGCCGAGCTCGGCGCCGGGCGCATGGGCGACGACGCCTTCTTCACGGCGTTCCACCGGGTGCATGACGGCCGCTACACCATCCCGGAGCTGCGCGCCGCCTTCCGGGCCATCATTCAAGAGGAGTTCCCCGGCATCTACGACACGGTGGCCGCGCTGAAAGCCGCCGGCTACCGCACCGCCTGCCTGTCCAACACTTCGGCGCTGCACTGGGCGGACCTGGAGAACCCGGCGACATACCCCGCCATCGCCCTGCTCGACGTCCGCCACGCCAGCCATCTCCTCGGCTGCATGAAACCGGACGCCGTCATCTACCGGAAATTCGAAGCCGCCATGGGCGCCCGCCCGGCGGAGATGCTCTTCTTCGACGATTACGCCGACAACGTCGCCGGCGCCCGCGCCCGCGGCTGGCACGCCGAGCAGATCGTGCAAGACACCCCGGTGGTGGAGCAAATTCACGCAGGATTACGCCGGTATGGGGTGAACTTGTAGACAGAGCCGCGTGTTGGTAGTGCGCCACGCAGCCGGAGTGCAGACCATGCTCACCAAATCCGATCTCATCGCCGCCTTCCGCGCCGTCGGCCTCGCCGCGGGCGATCTCGTGCTCGTCCACAGCGCGCTGCGCACCCTCGGTCCGGTGGCGGGCGGGGCGGAGGCCGTCATTGACGCCCTGCTGGAGACCGTTGGGCCTGCCGGCACGGTGGCGGTGCCCACGCATACCTGGAAGATCGTCAACGGCGCCCAGCCCGTCTTCCACCAGACGCTCTCCCCGGCCAACGTCGGCGCGCTCACCAATGTCTTCCGCCAACGCCCGCAGGCCCTGCGCAATCTGCATCCCACCCACAGCGTCGCCGCCATCGGCCCGCGGGCGGCCGAGTTCATCGCCTGCCCCGACATGACCACGCCCGCGCCGGCGAGCAGCCCCTACGGCAAGCTGCGCGACTGGGGCGGCAAGGTGCTCATCATCGGCCCGGGCCTGGAATGCTGCACCTTCTTCCACGGCTGCGAGCAGTGGGCGGGCATGCCCTGGGCGGTCTCCGCGCAGCCCGTGCAGGTGTACAGCATCGCCGCCGACGGCCAGGTCACCCCCGTGCTGCTGCATCACCACGTGGTCAATACCTGGGATCAATACCCGAAGCTGGAGCCTTGCCTCATCGCCATCGGCGCCCTGACGCGGGGCACAGCGGGCGGTTGCGACCTCCGCCTCCTCGACGCCGCCCGCGCCGCCGCCTGGCTCGTCCCGCACCTGCAACACGACCCGAGCATCATCCTGCCCGAACAATCGTCATCGTCATCGTAATCGTCATTGGGTGGGAAGGGACAATCATGCAATGCCTCCCTGCCGTCGTGGCGGAGGCACGATCCCGGGGTGACAATTTTGATAGTTTGGTCCCAGCGCTGAAGGGACAGACTACGCATGGCATGGCTGAGCTGGACCCAGCACGGGGGCGCATTGATGCCACGGCTTGCTGAGCTGGCCATGCGCAGTCAGTCCCGGTGGTACCGGAGCGCCTCGCGCTCCGCGAATTCCCCCATCTGTGATACACTAGACAGCATCACGCACCGGGAAACGTACCATGCCAAAACCGAAAGTCGCCATCATTGATGCCTACAGCCTCCTCTACCGCGCCTTCTTCGCGCTGCCCGCGCTCACCAATAAGCAGGGGGAGGTCACGAACGCCGTCTACGGTTTCACGCAGATGGTGATGATGCTGCTGGAGAAGGTGCGGCCGGACTACATCGTCGTCGCCTTCGATATGCCCGCCGCCACCTTCCGCCACGAGGCATATGAGGCGTACAAGGCGCATCGCAAACCGATGCCCGATGAGCTGCGGCCGCAGATTCCCCTGGCGCGTGAGGTGCTGGAGGCGATGCGCATCCCCATGCTCGGCGTCGAGGGATTTGAGGCGGACGACGTCATCGGCACGCTCGCCCGCCGCGCCGCCGCCGAAGGCTGGGAGGCGCTCATCGTCACCGCCGACCGTGACGCCCTGCAGCTCGTGGATGATGCCGTGCACGTGCTGGCGAATAAGAAAGGCCTCACCGAGACGGTCGAGTATGATCCGGCTGGCGTGATGGCGCGCTACGGCGTCACCCCAGCGCAAATCCCCGATATGAAAGCGCTCACCGGCGACGCCTCCGACAATATCCCCGGCGTGCCCGGCATCGGCGACAAGACCGCGGCGAAACTCCTCGTGCAGTACGGCACGCTGGAAAACCTGCTCGACCACGCCGAAGAGGTCCCCGGCAAAACCGGCGCCGCCCTCGTCGCCTATGCCGAGCAGGCACGCCAATCGAAGCACCTGGCGACCATTGACACCGACGTGCCGCTGCCCGACTTCACCTGGGAGTGCTGCCGGGTGCAGCCGTGGGAGCAGCCGCGCCTGCTCGAGCTCTTCCGCCACCTCGATTTCCGCAGTCTCATCGGCCGGTTGGCGACCGTCCCCGCCGCCGTGACGCCCGCCGCGGACGCGCCGCCCGTCATGCCGGCGCGCGTGGTGGAAGCCGTGCCCGAGCTGGCGAAGCTGGCGGCGGATATCCGCGCACGCGGCGCCGTCGCCGTCATACCGGTGGGCAGCGATCCCGACCCGTTGCGCGGGCAGCTCGCGGGCCTGGCGCTGTTCACCGGCGGCGATGGCGGCATCTACGTCCCGCTTCTCGGCCCGCCGCCGGCGCAGGCCAGCCTTTTCGAAGCGGAATCGCCCGCCCAGACCCTGGAGCTCGACCGCCTGCGCGCCCTGGCGCCGGTGTTCGAGGACGCGGGGGTGAAGAAGGTGGGGCACGATCTGAAGGCGCTGGCGCTGCTGCTGCGCGGCGCGGGGGTCGCCCTGCGCGGCGTCAATTTCGACGCGCGCATCGCCGGCTACCTGGTAGACCCGGTCGCCCGCCATACGCTGGCCGACCTCGCGCTCGATTTCCTGCACGAGCACGCGGAAATGCCGGACCTGACCGCCGGCTGGCGCGCGAACAACCTCCCCGCGCTGGCCGAGGCCGCCGGCGCCGCCGTCCAGCTCGTCCGCCGGTTGGAGGAACCGCTGCGCGCCGCCCTCGCTGCCTGCGACCTCATGCCCCTCTTCCGCGACCTGGAGATGCCGTTGGTCGCGATCCTGGCTGACATGGAATGGCGCGGCGTCGCCCTCGATTGCGCGCGCCTGGAAGAGCTCTCCGCCGACCTCGGCAAGCAGATCTTCGACGTGGAGCGCGACATCTACGCCCTCGCCGGCGAGCAGTTCACCATCAACTCGCCGAAACAGCTGCAGGTCATCCTCTTTGACAAGCTCAACCTGCCGAAGGGGCGCAAGACGAAGACCGGCTACTCCACCGACGCCGACACCCTCGCCGGCCTCGCGGCACGGCACGAGATCGTGCGGAAGATCCTCCTCTATCGCGAGCTGACGAAGCTGAAATCCACCTATGTGGACGCCCTGCCGCGCCTCATCAATCCGCGTGACGGCCGCGTGCATACCCACTTTAACCAGACGGTGACCGCCACCGGGCGGTTGAGCAGCAGCGACCCGAACCTGCAAAATATCCCCATCCGCACCCCGGAGGGGCGCGAAATCCGCGGCGCCTTCATCCCCGCCGAGCCTGGGTGGCTGCTGCTGGCGGCCGACTACTCGCAGATCGAGCTGCGCGTACTGGCGCACATCACCGGCGACGAGGCGCTCATTGAGGTCTTCCGGCGCGGCGAGGATCTGCACACCGCCACCGCCATCCGCGTCTTCGGCGTCGGGCCGGAGCAGGTCACCCGCGAGATGCGCCGAATGGCGAAGATCGTCAACTTTTCCATCCCGTACGGCACCACCGCGTTCGGCCTCGCCGGACAGATCGGCTGCTCGCGCGAGATGGCCGCCGACCTGATGCGCACCTACCTGTCGCGCTTCCCCGGCGTGGCGCGCTACATGGCGGAGATCGTCGGCGACGCCCGCCGCCAGGGCTACGTCACCACGCTGCTCCATCGCCGCCGCCCCATCCCCGACCTGCACGCGGGCAATCCCACCCTGCGCCAGGCCGCCGAGCGCGCCGCGATCAACACCCCCATCCAGGGCAGCGCCGCCGACATCATGAAATTGGCGATGCTGAAGCTCGACCGCGCCCTCGCCGCGTCCACCCTGCGCGCGCGCCTGCTGCTGCAGGTGCATGACGAAGTGGTGCTGGAAACCCCGCCCGACGAGGTGGACGCCCTCCGCGACATCGTCACCGCCGCCCTGCGCGACGCCTATCACCTCGTCGTCCCGCTGGAAGTCGAGGTGAAAATCGGCCCGAACTGGCGCGACGTCACCCCGGTGCTGGAAGCGCTGCCCCAACTGGAGGCGTTGGACGGCTGACGCCCCCGCCGGGGGGGATGGCGTGCCGTGCGCGACTCCGCATCCCGGCGCGGCCAAAACCCGTTCGTCGTCAGGCACTCCCCCCTTCGCTAAAGCTACGGGGGACAAGCCGCGCCGCTGCGTGCCGCACTACGAACGGGATGGTTTGGTGAGCTTGCCGAAGTTCGCATCGCGGTGGAGTGCTGCCTCCGCTGTGCGCCTTGGCGCCTCGGCGTGAGACTATCCGCCCATCCGACTCCCTCGTTTCGCCGCCCATTGGGGAGGCGGCCGGGGGACCGGGAAGCGCGGAGCGCGCGCCGGTTCGGTGCCATGCCGTTGCATCTTGCGCGGAAATGCGGCCAACACGGCGCAATCCCCTTGCCAGACGATGGGAAAATGCGTACAATATTCACTCCAAGAAGGAACACATCTGTATCGTCGCATTCGGGGGACGCTTCCGGGACGCACGTACGGTTCGGAGGCGTCTTTCCTGTCCGGCGGCACGGCGGAAGACCGCGGGCGTGCGCCGGATGGGGCGGACAGGTCAGGGCGAGGGGGTGGCCCTCGCAAAAAATTTCGACTGTGAGAGGGTATATGACAATGGTAGAGCAGGACCGTACGGCGCAGACCGGCACTGATGAGGTGCGCGACGCGGCCGATGTGCAGGAGGTCGAGGGTGGCTTCCTGAGCATGGAACAGTTGCTTGAGCAGGAAGAAGCCGGCTTTGCCGGGCTCAAGATGGGGACGATCGTCACCGGCACCATCGAGCGCATTGACGAACACGGCGCGCTGGTGAATGTCGGCGCGAAGTCGGAGGGCCTGATTCCCCCCGAGGAGCTGGGGTCGCGGAAAGATGCGCCGTTGAGCGTGGGCGACGAGATCGCCGTCTACGTGATGGACAACGGCGCGCGGGACGGGAACATCATCCTGTCGAAGAAGAAGGCCGACTACGAGAAGGCGTGGACGCACCTCATCCAGGCGTTCGAGGAGAACGAGACGCTCACCGCCATGGTGATTGATCGCGTCAAGGGCGGCCTGGTGGTGGACCTGGGCGTGCGCGGCTTCCTGCCCGCCTCCCACGTGGTCACGAAAAACGTCCACGCGCTCGACCGCTTCGTCGGGCAGTCCATCACCCTGAAGGTGATCGAAGTGGACCGCCACCGCAAGCGCGTGGTGGTGTCCCAGAAGAAGGCGGTGGAAGAGGAGCGCATGGCGCGCCGGTCGCAGACCATCGCCACCCTGGAAGAAGGACAGATTCGCCGCGGCATCGTGCGCCGCGTCACCGATTACGGCGCGTTCGTGGATCTCGGCGGCATTGACGGCCTGCTCCACGTGACCGAGATGTCCTGGGGGCGGGTCGGCCATCCGTCGGACATCGTCAAGCCCGGGCAGAAGATTGATGTCATGGTGCTGAAATACGATCCCGACCAGGAGAAAATCTCCCTCGGGCTCAAGCAGATCCTGCCGGATCCCTGGCAGCACATTGACCAGTTCTATCAGGTCGGCGACGAGGTGAACGGCCAGGTCACCCGCCTGGTGCCGTTCGGCGCGTTCGTCGCGCTCGATCACGGCATCGAAGGCATCATCCCCTTGAGTGAGATGGCCGAGCGCCGCATCGCCAAGCCGGAAGAGATCGTCGCCGCCAACCAGAAAGTGCGCGTGAAGATCGTCAACATCCGCCCCGGCGAGCGCCGCATGACGCTGAGCCTGCGCCAGGCCGAGCAGTTTGACGAGGGCGACCTGGACGAAGCCTATGCGCCGCGCCGCGCCGCCGCCGGCACCATGACCATCGGCGAGATGCTCGGCGATGTCTTCACCGAGCAGGTGGACGACGACGAGGACGTGGCCGACCTCGACGAGGCTGTGGATACCGCCGAGGCCGCCGAGGCCGCCGACGAGGACGAACCGGCATGATCATCGGGCTCACGGGAGGCATCGCATCCGGCAAATCGCTGGTCGCCGCGTGCCTCCAGGAGCTCGGCGTCCCGGTCATTGATACTGACGATATCGCCAGGCAGGTGGTGGCCCCGGGCCAGCCTGCCTGGCAGCGTCTCAGCGAGCTGTTCGGTCCCGATGTCTTCCTGCCCGACGGGGCGCTCGACCGCGCCGCCGTCGCCGCGCGCGTCTTCGCCGATCCCGCGGCCCGGCTGGCGCTGGAAGCCATCACCCATCCCGCCATCTTCGCCGAGGTGGACCGCCGTATCGCCGCCCTCCGTGCCGCCGGCGATCCGCCGCTCATCGTCGTCGTCGTGCCCCTCCTCTACGAGGTCGGCGCCGCTGACCGCTTCGACGCCGTCGTCGTCGTCCACGCGGCCCCCGACCAGCAGCGCGACCGGCTGCGCCGCACCCGCGGCTACACCGACGCGCAAATTGACGCGCGCCTCGCCGCGCAGCTCCCCGCCGCCGAGAAGCGCGCCCGCGCCGACTACGTCCTCGACAACACCGGCGATCCCGCCGCGACCCGCGCGCGCGTCCGCGCGCTGGTCGCGGCGCTGCGCGCTCGGGCCTGACCCGCCGCCCGCTTCGCCCGCGTGCGCCGCCCTCCCGACATCCGATGGCCGTCGTTGATGTATGGCAGCTTGCCAAGGTGCAGGGCACTTGGTATAATGCCTTGAGAGCCGTTAGGTCTCGAATAGCCAACGAGTGTTATCCTCCCCCAATCGCACTCCAAGCCGAGGAACGAAACAAGGAGCCATGCCTGTGATGAGTCGGGGAATTGCATCAGCCACCCGGCGTGTGAGCTTCGCCACGCTCATCATCGCCTGTCTCATTTCCGTGCTGTCACTGAGCTGGGGTTCGCTGACGGCCGGCTCGCGCCTGGCGCCCGTGCTCGGCCCGTCGGCGCGCGCCTCGCTCGCCGGCAGCCGCGCGGTGACGCCCGGCCTGCTCAACCTCACCTACTCGCCTGCCGCGGAGCAGATGCCGGCGTGGTCGCCGAACGGGCAGCTCATCGCCTTCACCTCCGACGGGGTGGATACCAATGGCGATGGGCGCATTGATACTGCCGGCGGCGCGCGCACGCTCTATACCATGCGGGCGGACGGCGGCGGCCTGGAGCGCTATCCGCTGGCGACCGGCGCGGTCACCGCGCTGGCCTGGGATCCCAGCGGCGACGCCGTCTACCTGGCGGTCAACGTGAACGGCGCCTACACCATCCGTCGCATGACGCTGGCCACCAAGACCGCCGCCACGCTCTACACCGCCGTCGGCGCCATCACCACGCTGCGCGCCGCCGCCAGCAACCAGGCGCTCCTCTTCGACATGGTGGGCTCCGACGGCCGCACGGATATCTACCTGCTGCCGCTCACGCCCGCGGGCGCCCCGGCGCAGCAGCTCACCGCCCGCACCGGCAACAACCGGCAGCCGGTCTTTTCGCAGGATGGCACGGCGATCATCTTCTCCTCCAATCGCAGCGGGCGCTGGCGCCTCTACCGCATGAGCCTGGACGGCAGCAACGTCACCCAGCTCACCAACAGCGGGAACGGCGATGACACCCAGCCCTGTCAGACCGCCGACGGGCAGCTCGTCTTCGTCTCCACCCGCCCGACGGTGGCCGGCGACCTCCGCATCGAGCCGAATATCTGGGTGATGCCCTACGGGCAGGAAGGCACCGGCACGCCGGCGATCACCCCGGTGGCGCGCTTCTTCTCCGACCCGGCGGACGCCACCGCGCAGACCGCCCCCGCGCCGCGTCCCGGCCTTGCCCAGCGCGACCAGTTGCTCTTCGTCTCCGACGCCCCCGGCAACGAGGATATCTTCCTGGGCTCCATCACCGACGATGAAGCGCCGTACATCACCGAACCGCCGAAAGTGTCGCCGAAGATCGCCGCGCCCGGCGGCACGGTGACGATTTCCGTGCCGGTGCTGGATCAGGGCACCGGCGTCCGCAGCGTCTGGCTGCAGATCAAAGACCCCGACACCGCGGCGACCGACATCCGCGGCGAGTCGCACGTCATCACCGTCCGCAACGCCAACGGCTACAACCTGCCGGTGGAGTTCGGGCCGTTCAATCCGACGAACAACACCTACCTTGACCCGAGCCTCGCCACCAGCCATCCCGGCTACTACGCCCGCGCCGGCGCCGCGCGCCTGTTCGCCGACGAAGGGCAGGGCTATCCCAACGTGCCCACGCACTGGGTGCGCATGTACGATGACGGCACGCATGGCGACCTGACCGCCGGTGACGATGTCTACACCTGCCAGTGGACGACGCCGGCCATCGCCAGCGACTGGTACTTCGACATCATCACCGAAGACACCATGGGCAAGGCCGTGGATACCGCGGGCGCCGTGCATGGCAATCGCCGACGCTTCGACACCGTCGGCGGCTGCTCCACCGCCGTCTTCACCGGCTCCCGGCGCATCCTGCTGGTGGACGAGTACCTGGATGGCCAGCGCTTCCTCAGCATGGGCCTGCCGCCGGTCTCGCCGAATTATGACGCGGTCGCCTATCTGAACAGCCCGTACTACTTCATGGGGGAGAAGGATACCACCACGGCGCCGACGCCGTTCGCGCCGGGCAGCGAGTTCGGCGGCGCCGATATCTGGCGCGTGCTGGCGCGCGGGCCGCTGCCGGAGGCCACCCTGCAGTCCTACCTGCCGGCGGCCGTCACGCAGCCGTCGCCCGCCGACGGCACAACCCCGGTCACCGTGCGTCACGCGACCAAGCTGGTGGTCTGGACGGCGCCGTCGTCCTGGAACCACCTCATCGGCCCGGCGGCCGGCGGCACCGGCTCGTTGCTCGATACCACGGTGCAGAGTCAGGTGGCGCACTTCGTCAATAGCGGCGGCCGCCTCTTCGTCATCGGGCCGGACCTGGTATCCGGGCTCACCGCGAATGGCACGAAGACGAACACGTTCGTCACCAGCACCCTCGCCGCCAAGCTGCTGAAAACCTCGCTGACCTTCACCGGCACCGGGCAGGCCTGGACGATGCGCGAACCGCACGCCCTCATCAACGAGGCGGGCGGCTACTGGTACGGCTACACGCTGCCGCAGCCGCGCTGGGCTGCCATTGACGCCGACGGCACGCATACCCGCGGCGCCGCGATGCGCAATGACAACCCGAGCCAGTATCTCGGCTACAACGCCGCGACCGGGGCCGCCGCCGGCTCGGTCTGGGACCACCTGGACAACCTGACGGACAGCAACGGCGGCATCTGCGCCTGCACCTTCCTCACCGGCTCGACGCGCGCCGCGCACCGGCATGCTACGCGCGGCACCGGGGAGACGTGGGACGTCGTCTCCACCGCCAAAGATACCTTCGCCAATGGCGGCCGGATGGTGTTTTGGAGTTTCGGCTACGAGCATGTCACCCAGCACACGGCCAATGCGCTCACGCTCGATACCATGGAATGGCTGCAGGACGGCTCCGTCTCCGGCACGGTCGCGCGGCTGAACGACATGCAGCCGCTGGCCGGCGCGCTGGTCACGCTCAATGAGGTGACGACCCTTGCCGGCACCCCGCCGACCGAGCGCCTGACGCCGGTGGGCGCCGGCCGCACCGACGCGCAGGGGCGGTATCTCATCCGCGGCATCCGCCCGAAGGCCAATTATCGCCTGGTGGTGATGGCCAACGGCTACTTCGGCACGACATCGCGGACGGTGGACGTGCCCGGCGGCATCAATACCAGCGGGGACGCGACCAATTTCTTCCTCACCCGCGACATCAATCCGGCCATCCTCTGGGGGTACGCCATGCAGTCGGGCACCCCGGTGGTCGGCGCGACGGTGAAGGCGGTACCGGTGGGCGGCACGGGCGAGGTGACGACGACGACGGACGCCACCGGCCGCTACGAATTCACCGACCTGCTGACCGGCGCCTATAGCGTGACGGCCACGCACCCGACGACGCAGCAGACGGCGGCGGCGACGCCGAATCCCGAGTTGAAGGCCGGGGAAACGCGCCGCGCCGATATCCTCTTCACGGCCGCCGCACCCACGCCGCGCACGCTCGCCGGCACGGTGAGCGGCGCGGGCGTGCCCATCGCCGGCGCGGTCATCGCGGTGAAGCGCGACGGCCAACTGGTGGCGACGTTGACCACGGACCTGAACGGCGCGTTCTCCATCGCCGACCTCGCGGCCGCCACCTATGCGCTGGACGTCTCCGCGCCGGGCTTCGTCAGCCTCACGCGCCAGGTGGTCTTCGACCCGACCGCCGGCCTGACGATCACGCTGGAGCTGACGCCGCTGTCGAACGATCCGGGCGTCGGGCGCATCTCCGGGCGCGTGTACGACAACGCCACCGGCGGGCCGCTCGGCGGCGCCACCGTTGAGCTGCTGGTGGGCGCCGCGGTGAAGGCGACGCAGACGTCAACCGCCGTCTTCCAGACCGGCACCACCGTCTTCAACTTCGATTTCTCCATCGCCAGCGGCGCGTATCAACTGCGCGTACGGAAGGAGGGCTATCGCACCCAGACCCGCGCCGTGGAGCTGGCGCCGGGCGGGTCGGTGATAAACCTGGAATTCCGCATGGAGCCGCTGCTCAATCTGGGCACCGGGGTCATCCTCTTCTCGCTGCCGGGCGATTACGGCGCGCAGACCACGGCGGCCATCTTCGGGCTCACCCCCGCCACCGACGGGCCGCTGCTCGACCGGCTGGCCACCTATGACACCGGCAGCCGTCAGTATACCTTCTACGCGGCAGCGAACAAACTGGCGATACTGCCCGGTCGCGCCTACTGGAGCCGGCTGGATACGCCGCTCACCGTCACCACGGAAGCGCAACCGGTGGATGTCACCCAGCCCTATCAGGTGCTGGTGCAGCGCGGATGGAACCTGATCAGCAATCCCTTCCCCTTCACGGTGGACCTGTATGAGTGCGGCTTACAGGTGGATGCCTCCCCGCAACGCGCCTGGGCGAACGCCGTCGAGGAGAAGCTGGCGGGCAACGCCGTCTACACCTGGAGCGGGCGCGAATACCTGCCCAGCACGATGCTGCAACCGTACAAAGGCTACTGGGTCTTCATCGGCGCGCAGGGCGGCGCGATACGCCTGACGATCTCCAACCGCTCCACGGTGCGCGCGGCCGCCGTCACGCGCAGCCGCCGGGCGCCCGCCGCGCAGGCCTGGCAGGTGCGGCTGGAAGCCCGCGCCGGCGACTATCGCGACGCGGCGAATTTCTTCGGCGTCGCCCCGGACGCCGCGGACGGTTTTGACGCGCGCCACGACCGGCGCGAGCCGCCGCCCCCGCCGGGCGGCTGCGTCACCCTCGCCTTCCCGCACCCGACATGGGACGCCAACGCCGGCGATTACGCTAGCGACATCCGGGCGCCGGGGGCGGGCGACAAACGCTGGACCGTCCAGGTGAGCACGAACCTGCCCAATACCGACGTGGTGCTCTCCTGGCCGGAGCTCGCGGCGCAGCTCCCGGCCGGTCTGCAGGTTGAATTGCGCGATCTGGAGACGCAGCAGCGCTGCTTCCTGAATACGTCGAGCCGGTACGTCTTCCGCGCCGGCCCGACGGGGGCCACCCGCGCGTTTGAGTTGACGCTCGCCCCGCACAGCGCCGGCCTGATGGTCTCCGACGTGCGCGGCACGCCGGGCGCGGGCGGGCGCGCGGAGACGCTGGTGAGCTTCGCGCTGTCCGACGCGGCGCGGGTGCAGGTGACGATCCGCACCGCCACCGGGCGCCTGGTGCGCACGCTGGCGGCCAATCAGGCGGTAGACGCCGGGCTGACCACGCTCACCTGGGATCGCCGGGATGCCGCCGGGCGGATGGTGCCGCGCGGCACCTACCTGGTCGAAGTGCAGGCCGCCACCGGCACGGGGCGCCAGGCGCGCGGCGTGGGATTGGTCTCACTGGTGACTTTCCGATAGAATGACGTTTGAACACCTGCTCAGGGAGGAAATCCTGCTGTAGGACGCGAATAACGGACGATACGGTGTGGTCTCGCCGGTGCGGTATGCGGCCGGAGCGGCGCGGGCGCGCCACGATAAAGTGATCCGCGGGTACGTCCGACGGATGTATTCGATTGAAAAGGAGCAAGCGCCACCATGTCAAAATGGATTCGCGGCCGTCATGGACGGCCGATTGCCAGTATCCTTACTGGTTTGGTGCTCATCGCAGTTTTGTCACCGCTGGCTCCCCTCCCCGCCCAGGCGCAACCGTCGCAGGAAGAGATTAACAAACTCTTCGGCGTGGATATCGTCAAGCCTGTCCCGATCGTGGTG
Organism: Armatimonadota bacterium; assembly: GCA_029553475.1. Lineage (GTDB taxonomy): Bacteria > Armatimonadota > Hebobacteria > CAIYQO01 > CAIYQO01 > JAKIYB01. Next base: position 71,242 of record JAKPKV010000020.1, read on the forward strand.
TTCGACTATGTCAATCGCTCGAACCACCGTACCGGCATGCTGGGCCGTGTCTTCACCGATGCGCTCTCGATTGAACTGCTGAACACGAAGAAATTCGCGGTGAAAAAGCGCGCAGAACTGGAGACGATTCTCGCGCAGGAAAATCTCACCGTGCCGCTGACGAACAGCGCGCAGGCGCTGGTGGCTGAGCGTTTCGCCGACAAGCCGCCCTATATGGTGAGCGGCGAAATCGAGGCCGTCAAAATCATCAACGGGCGTGACGGCGCCTTCGCCGAGGTGACGGTGAGCACCCTCGTCATCAGCGTCATCACCAAGCTCCCCATTAATGGGGCGCGGGTGGTGCAGCGCAGCTCGCCAAAAATCGGCTTCTCCGGTAATCCGGACGTGCTGGTGCAGGAAGCGCTGGCGACCGCCGCGTACCAAACCTCCTACACGCTGCTCAACAATCGGCTGCCCATCGCCACCGTGCTGACCTCGGTCTGGGGCAACGAAGTCCAGCTCAAAGGCGGCTCCACCCTCGGCCTGCGCGAAGGCATGGTGCTCACCACCATGCGCCGCGGCACCGTCACCGGCACCATCCGCTTGACGATGGTGAATCCCGCCGAATCGAACGCCGTGGTGTTGGAGCAGCGCGGCATGGCGCTGGGCGACAAGGCGGTGCCGGTCTTCGACCTGAAGCCGACGACGCACGTCAGCCCCGCGCAACGCGAAAAAGCCGGCATGCAGATCGTCAGCATCCTCGCCCTCGGCGCCTTGCTCGGCTTCGTATCCGGCGACGCCGGCAATGACGACCTCAAGGCGAGCACCACCCCGGTGGCGGTCTCGCTGGCGGACGCCCACTACATGAATTATCCCTACGGCGCTAACCTGGTGCGCTGGTCCGTGCCGCACAAGGATAAAATCGTCGCCTACGTCATCTACCGCGATGCCAATCCCTTTGCCCCCGTCGCGGTGGTGGCGCGCGACGTGAGCTATTACATTGACAGCGCCACTCCCATCCCGACGGTCGGCGACGTGATGGAAAACACCGAGGTGGAGATCGAGATCGAAGAAGACACCGGCCATGTCACGATCACGCGCACGGTGGATTACGCCCAGGATCTCCAGGATCTGCAGAACCCGGAGGTGACGGATGATTTGACGAGCTACACCGTCACCTGCCGTCGCGTGCCGCTGAATCCGGGGGAAACGACGGGCTACCAGGTTGCCGTGGTCTATAAAGACTACGACATGAGCCAGCAGGAGCAGCAGGACCAGTTGCAGTTCCGCCTGTTCGTCGGCGACAAGGGGCCGACCTCCCGGCGCATCACGCTGCTGACCCCGCCGATGTTGGATACCCCGCTGCCGGGCGTCTTGTCGGTAGACGGCAACTATCGGTGCGAATCCGTGGTGGGGGCTTCCACGTATAACCTGCAGGTGTCGCCCGACTCGACGTTCGGGTCGCGGACGATCAACGTGGAGAAGAAGGGGCAGAGCGGGGTGGCCTATCAGGTGGTGAACCTGCCGCTGCAGACGCTGTATGATACGTATCCCGCCGCGAGCAACCAGACGCTATACTGGCGCATCGGCGCCCGCAAGGATGCCGAGCCGCGGCCGGACTACTACTCGGATCCGCAGCAATTCGGCTGGGTGTATTCGGATGTCTACTCCTTCGACTTGCCGGCGGCGCCACCGCGCTCGCGTGCGACGACTCCGGGCGTCGGCCCGCCGGAAAAGGGACAGGGCGCCGGACGCGGTGGGATTGATGCGCGGACACGGAAGCTCCGCCGGTAACGTGCAACCGTGCCAGTGATCAGTGAGCAAGGCGCGCGGCAGCCGCATCCCCCCGGATGGGGCTGCACGCGCCGGTACAGGGATTAATCAGATGATCAGGTCACAACATACCCCGTTGATGGTGATGGCGCTGAGTCTGCTCCTGCTGGGGGCAGGTCTGCCCGCCTCCGCCGCGCCGGCGACGCGCTGGGCCGCCGACAGCACCGAGCGCGTCGTGGACCGCGTGGGCAATCTGGCGCGCGGACGCGCCGCCACGCGCGGCATCCGCGAGATCGGCGCCTCGGTGCCGGTCACCGGCGTCGTGCGCCTGCTGGCGATCCCGGTGGAATTCACCCCGGACACCGACCCGCTCACCTCCGGCACCGGCACCTTCCCCTACCGCACCTGGGGGCCGGCCGCGCAGCCGGGATACCTGGAAAACCGCCTGCGCCAGGTCGCGCAATATTACGCGGAAGCCTCGGGCAACCGGCTGCAGTTGGCGACGACGCTCGCCGACATCGTGCGCCTGCCTGACACCATGGCCTTTTATCAGGCGAAAATCAGCGGCAAGACCCTCGCCGACGTGACGACGATGATGGCGCACACCATCGCGCTCACCGACGCGAAGATTGACTTTTCCGCCTATGACCTCATCATCCTGATCCACGCGGGCGGCGCGAGCGAAAACAACCCGATGGCCAATAACAAGGACATCTGGTCGCATTATATGACGCTCCCAGCGGGCATTGGCCTCAATACGAACGACCCCGCGGTGATTACCGGGTGGGGCGTGTTGCCGGAAACGCACTGCAACGACGGCCTCTTCAAGCTGGCCAACCCCGCGTTGAACATCCAGGAGTACGAGCGCAATCCCAGCGCGTATCACAATGTCTTCGTCCCGCATTTTTGGGATGTCGTCGGCGTGTGGGCGCACGAGCTGGGGCATGCCTTCGGCCTGCCCGATCTGTATGATACCGCGTATGACGGCGGGCTGACGATCGGCGACTGGTCGCTGATGTCAACCGGCGGCTACCTGCCGCAGCCGGACGAGACCGAGCCCGCCGTGTGGAGCATCCCGTATGATCCCGCCCGGCCCTACTTCGGCAGCGTGCCCTGCCATCCGGACGCCTGGTGCAAGCAGCTCCTCGGGTGGACGGCGACGATTTACGTCACCGATCGCCGCCTCGGTGAGACGCTGCTGCCGCAGGCGGCGACCACGGGTTTCACGTATCGGCTGTGGACGAACGGGAATGCCGCATCCACGGAATATTTTCTGGCGGAAAACCGCGCCAAAGTGGGATTTGACCGCTACCTGCCGAACGCCGGGTTGGTGATCTACCATATTGACGACTCGGTCGGCACCTTCGCCATGAACGATCTGCAGACCGACGCGCTGCGGCCGCGGGTGAAGCCGATGGCCGCCGATAACACGCTCGAGCGCATCACGGTCGGCACGAACGCCTTCTACTTCCGGACCAGCAGGGACGCCGCGTTTCCGGGCACGGTGAACAACACGCATTTCGGGGCGAGCACCGCGCCGTCCAGCGTGAGCTACACCGGATCGGCGACCTTCGTGGATGTGCGGAATATCCGCATTGCCGGTACGAACGTCATCGCCGACTTGCAGACGTCTACCGGCGCGACGATCACCTTCGTCACGCCGACGAACGGGGCGACGCTCTTCGTGACCAAACCGATTTTCCGGGTGTCGGCGCCGCTGTTGGATCCCGCGACGCTCACCGTCACGCTGAACGGGCAGCTCATTATCGGGGCGGCACGCGGCAATGTCGCCACCTACTACGACGCCAACAGCGGGCAGTTGACCGTGCCGCTGGACGGCACGCTGGCCGGGCCGCTCACGCTGGGCGACTATCAGCTCGTGGTGACCGGTCAGGATAGCATTCTCGCCACGATGCTCTCGGCGACGCTGAACTTCACCGTGCAGCAAAAAACGCTGTCGGTGATCGGGCGCGGGAGGATGTTCAGCATTCCGGCGACCAATGTTGGCGCCATTTCCACCGCGTTCCTCGGTGGGTTGGGCGGCGCCGCGTTGCTGGTCTCGCGCTGGGATCCGACGCTGGGCACCGGCGAGTATCGAAAAACGCGCGTCAGCGATCCGCTGGACGCGTCCAACCCGTTGCAGCTCAGCAATGCCACCGGCGCGGCGTATGATCGGGCGACGCTCGCGGCGCTGCCGCCCGCCGGCAAGGCCTACTGGATTTACACTGAGCAGGAGACCGCGTTCGCGGTCAGTATGAACATGCCGGGGAACCTGCTGCCGAACGCCAGTCAGTATGTGGTGCCGGTCTATAAAGGGTTCAACATGATCGGCAACCCGTATAATTTCCCGGTGGCGTTCGGCAGCCTGCTGGTGGAATACGGCGGCACGGTCTACAGCATCAGCGAAGCCGCGCAGGCGCATCTCATTGATCCGGTGCTCTATACCTATCTCGACCCGGTGGCCAGCGGCTCGCCACACGGCAGCTACGCGGTCTGGACGCTGCCGAACGGCACGCTTGCCCCGTGGGAAGGCTATTGGATTCACAGCCAGGTGGGCACCGCCGCCAGCCCGTTGCGCCTGATCTTCCAGCCGGTATCGGCGGGGCGCGCGGCCGAGATCGCGGGGCCCGCGCGCACCCGCGGCAGCGAGGCCGCCTGGGAGATGACGCTGAAAGCCGCCGGCCTGACCGGCGGCGCGGCGGCCGTGACGCTGGGGGTGGTGCCGGGCGCGACCGACGGTATTGACGCGGGCGTGGACCTGTATGCGCCGCCGGCGGCGCCGGGGGGCGTCAGCCTGGCCAGCGCGCCGACGCGCGGCGGCGGCGCGCTGCTGCGCGACTATCGGCAGAGCGCGGGCACGCTCACCTGGCAGGTGGACGTCTCCGGTCCGGCCGGGTCTGCGCTGACGATAACCTGGCCTGATCTCACCCGGCTGCCGGCGCGCGCGCAGGCCATCCTGCGCGACCCGGTGACGGGCGCCGAGCGCTATCTGCGCACCACGGCGAGTTATCCCCTCACCCTTGGGGCCGCGGAGACGAGCCGCAGGCTCACGGTCAGCGTCGTGCAGGAGTCCGCGGCGCCCGCCTTGCAGATTCAGGGGCTGCGCGCGCAGCGCACCCGCGCGGGCGGCGCGCTCATCAGCTGCGCGCTCTCGCAGCCGGCGCGGGTGACGGTGGAGATCCGCACCGCCACCGGCAAGCTGCTGCGGCGGCTGGCGGCCGAGTCGCGGGCGGCGGGCGCGGTGGCCATCACCTGGGATGGCACAGACGCCGGGGGGCGGGCCGTCCCCCGCGGTACGTATCAGTGTCAGGTGAGCGCCGTGACAAGCAACGGGCAGGCAGCGAAAGCCATGACGCTGCTGCCCGCGCGCTAGGCCATACGGCCCGCGCGTGGAGGGAACGCAAGCATGCGAACGTATCAGCACTTCATGAGGCATGTCACCCGCGTTGCGCTGGGGATCGCGCTGCTGCTCGGCGGCGTGATGCCCGGCTGGGCGCAGGGCACCATTACTCTGCCGCCGCCGCCGCCGGGCGGCTATATTGATCCCGCCGGTCACTACGCCTGGCAGAATCCCTCCGCGCGTGCCGCCATCGGCGCCGACACCTCGGTCAGCGGGTCCTGGTTCTTCGGCACCACCACGGGCAATCCGTTCGTGATGGATGACGATTACCTCCGGCTGGTCAGCCAGGCCGCCGCCTACCTGTATATCGCCGAGGCGGGCGAGGAGTTCGAGGTGACCGATAAGGGCGGGCGGATGCTCACCTTCCCGGCGCTCAACCCGAACCTGGAGACCGCGGGGTTCAAGTGGAGCACCAACGATAACGACTTCCCGATGGAAGTCACCTTCCAGATGCGCCTGGTGCGGGACGTGCTGAAGTGGGAGTATCGCATCAAAAATACTGCCGCCTACACGCGCCGCGTCGGCTTCCGGGTGCTGGAAAACATCATGTTCCCGCCGAACGAACCGTTGCCGACGGCCACCGGCGGCAGCGGCACGGCGCAGCGCAATATCGTCTCGGAATCGCCCTACTATTTCCCGCAGGGGCAATTCACCAATGTCTCGGTCGAGTATCGCGGCAATGCCGTGCCCGACGAGTGGTTCGTGCGCTATCCGGACGTGCCCGACGTGGATATCGGCTATCGTTCCTACTGGAAAGGGCGCCAGCCGCTGCGCGACACGGTCACCCGCCCGTCGCGCTTCGTCATCGCCAACTGGGACGACCTGGATGATTACTCCTGGGACAAGATCCTCGAAGCGGAGTTGCCGGAGAACGCCGGCGAAGATCCTCCGCTGGATTTCGGCGAATACCTGGGGTTCAATTCGGGCGTCGGCCTGTATTACCCGATCCTCAGCCTGGCGCCGAATCAAACGCGCGTCATCACCGGCGAGATCCAGTTCAACTGGGCGCAGGTGTCCACCATCGGGCACTACGCGCTGGCCGCGTATGGGCCTGAGTGGATCGGATACCGCGAAGGCGACGATCTCACCACGCCGCTCGAGGTAGAAAACGGCTACTTCTCCCCCAGCTATGTGGATATCAATGCCTGGGTGTGCAATTCCTCGCTCATTGACGATCCGAACGTCAGTGTGACGATCAATCCGGGGGAGGGCTTGGCGCTCGCGCCGGGACAGAACCTGAGTTATAACAACTTCACCCTCCGCGGCATGCAGGATTACCTGGTGCGCCGCACCGCGCAGGACCAGTACAGTTGGCGGCTGGTGCCGACGAAGACGGCATCGGGCCTGATTCCCGTGCGCATCACCGCGACGTTCTCGCTGGGGGGCAGCCTGACCACGGTGATCTACGTGAACGTGCCGGCGCTGCCGAAGCGCACCTTCGCGCCGGCCACCTATCTCATCGGCTTCCCCTTCGTGTTGGACACAGACCCCTATGACGGGGTGAATACCGCGAACGCGCGCGTCGCGCTCGGCCTGGGTCCCAATGTCCAGCTCGCCTGGTATGACCCGGCCATCAAGGATTACCGCCACGCCGCCAGCGACGACATTACGCTGGAGCCGGGCCGCGGCTACTGGCTGCGGCTGACGAATACCACCACGCTGTCGCTGGCGGGCACGCAGCAGGTGAATCAGCGCGAACGCTACCTGGTGACGCTGGGCAAAGGGTGGAACGCCATCAGCCCGCCGTTCCAATACGCGATAGAGTGGGGGAAGTGCCGGGTGATCGTCGCCGGCTCGGAATACAGCTTCACCGAGGCGGTGCAGCTCGGGTTTATTCAACCGGAAATCTGGGCGTGGAATCCGCTCCATAACGTGTATGACCCGCCGACGAATCCGTATCCGTCGAACGCGGCGCAGACGGAGTTGAAGCCCTATCAGGGGTACTGGATCTATACCAGCCGCCCGCTCAGCCTGGCCTATATGCCGGAAACGACGCTGGCGGTGATGAACCCGAATCTGCCGGGCGCGCGCAGCAGCCGCGCCGCCGGCACGCCCGATCGCTGGCAGGTCAACCTGGTGGTGCAGGCGGGCGAGGCCAAGGATACCGTGAATATCTTCGGCGTGTGCCCGGATGATGGGACGACGCGCGCCATGCTGGAGCCGCCGATCAGCCCGCTGGGCCTGTCCGCCTTTTTCGTGCCGGCGGACGCCACGCGCGCGGCCGGCAATTGCGCCATGCTGTTGCAGGCGCCCGGCGGCGAGCGCACGTGGACCTTTGCCGTCCAGTGCACCCGGCCCAACACCGAGGTGGCGCTGCGCTGGCCCGACCTGACGAATTTGCCGGCCGGCGTGCCGGTGCTGCTCATTGACGACGACACCGGCGCCCGGGTTGCATTGCGTACGGCAAGCGGTTATGGGTATAATAGCGGACAGGGAGGCACGCGCCGCTTCACCATTCGTGCGGGCGGCGTGCTGGCGAGCCTCCGATTTACCCAGGTGCAGCTCGCGGCGGGACGCCGGACGGAAGGCGCGGCGGTGAGTTTCGTGCTCACCCAACCAGCCACCGTCACCGTCAAATGGCGGACGCCGACCGGGCGCCTGGTCCGAACGCTATCCCCCGGGCGTTCGAGCGGCGATGTCACCACCCTGACCTGGGATGGACGTGACCGCCAGGGACGCCGCCTGCCACAGGGCCTGTATCTTTGCGAGCTGTACGCGGAGACGGCCGACGGGCAGCGGGCCCGGGCCACCCTGACAGTCCCGGTGAAATAACCTGATGCCGACATGATGCGGACACGCGTTGCAGCAGTTCGTGCGCCCGCGCGGGCGCGAGTTACAAAGGAGCGGTTCACCATGAAGAAGTTCGTACGGGGACTTTACGGTCGCGTGATGGGCATCCTGCTCGTCGCTCTCATGCTGGTCCCAAGTACCCTGTCGCTGCCGACCATCGCTCAGGCGGCGGGCGGCGGGCGCCAGAACATCATTCTCCTGCCGTTGCATACCGCGGACGATGACGCTCCCTTCGATCTGGCCGGGCGTATCAGCCGTGAGCTGCAAGTCATGCTGGGCGGACAGGTCGGCGTGGAGGTGAACGAGCTCACGCGCAACTCCTTGCTGCTCACGCGCGAGAGCAAGACCATGGAGGAAACGAAGTTCGCCGAACTGATGGCGAGCTACGATAGGGCCAGTGATCCCAAGCTCCGCATGGATGCGCGCGTCGCGGCGTCCGGCGTCCTGGTGGAAGGCCTGGGCGTAGATGCCGTCGTCTTCGGGGTGCTCGATCAATACGAGTTCACCGCCCGGCCTGACCCCCGACGCGCGTATATCCACCTGACGGCCGTCAAAGTGACGAAGGAAGCCAACGCTCCGGCTTACGCGTCGCCCTTTGAGGTCATCGGGAAAAGCCGCGTCCTGCCCGACAATGGGGGCTCGCAACTCAGCCACGACGCCGAAGCCATCGCGAATATCGCCCGCAATCTCGCCGCCCAGTTGACCGGCGGCAAGCAGGTGACGACGTCCGATCCCGTGCGGCCGCCGAAGGCGCCGAAAGTCGGCAAACAGCCGGTCGCGCCGGATGAGGACGAGGTCGAGAAGCCCAGAGGCAAATTCAACATCGTGTACGGTATTCTCGCCATCGGCGTCCTTGCCGCCCTCGCCGGCGGTGGCGGGGGTGGCGGGGGCGGCGCGGTGCCGCCGCCGCCAGCCGTGCCCGGACTCGCCTTTGCCGCGCCGACCGCCGCCGGCGTGGAATTTCAGTTGGTCAAGCCGGAGAAGTTCGATCAACTGATCAGCTTCCGCATCCAGCGCGCCGACCGCGGCGTGGCCGGCACGCGCGCGGCCGGCGCGCGCGCGGCCACGGACGTCGTCGCCACGGTGCCGAAAGCCCAGTTGGTCCAGCATAATAATTTCATCTATTTCTCCGATGGTCCGCTCTCCACGCACCCGCCGACCATCGGCTATCTGTACGAATACACGCTCGTGGCCGTGTATAGCGACGGGTCCACGGAGACGTTCACGGTCGTCAACCTGAGCAACCGCAATACCACCACGGTCGGCCCGGGCGTGCCGCCCCCGGTGCAGAGTGTCTCCGCGCGAGTCATTACCGGCAGCATCGTCGAGATCAGTTGGGAACTTGGTTCGACGCTGCCGGCCTTCGTGACCGGCTTCGTGATCGAGCGCAAACTCGCCAATGAGCCCCCCAGCGCCTGGATGGTGGATGGCGCGGTCGCGCCGGCCAGCGCGCGCTCCGCGCAGCGCACGGTCCCCGCCGCCGGGGAATATATGTACCGCGTCTACGCGAAATCAACCAGCGGGTTCATCCATCCCACGCAGGTGACGGGTTCCGTCACCGTCATCACCGGCAAACCGCAAGGTCCGGCCTCGGTCACCGTGACCGAAGTGCCGCGCCCGGATGCCCGCGGCAGCGTCGGGCTGCGCGTGGAGTGGCCCGTGCCGACCGACACGTTCGTGGATGGGTACGAGCTCTATCGCGTCAGGCAGACGAAGAGCAGTTTCGCGAGCAGCATCACCGGTGGGGCGCGCAAGCTGCCGCCGGCGCCGGATGACCGCCGTTCGCCGGGGCGCCAGGGCGGCCGCGGTTCCGTGCGCGACCCACGCCAAATGGGCAGCCGCGCGGATGGCTGGGAATTGCTGAAGAAGATCACCACGCGCCAGGACACGAGCTACCAGGATAACGACGTGACGGACCGGATGGGCTACACCTATCGCGTCGTCGCGTTGGCGGGTGCGGCGCTGGCGCAGCCCTTCAAAGCCGATCCGGTGGAGAGCAGCCAGTTCTGGGTGGACCTGGATCCGGGCGACGTGACGACGCTGGACGTGGCGAATACCCGGGGCAACGTCAACTTGGCCTGGCAGGCGCCGACGAAGAACGCCGACGGCCTCACCGAGCTGCTCGATGGCCAGGCGTTTGAAATCTGGCGCAGCGCCTCGCTGGCGGCGGGCACGACCACCGTCACCCGCGCCGTCTTGGAAGAAAAGTTCCAGAAGATCAAGACGGTGGCGTGGAGCATCAACAACACCTATCGCGACGTGGAGGCCCCGCTGCGCCAGGCGGTGATGTATGCCATCGTGCCCGTTGATGCCGCGAATCAATATGCGCCCGGCGATTACCAGGTCAAAGGGCTCACGCCGCTGCCCGATATCGCGGACGTGACGATCGCGCCGGCAGAGCTGACCGTGACGCTCGGCGCGCCGGTCGAAATGCTCACCATCACCGCGGTGGGCACGGACAGCCTGCCGGTGCCCAATGTCGTGCTGGTGGCCAGTTGTCAGACCGGCCTGCTGTCGAAATCGGCGGATGGCGTGGGCGCGGCGAACTCGCAGCAGCTCACCACCGGCGCCGACGGCAAAGCGGTGGTCTACTGGAAGTCGCAGATCGTCGGTGAGGACTACATCACCGTCAACGTGATGTTCGACGGCAAGGCGGCGGGCATCTCCAGCCAGACGCATATCATCATCAATCCGGCCATCGCCGAGTCGCTCGCGCTGACGCTGGCGGATGAGGAAGTGGTCGCGGTGGATGCGGTGGCGCCGCACACCAGTCTCGACCCCACGAAAAAAGCGCAGACGACGGCCAAGGTGAAGCTCACGGACAACAAGGGCGTGCCGGTGCCGAACAAGAAGATCATCTTCGCCTGCACCGACCCGAACGTCCTGTTCCTCGACGCCACGGGGCTGGCCACGAATTTCGCCATCACCGACCAGAATGGCGAGGCGACCCTCACCGTGCGCGCCGGGTATAAGGTGAGCACGGTCACGGTCGTCGCCTTCTTCGGCACGCTGATGAAAGAGGCCACGCTGCGCATCGGACCGGGCCAACCGGCGAAGATGCGCATGGTGGTGCAGAATCCGCTGCTGCCGGCGCGCGCCACGGCGTCTACCGGCGGCACGGTGAAAGTGGTGGATAAGAACGACAACGTGGCGCCCAACACCGCGGTGCTGCTCACCACGAGCCACGGGACGATCAGCCCCATCGTGGGCGCCACCGACGCCAACGGGGAGTTGGCCTTCACGCTGACCGCCGCCCCGCTGCCCGCCGGCGTGCTGCAGCAGAACGTGACGGTCACCGCCGGCATCTTCAGCGTGGACCCGCCGCTCATGGCGACGCCGGTTGATCTGAGCGGCAACGCCGTGCAGGTGCGGTTCGTCGCGCTGGTGCCGAATCGCATCGAGCTGACTTCGAACGTCGCCACGCTGGTGGCCGATACCGGGTCGCAGGCGGTCATCACCGCGAAGGTGTATGATGTCTTCGGGCAACTGGTGGATGACGGCACCGAGGTGGAGTTCACCGTGGTCGGCGGCGGCGTCTTCCAGGGCACCGCGACGCAGACCGCGAAAGCGCTCACCGTGGGCGGCATCGCCACCGTGATCCTGCAGGGGACGCCGTCAAGCAGCGCGGTGACGCTGATGATCACCGCCGAAAGCGGGGCGATCCAGCAGGCGATGTCGCTGCTGATGCAGCCGAAGGTGGATGTCATCAAGGTCCTTATCACCCCGGCGGCGACGACGCTCCTCATCACCAATAACATCGCCCAGCGCCAGACGACGCTGGACATCCTGGTGACGAATAAAGGGCTGCCCGCGCCGAACGTGACGGTGGATCTGGTCGCGTCGGACGGCGCGCTCTCCACGCTCACCGCCGTGACGGGGGCGGATGGCTACGTCCGCGGGGTCGGGTATACCGGGCCGAGCAAGGCGCAGACGGTGACGATCACCGCCCGCGCGCTGGAAGTCACCGGCGCCACCCAGATCGTCGTGCGCGGCGGCATGCCCGCGCTCATCGAGCTCTCGATGGCCGGACCGTGGACGCTGCTGCGCACGAATGGCCGCCCGGCCACCGGCGCGGATTACACGTCCGCGGTCTATGCGCGCGTGACCGATGAATATGGGAACGCGGTGCCCGACGGCACGCAGGTCTTCTTCGAGTTGATCGAGCCGAACTCCTATGAATTCGAGCCTGGGCTCGACTACCAGGGGAATCCGTATCCCGCGCCGGGAGTGCCGAAGCCGAATACCGGCACGCCATACGGCACCATCACCCCGCTGGCGACGACTTCGAACGGCGCCTGCACCGCGACGATCTTGAGCGCCGACCGCAACACCCCGAAAGGCGGCGCGCAGATTATCGCGCGCGTCAGCCGCACCGATGGCCGCGTCATCTACGCCAGCACCTTCCGCGTGGCCGGACCGGTTGAGGTGCAGGCGCGCGTACAGATGGTGGGGGGGCCGGTGCCGGCCAACTCCGAGGTCGTGCTCGGGACGCTCGACACGATTATCGCGGGTACCTCGATCCCCATCCGCGTGAATTTGCGCGACAACCTGGGCCAGCCGTGCGCGGGCAACACCCCATATCGCATGGGCTTCGTCTTCACGGATGATGGGTCAGCGGCGCTGCCCACCGTCACCGGGCGCACGGACCAGGTCGGCGGCATAGATGCCACCGCCACCGTGACGGATCTGCGGGGGACCTACTCGCGGCCGTTCATGGTCACCTTCGAGGTGGATCAACAGTTGCAGGAGATGCCGTTGGCGATCTCCTCTGCGCCGATCACCATCACCGCCGCGCCCGCGTCCACGATGACGCTGACGCTCGATCCGGTCGTGGATGGCACCAGCGCCACGCAGATCTACGGCTATCCGGAGCAGTCCCCCGGCTATCTGGGGCCGGATCAGATTCGCGTGATCGCCGATGATATCCGCGATAAGTACGGCAATCCGGTGCTGCCCGCCGCGATAGACCCGCTCTCGAAAGTGGTCTTCACCGCGGGGATGGGGCGGTTCGTGCCGACGACGGCCAGCGATCAGACGGAAGAGTTGGCGCTCGTCAGCGTCAATGTCACGACGTATGCGCAGGGCGGGCGGATTTACTCCGCCGCGACGACCTATTACCGTAGTCGCGCGCATGGCGCGGAGAAGATCACCGCCTCCACGGGCGGCACCTCGGCGCAGATCTCGATCCGCGTGATCGGCGGCGCGCGCACGCTGCGCTTCGACTCCTCCAAGCCCGCGGTGCAGATGGGCGCGGACGCCGGCACGGAGTTCAATGAGACCACGCTGACGATTACCGCGCTGGATGCGTTCAGCAGATCCATCGCCGACAGCGACGAGGTCGGCGTCTGGCTCTCTTCCGAGCAGGGACAACTGCTCAATATGCCGGCGTTCATTGATCTCGCCGGCAGTAAGATCACCGGCACCTTCCGCGTCTACGCGAACGGCAATCCCGGACCGGGGTACCTGGTGTATGACTGGAAGTCCGGCATCTACGGGCAGGATGATCAGAATATCTTCAACGTGGCCATCATCGGCCCGCCGGCGACCATCACCTTCCTGAACCCGCCGACATTCATCAACAGCGCCGACACGGCGACGTTGACGGTGTCAGTGAAAGACGTCAACGGGACGAATATCCTCAAGGATGCCGTCACCGTGCAGTTTACCGTGGATAACCCCGGCTTCGTGCTGGACCCAGCGGACGGCAAGGTGAAGGTGGGCGATAACGGGCTGGCCTCGGTGAAGGTGAAGGCCGCTGATCCGGCCAAGGTGACGGACTACGACTTCATCATCTCCGCCCGCGCCGGCACGGCGACCGCCTCCACGGCGAACATCGCCTACAAGAAACCGGCCAAGGATATCAAGGTGTCCATCCAGGGGACGATGCTGCTGCCCACCGACGCGAACGTCCACTTCTGGCAGGACGGCCTGCTGGAAGAGACGACGGTGGTGGTGTCCGCCACGGACGATGCGGGGAAGCCGGTGCCGGCGAATACGCCGCTCTCGATTCTCACGATCACCGGCGTGAACGCCACCTTCGTCAACCCGACGACGAATATGGAGCTGGGCACGTCGCCGAGCAACCTGCTCTTCGATGCGAACGGCACGGTGACGCTGAAGGTGCGCGGGAAAGGCGGGGCGGGCGGCAATGCCACCATCCATGCCGAATCCGGCGCCGCGAAGGTGGATAATAAGGACCTGAACTTTGTCGGCCCGCCGGCGAAGCTCACGCTGGCGACCGCTCCCGCCAGTCCGGCGGTGGTGAATTCGCCGGTGCGCTGCGACGTGGCGGTGCTCGATGCGGCGGATACGCCGGTCTTCAATGGCTATCGCCTGACGGCGTCGGCCACCGGCACGGCGGTCGCGCTCATCAATGGCCTGGCGAGCCCGCAGCAGGTCGTCACCGAGAACGGTGCGGTGAGCTTCACCATGACTGGCACGACCGCCGGCTCGGTGACGGTG
>JAKPKV010000022.1 GCA_029553475.1 Armatimonadota bacterium
GGTCATGCCGGTCGGTGAGCAATCCCGGCACGTCGCTCACCACCGCCATCGCCAGCCCCGCCGCCATCGTCGCCCCGCTGTCAAAACACCACAACCGCTGCCGCCGCGCCGCCGCCCCGAACTGCGCGCGCAGCGCCGCCACGTGCGCCGGCATCACCCGGAACCACTTGTACGCCATCCCCGCGTTCGTGCCGAGCAGCCCGGCGGTGAGCCAGCGATAAAGCCCCGCGCCCCCCGGCAGCGCCAGCATCGCGTGGCGGATGAGGGCTTTGATGTGCCAATGCATGATGGACTTTCTCCTTCGAAAATAGCATCCGTGTGTTGGTCGTGCGCCACGTAGCAGAGCGGCTTGTCCCCTGTAGCTTTAGCGAAGGGGGGAGTGGCGCCGCGCCGCTCACGATTTTCATTCCTATTGGGTGAAGCGAGCTTCATCCCCGATTCCTGTATAACCCGACCGGTCACCGAATGACTGAACCCCTGACAAACCCGGAAGAGATTCACCTCCGCCCCCCCGTATTTACAGAGCCAGCCGGTTCGCGGAGTGCCGTGCGCGAAAGAAGATCCGGCTGTCCGCATCAGTAAAAAATACTCGCGTCTTTGCGCCTTGGCGCCTTTGCGTGAGAACTTCGATTGCGATGACGACTACGATGACGATGACGATTGGAGGGCGATCACCGCGTTGTGGCCGCCCATGCCGACGCTGATTTTCAGCACCGTGCCGCCGTCCCAGGGAGCCGGGGAGGTCGGCAGGGTGAAGGGGTCGCCGGCGCCGGTGAGGCCGGGCAGATTCGGCGGGAGCTCGCCATCGCGCAGGGCGTGGCAGAGCACCGCCAGATCAATCGCCCCGCTGGCGCCGATGGCGTGGCCGGTGAAGGGTTTTATCAGGTGCAGGCTGATGGGCGTCTCGTAGGCGGAGAAGACCGCGCGCAGCGCCCGCCGCTCCGCCTGGCCGTGGGCATGGGTGCCGCTGGCATGCGGGCAGACCGCCGCCACCCGCGGCATGCCCAGCTCCGCAATCGCCTGCATCAGCACTTCGGCGATGCCGGAACCTTCTTCCGGCAGGCCCAGCGGGTGGAAGGCATCGGAGTTCGCCCAGTAGCCCGCCACCGTCGCATACGCCGGCTGCCCCGCCGCCGGCTCCAGCGCCAATGCCGCCCCCGCCTCGCCGGGCAGGAAGCCGGTGGTGTGCGGGGAGTAGGGGTCGTTCACCCCGTCGCGCGAGAGCAGCCCGGTCTGCGCGTAGCTGTTCAGCAGCGCCGGCACCAGCGGCAGATCGGCGGAGAGGCAGAGCGCCCGCGGCGCCAGCCCGCTGTGGACCGCCCACGCGCCGAAGCCGACGGCATCCAAGCCCGACGAGCAGCCGTTGGAGAGCACCTGATACGGCCCGCGGATGCCCAGCTCGATGCTCACCGCCGCCGCCATCTCGCTGTGCATGGCGTTGCTGGCCGCCATCTGGCGATGCCCGCGCCGCCCCGGCCAGGGGTGCAGCCAGCCGGCGGCGTTCCCCCGGCTGCTGCCGACGAAGAGCCAGGCCTCGCGCAGCATCGCCGGCGTCCACCCCGCGTCGGCGACCGCCTCCCGCGCCATCCGCAGGCAGAGGTTCGTCGCCGGACCGTAGCGGGCGTCCGCCAACAGCGATCGCGGGGTGATCCATCCTCCCGGTATGGCCGCATACTCCGCGCCCAATACTCCCAGCTCCCCCAGCGGGCGCAGGCCGCTGATGCCCAGCGCCATCGCCTGACGATGCTCGCCCGGCGTAGGGCCCAGCGCGCTCATCCCGGCGACGCCGGTGGCCGCGACGTGTGTCCTCATCTCTATCTCCTGCTCTCCCCTCCCCCTTCATGGGGGGAGAGGGGAATCCACCAGATCCTCCGCGGCATAGCGCACCCGGCACTCATTTTCGAGGAGCAGCTCGCGCGTCGTGCGGCCATCGTGCCACGCCACCGCGCGCCAGAGGCGGTTCGCGCGATAGATGGCGCCGTCGCGGCGGAAGAAGCGGTGGTCGGTCTCCACGATCTCCACGGTGAAGGGCAGCGGCCCCGGCGCGTAGAGCGCCGCGCGCAGGAGCGGCGGCTCGACGGCGGCGCGCAGCAGCAGCGGGACGGCGAGGGTGTTGCGGAACTGGAAATCCACGTAGTTGTAAAAGACCGTCGCCCCGCAGCCGAAGGGCACGGTGCGCCCGGCGTCGCGGAAGAGGTCGTAGGAGTGCCGGTGTCGCTCGACGATCTCGGCGTTGACCTGCACCGCCAGCAGGAAGAGCAGATTCGCCAGTTGGCAGAGGCCCCCGCCCACCGCCGGCCCCAGCGCGCCATCGCGCAGCTCCAGCGCTGGCAGATAGCCCGCGCGCCGCGTGGTCGGCCCTACCGTGCGGCAGAAGGAGAAGACCTCGCCCGGCGCGATGACCAGCCCGTCCACCTTCGCGCAGGCCAGCCCCAGGTTCTGCGTTTTTTCCGCGCAGTAGCTGCTGATCGCCCCGTCCGGCGCGCGTTGCAGTGGGGAGGTCCGTTCTATCGCCAGCGCCGGAAACGCCGCCGCCTCCCCGCGCCCCGCCGCCCACGGCCGCGGATGCAGCGCCCAGTCCGCATACCGCCGTAATTGATGCGCCATCACCCGCAGGCCAAAGCAACTCCGCACAGCCATCCCTCCTGATTTACCTATCAGCAGTATGCGCCGCGGCATTTACGCCGTTGTTACAGCGGGATTGAGGGATGGTGAAAAACGGAGGCGCCACGCAGGGCATGCGAGCATTAATGCTCTTTGACAACTTGATATCGCTCTGGTGGGTTCTGCATTGATAGGCTTCCGTCCCCCGGATGCACATCCGGAGCGGCGCCACTCCCCCCTTCGCTACAGCTACGGGGGACAAGCCGCTCTGCTACGTGGCGCACGACCAACACACGGGTGCATTTTCGGAGGAAGAGCATTTACACACGCAGGAATCCTCTTCCCACCCACCGAATTCCACTGCATCACGGAGTATTGCTCACCCGGAGGCCCATCATGCCCACGCCCCGCGCCCACTACGCCCTGCGCCGCACGCTGGTGTCCTGGAAGTTCGACGCAGCGCTTGAGGAGCTGCTCCGCTTCTGCCGTGAGGCGACGGTGGACGAGGTGATCCTCAAGTGCGATACCGAGGAATTTTCCCACGGCATCCCCACCGTCGAGTGGCTGCGGGGCTACCAGCCGCTGCTCATGCGGGCGCGGGATGCCCTGCGCGGCATGGGGGTGGAGTATAGCCTGAACCCCTGGGTGACGCAGGGGCACATTGACCGCGGGCGCGATATCCGGGATGTCTTTCCCGGCATGCGCATGCAGGTGGGACACGACGGCGCGGAGGCGCGGGCGCAGGCCTGCCCGCTGTGCGACGTCTGGCAGGCGCACACCGCGCAGCTGTGGACACTCTACGCTGAAACGCGGCCGCACGTCATCTGGGTGGAGGACGACATCCGCACCTTCAACCACCTGCCGGTGCGCTATGGCTGCTTCTGCGCGGAGCACCTGCGGCGCTTCAGCGCGCGGGCGGGGGAGCCGGTGGCGCGCGCGGCGCTGGTCGGCGCCCTCCTCGCCCCCGGCGCGCCGCACCCCTGGCGGGCGCTGTGGCTGGAGCTGCAGGCGGAGGTGATGATGGACACCGTGCGCTTCCTGCAAGAGACGGTGCATGCGGCCTCCCCGGAGACGTGCCTGGGGCTGATGTCCAGCGGTCCGGACGCCCACGCGCTGGAGGGCCGGCGCTGGCGGGAGTTCGGCGCGGCGCTGGCCGGCCCCACGCCGCTGTACAGCCGCCCGCCGCTGGGCAGCTATGACGAGGCGTCGCTGCGCGGGCTTTACTATACCGCGCGGTCCATCAAGCAGACGCGCCACAGCCTGCCCGGCGCAGTGGAGCAGACGGAGGTGGAGAACTGGCCCTTCACCCGCTATAGCAAATCTACCACCTTCACCGCGCTGCAGATGGCGGTGAGTGTTGCCCTCGGCTGCGACGGCGCCACGCTCAACCTCTTCGACCACATGGGCAATCCCATTGACGAGGAAGGCGCCTGGGGGGCGATGCTGCGGGAGTGGCGGCCGTACCTGGATGGGCTGGCGGCGCGCTGCCACGGGCAGGCCCCGTGCGGCGGCGTGCGCCTGCTCAACCAGGAACGTTTCAGCGACCACGCGCATCTCCCCGCGGGCGCCGACTACGGCGCGCTGACGCAGGACGCGAGCGGATGGGACGAGCCGCTGCAGGCGCTGGGTTTCGCCACCACCTACGACGATGGCCCGGTGACGGCGCTGACCGGCCAGGCGACGCGCGCGATGTGCCGGACAGAGATTGAGGCGCTGCTCGCCGGCGGCCTGCTGCTCGATGGCTCGGCGGCGCGGACGCTCTGCGACCTGGGCTACGCGGGGGAGATCGGCGTGGACGTGCCGCGCATCCTGGAGAAGGATGCCTGGGCGCCGCTGGCGGCGGAGGAGTGGCACAACACGGCGTTCGGCGGCGCGCCCGGCGTCTTCCTCACCATGACGCTGCCCGACCTGATGGGCGGCGCGCGGCTGGCGGAGGTGCGCCCGCTGCCCGGCGCGGTGGAAATCTCCCGCCTCATCAACATGGACCATGAGACGGTGTTGCCCTACCTCACCGCCTGCGAGAACCGCTTCGGCGGGCGGGTGGCGGTGCTGCCCTTCGTGCTCACCGGGCGCTACCTCTCGCTCCTCAGCCCCGCGCGCAAGCGGCAGATGTCCGCCCTCCTCCGCTGGCTCAGCCGCGATCAACTGCCGCTGGAAGTCACCGCTGACGGCGCCTACCCGCTGCCCATCCTGCGCCGCTTCCCCGGCCACGCCATCGTCGGCGCCTGCAACCTCACCCTCGACCCGTGGACGCGCATGACCTTCGACCTCGCCGGCCCCGCCCCCGCCCGCGTGGATCGCCTCACCGCCGCCGGCGCCTGGGAGGCGGCGGAGGTGACCATCGCGACGGCGGGGCAGCGCTGCCGGCTTGCGCTGGAGACAAGCGTGAGCGTGGCGACGCCGCTGGTGCTCGACCTGGTATGGTGATGCCGGGCGCGCGGGGCTTGAGGGCGAGTCGAGCACGGGGACGATGACGAGCACGCTAGGAAAGGAATCCCCGGCCCGCCCGCCGAATATTAACACACCGGAGGCCATCCCATGCCCTATTCCCTGCCCGCGGGCGAGCGGCTGTACCTGCGCGAGCTGGCGCACCGCCAGGCGGAGATCGCCGCGCTGCCCATCATGGCGTACCGGAAGACGCTGTGGACGGCGATGAACGATGCCGTGCCGGGCGCGCGGCCGCCGTTCGCCATCGAGAGCTGGACCTTCGACCGGGACTTCATGCCCGCGTCGCTCTTGCAGTGCGAGACGCCGTACGGCCGGCGGCTGGAAACCGGCTTTCTGCGCCACATCCGCCATCACGAGATCCTCGACGACGACCACGTCTGCCCCGACACGCTGGACATGGGCTGGCACGTGTGGGTGGATCAGTTCGGCATCGAGATCACCGCGCAGCACGCGAAAGACGCCGAAGGCGTGGAAACCGGCTACCACTTCAATTACCCGATCAGCGACCTGTGCGACGGCTTTGCCATGCTCAAGCCCGCCGCGTATGGCGTGAATCGCGAGAGCACCCTGGAGGAGAAGGCGTTCCTGGAGGAGACCTTCGGCGACATCCTGCCGGTGGCGATGCGCTCAGGCACCTACGGCAATAATTACCTCACCCATTCCCTGGTGCAGTTGATGAGCATGGACACCTTCTTCATGGCGATGTACGACTGCCCGGAGACGCTGCACGCGTTGATGGGGCTGCTGCGCGACAACGCCATCACCGTGGCGCAATGGGCGGAGCGCGAGGGGCTGCTGATCCTGAACAACGGCGGGGAATGCAGTTGCGGCACCTGCTTCAACTACACCACGCTGCTGCCGAAAGGCGAATCGGTGCCCGGCGCGGTGAAGCTGTCCGACATGTGGACGGGGATGAACAGCCAGGAGACGGTGGGCGTCTCCCCCGAGCTCTTCCACGAGTTCTGCTTCCCATATTACCGCGACATCGCCGCCCTGCACGGCTTCGTCTACTGGGGCTGCTGCGAGCCGGTGGACCCCATC
This sequence comes from Armatimonadota bacterium, assembly GCA_029553475.1. Classification (GTDB taxonomy): domain Bacteria; phylum Armatimonadota; class Hebobacteria; order CAIYQO01; family CAIYQO01; genus JAKIYB01. Next base: position 6,094 of record JAKPKV010000022.1, read on the forward strand.
TGGGAGCGATCATTGAGCACGCTGCCGAACCTGAAGGCGGTCTCCATCTCCCGCTGGGCGGACCAGCGCTATATGGCCGACGTGCTGGAGGGCACCGGCATCGTCTTCTCCCGCAAGCCCGACCCCAACCTGCTCAGCGTGGACCGCGTCCTCGACGAAGACGCCTGGCGCGCGGAAATTCGCGGCACGCTGGAGATCATCGCCGGGCGCGCCATCCCCGCGCAGCTCGTCGTCCGCGATGTCTACACCATGCACGGCAATCTGGGCAAAGCCCGCCGCGCGGTGGAGATCGCGATGGAGGAGATTGACCGGTACTACCCGGCGTCGGCGGACGCGGAGGGATGCAGCGCCCGGTAGGGAATGCCGGTTCTCGCGCGTCACGGCCATCAGACAACATGAGCCAGTCATCTCCGCAGCCGCACATCCGCCCGGCTTCTACCTCGCCGGGTCGGGTATAGCGGCAACGGGGGAAGCGGATGGAATCGGCGTCGAGTCTGATCGGCCAGCTGTTCTGGCTCTTCATCATCCTGTCGTTCCTGTGGCCGGTGCTGCGGCAGCGGATGCTGGAGTCCGCGCGGGCGAAGCTGATGCACGCGCTGCAGCAGCGGCGCGGGTCGCGGGTGATCGTGCTCATCCACCGGCAGGAATCCATGGCGATCTTTGGCCTGCCGTTCTACCGCTACATCACCATCGAAGACAGCGAGCAGGTGCTGCGCGCCATCCGCCTCACCCCGCCGGACGTGCCCATTGACCTGGTGCTGCACACCCCGGGCGGGCTGGTGCTGGCGAGCGAGCAGATCGCCATGGCGCTGCGCGCCCATCCCTCGCCCGTCACCGTCTTCGTGCCGCACTATGCCATGTCCGGCGGCACGATGATCGCCATGGCGGCGGACAATATCGTGATGGACGCGAACGCCGTCCTCGGCCCGGTGGATCCGCAGCTGGGGGAGTTCCCCGCCGCTTCCATCCTCCGCGTGATCGAGACGAAGCGGCCGAAAGACATTGACGATCGCACGCTGATGATGGCGGACATGGCGCGCAAGGCGGTGGCGCAGGTGCGCGAGGCGCTGATCTACCTGCTGCAGGAGCATTTCACCGGGGACAAGGCGCTGGAACTGGCGACCACGCTCAGCGAGGGGCGCTGGACGCATGATTACCCCATCACCGTGGCGCAGGCGCGCGAACTCGGCTTCATCATCGCAACGCACATGCCGATGGAAGTCTACCACCTGATGGACCTGTACCCGCAGCCGAACCAGCGCCGGCCGAGCGTGGAATATGTGCCCTTACCCTACATGCCGAAGCCGCAGCCGGCGGAACGGCCCGGGAAGGCGAAAGACTAAGAAGCTGTCCGAACAGTCTCAGCGCGTGCCTGCTGGTGGCTTCCGGCCTGGCTCCGCGTTGGCCGTCCTCACCCTATCTCTCTCGCGATAGCGCCTCGGACGTCTTGATCCAGGCCGGCATCCCCTCAGCAGCCCCACACCGAGACTCCTCGGACAGTTTCTAAGGCCCGTCCTCCGGGCGCAGCACGCGCTTGACTGCGCGCACGCAGGCCACCTCCGTGCCCGGCTCCACCAGGTTGTGGTTGCCGTGGGCCACGCAGGGGCGGTCCAGATAGTAGAGGCCGTCCATCGGCGCGGTGATGGTCTCCAGCACGGCGTGCGTGTCCCAGGCATAGACGTGGCCGAGGACGTCGCCTTCGCGCACCAGCGTGCCCTTGCGCGCCGCCGTCACCCACATGCCGTCCACCGAGGCGGTGGGCAGCGCGTCCACCGGACCTGGGGTGAAGAGGTAGCGCTCCGCGGGGTATTCCATCGGCCCGTCGAGCATGCCCATGTAGCGCAGCAGGTTCATCGTCCCCCGGCGGCCCAGCGGCGCGGAATCGGGATTGATCGCGTCCTGCGGGATCATCTCCAGCACGCAGCACGGTGTGCCCGCCTCATGGCACGCGTTCTGCAGCATGCGCGTCGAAGCGTCATACGCTAACTCGAAAATGAACGGCGTGCCGAAGGCGCAGATCCACGGCTCGAAGCCCGGCGCGGTCCACGCCGCCGGGATGCTGAAATCCGCCCAGCAATGCAGGTCCACGGCGGCGTCGGCGCGGGTGATGAGGGCGTCCCACAGCAGCGCCGCCATGCGGTGCGGCAGGAAAGGGCCGTTCGCATCGCCCGGCCACACGCGGTTCATATTGTGCCCCATGGAGGGGTAGCCGTGCATGCGCGCCTGGAAGGCGATGGGATTGGCGACCGGCACGGCGATGAGCGTGCCGCGCAGCCGCTCCGGCGTCACCGCCGCCAGCACCTGGCGCACCGCCTCCCAGCCGTTGATCTCGGTGCCGTGCTGGCACGCCTGCACGTACAGCGTCGGGCCGTCTTCCGCGCCGCGCACGACGTGGTAGGGGATGCGCACGCTGACGCCCTTCAAATAGTCGGGCAGCTCCAACTGATGCACGGTATGCGCGTTGCGCGGCCAATCCGTCATGATGTCCTCCGGTGATTCGACAATTTTTCGGGGGGGCGTCCCCGCCCGGTGTAGCTCGCCCGCCCGAAGATGGTGACGCTACCGCGGCCGGCGCTTCCGCCACAGGCTCGCGATGCATTCGATGCCGCTCCCTGCCACCGCCAGCGCCAGCACGCCGAAGAGCGCCCAGTTGAGGTAACGCAGCCAGGGCAGCGCCGGCAGCACCTCGCAGCCGATGAGAAAGAGCAGGAAGGTATACTGCAGTGCGCCGGCGGGCTTGCTGAAGCGCGTGCGCGCCACCGCGCCGCCGCGCAGCAGCGCCGGCGCCTGCGAGACGATGACCGTCGCCATCGCCAGCAGGATGACGGCGAACTGCCAGGGCGCCAGCCGCCCGATGAGGTAGAGGGTGATGAACAGCCCATAAATGAGCACGAAATCCACCACGCTGTCCAGCGTGGCGCCGAAGGCCGAGGCCTGCTGGAGTTTTCGTGCCAGCCGGCCGTCCAGCAGGTCGGTGATGAGCGCCAGCAGCATGCCGCCGGCGGCCAGGTAGCCCCGCCCGCTGACGAGGCCGACGATGATGACCGGCAGCAGCGCCAGCCGCGAGGCGGTGAGCAGATTCGCCGCGGTGAGCAGCGGCGGGCGAGGTTCCTCCCCCATGTCGTCCCCCTACAGGTCTTTGTCCAGCACCGCTTCCTTCGCCGCCGTGGCCAGCGTCTCCCCTTTCAGCTTCACGTAGGTGCCGCCGACCATCAGCAGGTGCCGCGCGGGTTTCAGGTCGGTGCGGATCGTCAGGTGGAGCTGCCGGGCATCGGTCTCCAGGTCGCCGGCGGTGACGGCATCGCCCGTCTCGTTCAGCACCACCCAGTCCTCGCGATCTGTGCCGGCGGCGATGCGCAGCACGGTCAGGTCGGCGGTGTCGGCCAGCGTGGTGATGGCAGCAGCCAACTCCGCGGGGTTCAGCATCGGCGCGTGCGGCAAGAGCAGCGTGGTGAAGTGCCGCCGGTCGCCCGGCTTCGCGAGACCTTTCCAGGTATAGCGCAGGCGCAGCGGCAGCACTCGCCAGGGTTGGTCCTGGTAGCGGTTCAGCATCTCCAACGTGCAGTCCGGCTGCGGGGGGTGGTAGACTAGCAGGTCGCGCGCCGGATTCTTCCAGCGGTGCAGGCCGCCGCCGGTGCCCAGCCCGGTGAGGAACAGCGACGGGATGGCGGTGTCCGCCCAGTGCGTGCCGTAGATCGGATGCACCTGCTGCGCCTGCCAGCACGGCCCGACCCGGCAGAGCATGCTGTCCTGGAAGGTGAGGGTGTCCTTCAGCAGCAGGAAGCCGTTGCGCGCGAAGAAGCACTGCCGCTCCTCCGTCACCGGAAAGCCCTGATAATTCTCCACGCGCACCCGCGCCGCCGTCGCCTGCCGATAGTCGGCGAACTCCGGCACCGTCACGGCGATCGCGCGCAGCGCGCTCTGCGTGCCTTCGAGATCTTCCAGGTAGACGACGTTGTGCAGGTCCGGCGATTTATCCATATAGCCCTGATCGCAGCCCAGCACCGCCTCGTTGTCCAGCAGCGCCACCACGTTCGTGGGCTGACCGGGCATGTTGTGATCGGCGTCGTCGCAGGCGTCAATCATCGCCCACAGCGCTTCCTCGCGCCCGTCGCTCGTGAAAATGAGCTTGTCCGGCACGTCTTTTGGTCCGGGGGAGAAGAAATAGGCGAAATGGCCGAAATCCATGGGCTGCCCCATCTTCCTGCGTACCGTTTCCTTGCGGGTGAGCAGGCGCGACTGCCCGCCCAGCGGCGCTTCCTTCACCGTGTCATCCGCCACCATGTGCGCCATGATCGCGCCGTGCACCATCGCGTCATACTCGAAGTGGTAGTCGCGCAGGTTGACGCTGTGATTGATCATATAATCGAAGGCGCGGTGCGCGGCGGTCTTGAAGCGCCCGTCCCGCGTCTTCGTCGCCAGATACTCCATGAAGAAAATATAGTACCCCTGGGCGGTGGACCAGCCGTTGGTGTTGCCGTAGTGCGGCACGGCGCCGTTCGGCGCGATGGTGTAGAGCATGCGCTCCCAGAGCTTTTTCGCCTCGGGATCGGTGAAGATCTCCTCGTATTCGCCGGTCAGATACGCGCACTTCAGCACGATGCTCATCCACAGCGCGCGGTAGCTGGTGTCGTTATAGGAGGTGTCGCGGTGCTGCCACCAGTCGTTCCAGGTCAGGGTGAAGTATTTGGTATAGAGCTCTTTCTCCGGGATGTCGGGATAGGCGCGCGCGACGTAATAGCGCGCCGTCGCCGGCCCCAGCGCGGAGTGGCCGGTGCCGCGCCGGTAGGGAGCGGCGCTCCAGTCGTAGGAGCCGACGCAGGCGTTGCGTCCGGAGAGCAGCAGATACTCGCGAATCCGCGGCTCGTCCGCCGCGGTGAGCAGCCCGCTCTCCCGCATGAACTTCACCATCAGCCACAGGTTTTCGGTGTGCACCCATCCCTGCCGGGTATCGTTCGCCTTCGCCCACGTGAAACCGGCGTCAAACGCGTCTTTCGCGAAATCCCCGAAGAACGGATCTTTGGTTACGGAATAGAGATAGGCGGCGGCCATGCCGTAATCCGGACCGTAGCGCCAGGCGTCTTTCGCCAGGTGCTTGTAAGCGGTCAGCGTCTGCCGCGACATTGCGACGGCGAAGTTCAGGTAATCGTCCTTCGTCACGCTCTTCATCGCCGGCGGGCGTTCCAGCTTTTGCACGCGCGCGGCATCCGGCACGGAGAGGGTGGGGGGCAGGCGCACCGGCGCGGCGCGGCGCTCGATGGTGAAGCGGGTGACATCATCCGCGTACGTCGTCGCGCCGACCTTCGTGCGCAGGCGCACGGTATAGGTCCCCGGCGCGAAGGCGGTGATATCGGCGCCGGCCAGCGCCGCCTGGCGGCGCTCCGCTGTCACCGGCTGATGGGCGGGCAGGTCGAGCGCCACCGTGCCGTCGGCGTCGAGCACCTGCGCCCCCAGGAAGGCGACATCCGCGCGCCGGGCGTCGAGCAGCGCCTTCACGTACAGCCGCTTCGTCCCGTCGTCATCCTGCGCGGAGGCCACCGCGCCGGCGCCGGCGCCGGCGCGCAGCAGGCACAGCGTGCCCCAGCTCGCCGCCTCGCGGGCCGACTCGCGCGGCCCCAGCTCCCAGATGAGCTGGCCGAAAGCATCCCGCGCGGGCAGGCCGGGGTCCTGATCAACGATGAGCATCGCCAGCTTGAAGCGGTCGCCGGGCAGCGGCCGCAGATAGCCCAGGCCGGGCAGATCAATCGCCGCTTCGAGGATATAGCCGCCGGCGACCGCCCGCGCGACGTAGCGCGAGCTTCCCGGCAGCGGGCGCGGCGGCGCGCCGGGCTGATAGTAGGTGAGTCCCAGCGTCGCCCAGGATTCGACGTAGGGATCGCGGCGATATTCCGTCCCGTAGCGGCCGGTCTGCGCCAGCGCGTCCGTCGCCTTCAGGTAGATCATCAGGCCGTCGTGGAGCCACGGCGCGGCATACCCCTTTTTCGCGTCAATGGGCGCCAGCCTGTCGTCGCGTACCTGCGCCGCGATATACAGCGTCGTGCCCGACCAGCACATGCCGATGCGCCCGGAGCAGTCGGCGTCGCCGCCGGCGATGGCCGGGTCGGCGTAGATCGTCGCGCCGAGGTGCGCCGCATCCAGCACTACGGCGAAAGGCGTGCCCGCCCAGTCGTCGAGCTTGCCGTCCACGGTGATGACGGCCGCCGGCTGCCCGCACCAGAGCGTGGCGCCGGGGTCGGCGGAGGAAAAGGTCCACTGGGCGAGGGCGGGCAGTGCCAGCCCGAGGCTGAAGAGGGTGAGGAGTCCGCACAGCGGATGACGCAACCGTGGCATGTCTCTACCTCGTGTTATCAGGGTGGGGCGCGGCAGGTATACGGTCTATATACCGCCTCCGGAAAAGGAACCCTTCTCCCGTCCGGCGAATGTGTCGGGCAATGCGCGTCAGACAGCGGGCCGTCCGTCGCCGGCGGCTCTCCGGGCTGGTTCTCATCCTCGTGCTGGTGCTGGGAGTGTTCGCCTTCTGGCAGGCCCGCGCGCGCCAGCAGCAGTCCCGCGCGCCGTTCGAGCGTTTTCTCGCGGAGTTCATCGCGCCGTCCCAGCGCGTCGCGGGCACGCTGCGCAACGCGGCGGCGCCCGATCCCGAGTATACGCTGGACCCGCTCTCGCCGGTCTCGCGCGAGCGCCTGTACGCGCTGGAAGCGGAGAATCAGCGCCTGCGCGCGCTGCTCGCGCTGCGCGAGACCGCGGCGAAAGACGCGCGCATCGCCCAGGTGATCGCGCGCGATACCCGGCCGGGCGAAGAGTACCTGGTGATTGACAAAGGCCGCCGAGACGGGGTGGAGCCGCACATGGTGGTGCTGACCCCGAGCGGCGTCATCGGCCAGGTGTTCGAGGCCGACAGCCACACCGCGACGGTGATGCCCCTCACCGACGGCGCCAGCGGCATCGGCGCCGTCACCACCCGCGGGCGGGCGTTCGGGGTGGTGAAGGGCGGCACGGGACGCGCCTGCCGCATGGTCTATATCGCCGGGACGTCCGACATCCGCCCCGGCGACACCGTCGTCACCTCCGGCCTCAGCCGGTTCTTCCCGCCCGGCCTGCTCCTCGGCACGGTCGAAAGCGTCGCGGCCGACCCCGCGCTCTCGTCGCGCATGGCGGCGATACGACCGGCGGCCAATCCCGCGCAGGCGGAATTCGTGCTGCTGCTCAGGTATGCGCCGCCGCCCGGCGAACGATGAGGTAGAGCCACGCCGCCAGGCGCACCAATTCCTCCTCGTCCTGCTGTTCGTCGGGGCAATGCGGCTGCCGATACCCGGTGGAGAGAATGACGGTGGGGATGCCGCGCGCGTTGAGGAAATTGGCGTCGCTGCCGCCGCCGGTGGCGGCCGTCAGCGGCTGGACGCCGAGCGCTTCCGCGGCGCCGCGCGCCGCCCGCACGACGGGCGCGTCGTCGGCGAGGTTGAAGGACGGGTAGACGTCGGAGACGGTGATCTCCGCCCGCGCGCCGGCCTCTGCCGCCGTCTCTTCGAAGCAGGCGACCATGTGCGCCGCCTGCGCCGCCAGCTTTTTCGGATCGCGGCTGCGCGCTTCGCCCTCAAGCCGCACGGTGTCGGCGATGATGTTCGTCGCCTTGCCGCCGTGGATGACGCCGATGTTGGCGGTGGTTTCCTCGTCAATGCGCCCCTGGCGCATGCCGGCGATGGCGCGCGCGGCGACGGTGATGGCGCTGATGCCCTGCTCCGGCGAGACGCCCGCGTGCGCCGCTTTGCCGTGAATCGTCACCGCCAGGTGTTTTTGCGCCGGCGCGCGGGTGATGATGGTGCCCACCGGGCCGGTGGTGTCCGGCACGAAGCCCATGACGGCGGTCAGCCCGGCGGCGTCCAGCGCCATCGAGCCCATCACCCCCACTTCCTCCGCCACGGTGAAGACCAGCTCCAGCGGCGGGTGCGGCGCGCCCCGCTCCGTGAGCGCGCGCGCGACCTCCAGTATCGCCGCCACCCCGGCGCGGTCGTCGGCGCCGAGGATGGTGGTGCCGTCGCTGGCGAACGCCCCGTGCTCCCGCCGCAGCGCCAGCGCCGCCGTCGGCTCGATGGTATCCAGGTGGGCGCAGAGGAGCAGCGCGGGCGCGTCCAGCCCGCCCTCCAGGCGCGCGATGAGATTGCCCACCTCGCCGCCGATGGCCTCGCCGGCGTTGTCGTAGCGCACGGAGGCGCCCAGCGCGGTCAGCATCGCCGCGACGTGGCGGGCGATGGGCCCTTCCCGCCGCGACGGCGCGTTGATGTGCAGCAGCTCGACGAACGTCGCCAGCAGGCGCTCGCGATTGATGCCGGACTCATTCATGGCGGATACCCCCGAACACTATACTCGCTTTACCGGGTGATGGCGGCGTCCTGATTACCCATCCGCAGGCCGGCGGCATCCACCTCCACCCGGCGGCTGCCCAGCGCGGTGCGGATGTCCAGCGCCTGCCCGTCGCGCCGGTACGTCACCGGGTGCGGGCTGATGAGCGTGAGGAACTGCGCGCGGGCGGCGCGCGGCGCCCGGCAGACAAGGCGCGTCACCGAGGGCGGTTTCCCCCCGCCGCGCAGGTCGCTGGTGAGCGTGCCGCCGCCCTTCACCTTCGTGACGTGGAAGATATAGGCGTAGACCATGTTCGCGGGGCCGACGGTATACTCCAGCGGCGCGTCCGCCAGGCAGTGTACCGCCAGCGCGCCGACCGGCCCGTCCGGGAGGAACGGGTTCTTGCACAGCATCGGCATATTGCCGCCCTGGAAGCGGAAATGCCCCGGCGCCACCGTCTCGATGGCCTCAGCAGCGTGCAGGTGCAGGTGGTAATCGTGCTCCCGCCCGCTCTCGATGGTGTCCACCACCAGCGCCCATTCCCCCGCCACGTCGAAAAGCCACTGCCGGCGCGCCAGCGTAATGTCCAGCTCCGGCCGGTAGGCCAGCGTGGTGATGCCGTCCACGTAGCACCACTCCGGGCCGAGCGTGCACGCGCGAATGGCCGCGGAGATGGTATTCTCCGTCTTCCCGATCAGGTACATGCCCTCAAGGAAAAAGCCGTCGCTGTCCACGCAGAGGGCGTTGGCGTTGCGGAAATAGCGCCCGTAGCCCATGGTGGCGATGTCGGCGATGACCGGCCAGCCGTTCACCAGCGCCTCAAAGCCCCCGTAGCCGAAGGCGTTGCCGGCGGCGGCGCTCGCGTAGCTCTCCAGCCTGTACGAGCCGGCTTTGCCCAGCGTCGGCCCGCATTGCAGGCGGATGGCGAAGCGCGGGGCGTGGTAGTTCGTCTGCAGCAGCGCCTGCGAGGTGTCCGGCAGCAGGTAGCTCATCTCCCGCTCCGGCCCCGGCGGCGTCCCCGGCTCCGCGGCATGCCACAGGTAATGCAGGTAGCTCACCGGCGTCTCGCCCCCCGGACGGGCGGCGTCGCGGTGGAAATGATAATACCAGCGGGCGACGGGATCGCCCAACTGGGAGGCGCAGAAGGCGGCGAGCGCGCCGCGGTAGTAATCGGCGAGCTCCTGGTGATCCACCATCGAGCGCAGGTAGTGCGTGCGCCAGAGGGCGGTGGGCAGGTTCCGAAAATACGGGTGGCGCCACGCATCCCGCCCGGCGAACTCGCGCAGCAGCGCGGTGGATTGCGCGAACCAGACCGTGCCCCAGGACATATAGTCCGCCTTGCCGTCGCGCGGGGCGATCGCCAGCGCTTCCTCGATGCGCCCGACGCCGAAGCGCAGCCAGCGCGGCGCTTCGGGGCATTCCCGGTAGAAGGTGGCGCCCAGCGCCGTCACCGTGAGCTGGGGCACGCTCTGGTGCGCCTCGTAAAAGCCCTGCGCGCCGGAATACTGCCGCTGGAAGAGGCAGAAGCGGTAGAGCTCGCGGCCGTAATACAGCAGTTTTTCGCGGATCCACGCTGTCAGCTCCGCGGGCAGCCTCTCGCCCAGCCACTGGTAGACGCAGCAGTAATCGAGGAGGATCCAGGCGAAGCCGTAATCGTTCCAGCCGTGGCCCATCAGCCAGCGGTTCTCCTCGGCGAAGAGCGCCGCGTCGTCATCGAGGAACATCAGCTTGCCCCGGCGCTCCAGGAAGGCGTCCCGCGCGCGGCGCTCTTCCAGCAGGGCGATGAGGCGCTTCAGATAGGCGTTGCTCTCATCGAGGAGCGCGGCGAACGCCGCGGTGGAGAGCACCGGCATGCCGCGGAAGGGGATATCGCCCGTCTCCAGCCAGCCGTCCACCGTGCGCCGCAGGCCCGCCCACAGCGCGCGGTGGGTGGCGTCGCGCTGGCCGCGCAGC
>JAKPKV010000032.1 GCA_029553475.1 Armatimonadota bacterium
CTGGCCGTCGGCCGGCCCACCCGGAGTGCACGTGCTCTGGCGCGGCTGGCGTAAACTCCAGGCGATGGTGCAATATGCAGAACGTCTTACAGCAGTGTAACCGTTCGCCCTCCGAACCGGTACTTAGCCGTGCAGCTAAGCTCGCATGGGGAGGCATGCCCGTATGTTTCGTTCGGACACATGCGCCGTCCCGATGGTCTCGGGATAGACGCCGGGCGCGCCACGACCGGTGGCGTGTTGAAGGCACACGGTACAGCGTGACGACCCACGACAAGTAATCAGTAAGTAGTAATCAGTAATTGTCGTGGGTCGTCACGCTGTACCGTGCGGTGTGATCCGTGCCCTCCGCCTGCCCCGATGACATCGCGGGCGGCGCGTGTGCGGTGCGGACGAACCCGGTGCGCAATTCGCAAACGGCAAGAAGCAGCGCCGCGCTATCCCGGCCGCAGGGGCAGGCGCATGGCGATGGCCGTGCCTTCGCCCGGCACGGACTCCACGGTGAGGCGGCCGCCGTGGGCGTCCACCACGTTTTTCACCACGCGGGTGCCGAGGCCGGTGCCGCCGGGCTTGGTGCTGCGCACGCGGCCGGTGAAGAGTTTTTCCGCCACCTCGGGGGACATGCCGCAGCCGGTGTCCCGCACGCGCACCTCCACGAAGCGCCCATCGGGAAAGTCGCCCTGCGCGCGGCAGCAGGTCGAGACCGTCACCTGGCCGCCGCACGGGGTGGCGCCCAGCGCGTTGTTGGTGAGGTTGTAGATGGCATTGTACATGCGGCGGCTATCCAGCAGCGACACCGGCACCGCGCCTGTCGCGGCATCCAACGTGATCCCCTGCTGCGCGGCCACCACCGCCAGCACCCGGCAGACGCCGCGCACCACCTCGTTCAGATCGGTGGGCTCGTAGACGGGCGCCGAGGTCATGCCCTTCACCGCGTCGGCGATCTCCTTCGCGCGCTGCTGGGCAATCTGCGTACTCTCGTCGAGGATGGCGAAGATTTCCGTCACGTCCGCGTAAATCTGCTGGCAGGAGACGCGCAGCGAGGGCACCATCTCGCACACGTCCTCGTGCGGGCGGTCGAGCTGATCGCTGATCTGCTGGTGAAAATCCTCCATCATCATGCGCAGGGTATCGCCGGCCATGGAGATGGGGGTGAGCAGGTTTTTGATGTCGTGGGAGATCTGCCCCACCATGTCCACGATGGCCGCCGCCTGCGCCTGCTGGAAGAGGCGGGCGGTGATGATGGCGGAGGCCACCTGGGTGGCGAGTACTTCCACCACCGCCAGATCTTCCGCGTTGAAGCGGCCGCTGCGCTTGTTGAGCACCTGCAGCACGCCGATGCGGTCGCCGGCCTGCAGCGGCACGGTGATCATCGTCCGGGTGTGATACTGGCTCTTTTTATCCACGTCCAGGGTATGCGCGCGGTCGCGGTTCACGTCGTGGCTGATGCGCGCCTCGCCGGTGTGGAAGACGTCACCGCAAATGCCCTGGGTGTCGGCGATTTCCAGCCCGGTGATTTTCGCTTTGGACGGCCCTTCCACGTGGCGAAAGACGAGGGTGCCGCGCTCGGGATCATGGAGGATGATGGAGCCGGCATCGGCATCCACGGTGGCCATGGCGGTGGTGACGGCGCGCTGCAGCAGCTCATCCAGGTCTACATGCTGCTGCAGCGCGTGGGTGACGCTGATCACCGCGTCGAGCTGGCGCTCGCGGGCGCGCAGATGGTGCTCCAGCTCCGTGAGGTCAGCGGGCGGCGTGCCGGTGTCGGTCATGGCGCACCTCGCGGGGGCCGGGAGGGGGCGGCCCCCAGCGTGAACATTTGCAGGTCGTCGGGAATGATCACCGGCAGGTCGTCCCAGGGACCGGGGCCGGGTGAATCCAGGTGGGTGAGGAATACCGTACAGTCCGGCGGCAGTGCGGCCAGCAGCGCCTTCACTTCCGCATGGCCCAGGTGATAGGGCGATTCGTCGTATTCCGTCGCCTCGATGATGACGGCGTGCGCGCCGTCAATGAGCGTGTAGAGCGCCTCCGTCATGCGCGTATCGCCGGAATAGGCGAGGATGCCGTCCGACAGCAGCAGCCGGTAGCCGAAGGCTTCCAGGAAGCCGTCAGCGTGCGCCATGTGCAGCGGCATGAAGCGCAGGCCGAGGGCGGATTGCGTCTCGCCCGCCCGCGCCTCCACGAAGGTGATGGGGCGCGGCCAGCCTTTGCCGGCGACATCGGGGAAGGCCAGCGCCATCGCCTCGCGCGTCCAGGCCTCGATACCCGGCGGGCCGATGATCGCCAGCGGGGCATCGGTGCGCGACAGGAAGTGGTAATCCAGCAGCAGGAACGGCAGGCCGAAGCAGTGGTCGCCGTGGAAATGGCTGATGAAAATATGGCGAATCGCGGCGGGATCAGCCGGCAGCCGCTTGAGATTGGCGAGCAGCGTCGGCCCCGCGTCGAGGAGAATGGTGCCGTTCACCAGCATGCAGCTCCAGTCTCGCTGGGGCGCGAAGGCATTCCCGGTACCCAGAAATACGATTTGCATGGAGTGCTCCGGAGGAAGCGATAGCGTATTATACCACCTGGCGCGCCGGCTGTCAGGCGGACGGGAGGCGCGGGGGGCCGGAGGCGCCCATGCGACAGGGACGGGCGCGTGCGGGGCCACCTCGTCGCCGCGACGGCGCGACGGAAGGGGGAGGGATCTCGTCGGAAATGCGCTGCCGGTTCGCGCGCGCGAATCGCGGGCGTCTCGCCCTCCGGAAGAGGCGAGAACCGTGCGGAAATTCGATCAGTCTTTCGCACACGCGCGGGGCGGGGCGGAGCGGTCAACGCCGCGCGCATCGGCAAAACGGCGCGGAGACCAGGAGGCGAGCCGGGCGGTGTCGTGATGCGGGGACATTCCTCGGCGTTTTTTCGGCCTCCCTTTCCGAGAGAGGTGGGTGAAAAATCATCTCGGCGGCGTGCGGCGCGCGCGTATCGCACATTAGGAAAAAAAGTGCGTGCACATGGCGAGATAATCTTGCACACGGCGAGATAATATGCTACACTTCCGCGTGCGGTAGCGAAGAATTCTATTCGATAAGGAGACGACACCATGCCCACCTACGACGAGATGAATATCGAAGAAGTGGAGAGCGCCATCCAGAGACTACGAGAACGCAAACGTCAATTGAAGCAAACTGGAAAAGCCGCCGAGCGAAAAATTCAGACGCTGGCGCGCCGTCGCGAACGCTTCATGGACCGTGTCCGTGAAATTGACGCGCAGATCGAAGCCCTGCGGACGGAAGTGGCGATAACGCCCGCCACCCCGGCGCCGCGGCGTCGGGGTCGCCGCCCGAAATCCATGCAGGCGTCGAGCTAAATCACCCCGGCGCTGTCCGCGACCTCACACACACCCGGCGCGATGTTCGCGGCGGGTATGTGTGCTTATCATTCAGGTCAGGACGTGCGCATTTTCCCCGCGCTCCGGATTGGGAAATGGGGTGCAGGGATGAGGGCTGCACGTGCAGGGGACGATCATGAGGAATGCGCATGACAGCAGGCGCGCGCATACTGGTTGAGAATCGGAAAGCTCGGCATGATTACGAGATCCTTGAGACGATGGAGGCGGGGCTCGTACTGACCGGCACGGAAATAAAAGCGCTGCGCGCGGGGAAAGGGAACCTGCGTGACAGTTACGCGCGCGTGGATGGCGGCGAGGTGTGGATTCACCACCTGCACGTGAGTCCGTACGAGCAGGGAAATCGCTACAACGCGGACCCGCTGCGGCCGCGAAAAGCGTTGCTGCATCGCGAGGAAATCCGCCGGCTGGTGGGGAAAACGCGTGAAAAGGGCCTCACGCTGATCCCGCTCCGCATCTACCTGTCCGGCGGGCGCGCGAAAGTGGAGCTTGGCCTGGCGCGTGGCAAGCGGCAATACGATAAACGCGAGGCGATCGCTGACCGGGAAACCGCCCGCGAACGCGAGCGCGCGCTCAAGCATGACGGTGCATAACGGTGTCGTCATTATCCGCGGGCATGATGATATTCGGAGGCGGTCATGAGTGAAACGCTCCGCACGGCAAAAGCTGAAGTGCGCGCCGCGCTGCGCGCCCAGCGCGACCGGCTGGCGGCGGAGGCCGCCGCCGCCGCCAGCGCGGCCATCGCCCGGCACGCCAGCCACCTGCCGCCGGTGACCGCCGCCGGCACGTGCTGCTGCTACCTGGCTGTCGGGCGCGAGGTGGCCACGCGCGCGCTGATTTCCCAGGCGCTGCTGGCGGGAAAGCGCGTGGTGCTGCCGCGCACGGCGCCCCGCGAGCGGCGACTGGCGCTGCACGCGGTGGACGATTTGCAGGGTCTCGTGCCCGGCCCGTACGGCATCCTCGAACCGCCCGCGGCGCTGCCGGAGGTGGACCCGGCGGAGGTAGACGTCTTCCTGGCGCCCGGCCTCGCGTTTGATACGCGCGGCGGGCGGCTGGGCTACGGCGGGGGGTATTACGACCGGATGCTCGCCGACGCCCCCGGCTGGCGCATCGCGCTGACCTACGCTCAGCAACTCGTGCCCCGCGTGCCGATGGGCGCGACCGATATCCCGATGGACCTGCTGGTGACCGAGGGCGGGGTGATTGACTGCGCGCTGGCCCGCCGCGCACCCGACTGGCTGCGGCTGCGCGACATGACGTTTTACGGCCACCATGGCGCCCACGAGCACGAACGGCTCACCGGCATCCGGCTGGCCATTGACGCGGACCTGCGGCTGGATGTGCAGGCGCCCGGCCTCACCGATGACCTGACCACCACGGTGGATTATCCCGCCATCTACGGCCTCATCGCCGCCATTCAAGGCGGGCAGTCCTTCCACCTGCTGGAATCGCTCGCCGCCCGCATCGCCGATGCCGTCCTCGCCGAGTTTCCCGCCATCGCGGAAATCCGCGTCCGCGTACGCAAGTTCCACCCGCCCGTGGGCGGCCCGCTGGACGCCTTCGAGGTGGAGCTGGCGCGGGAGCGACCGGACTGGACGCGGCCGCGGCGGGAGTGACGGGGTGACGAGGTGACGAGGTGACGAGGTGATACAGGCCCGAAGGGCCGGAAGATGCTAGCCGCGGGTGAAGCGACAGCGGAACCCGTGGAACTCAGGCACAGACACGGCGATGCTTCGGGCGGGCGGTGACAGGTCAGGTCAGCATACCATCCCGTTCGTCGTGAGGCACGCAGCGGCGCGGCTTGTCCCCCGTAGCTTGAGCGAAGGGGGGAGTGCCGTCACCATGGGGACTGTCCCCCTGGTGCGTGACGAGCCGACTCCGGGAGGAAATGATCGTCTGTCGTATGTGTCGTGGGTCGTCACGCTGTACCGTGCGGTGGTATCCGTGCCCCTCCACGCCACGGGTGGGGGGAGGAACACCCCGGGATGCCTGTCGGCACCACGCGCCGTCCCGATGGTATCGGGATAGACTCCGGGCGCGGACGACCGAGGGCGCGGCGACGGGACACGGTACAGCGTGACGACCCGCGACAGATACTCTATGTGCAGGGGCGTGCGGAGTACAACTCCGCACGCCCCGGTGGGTTACTCGGTGAAGACGAGTTCGGGTTCCGCGTCTTCCGGCTTGGCCTTGATGCGCAGCAGGCGTTCCTTGGCGCGGGTGACGCCCTGGCCGAAGTCGTCCAGGATTTCGTAGAAGACCGGCACCATCAGCAGGGTGAGGAACATCGAGAGCAGCAGCCCGCCGATCACCGCGATGGCCATCGGCTGGCGCATCTCCGAGCCCTGATTGAGCGCCAGCGCGGTGGGCAGCATGCCGAAGATCATCGCGAACGTGGTCATGAGGATGGGCCGCAGTCGCGTCGGGCCGGCGCGCAGCAGCGCGTCACGACGCGGCAGCTTGTGATCGCGGCGCAGCGTGTTGGTGTAGTCCACCACCAGGATGGCGTTCTTCGTCACCAAGCCGACGAGCATGATGATGCCGATCATGGAGACGATATTCAGCGATTTCTGCGAGAAGGAGAGCGCAAACAGCGCGCCCGCCATCGCCTGCGGCACCGCCAGCATGATGATGAGCGGCGAGAGCAGCGATTCGAACAGCGCCGACATCAGCATGAAGACCATGAGGATGGAGAGGCCGAGGGCGCTGAACATGTTGGCGAAGGAGGACGCCATTTCTTCCGCTTGGCCCGCCCACTTCACCGACACGCCGCCCAGTTGGCCCTGTTCGCGCAGTTGCGTGATGCCGGCGTCAATGCCCGGCTTCACGTTGCCCAGCGGATAGCCTTCCATCAGGTTGCCCTGCACCGTCACCGAGCGCTGGCGGTTGGTGCGTTCCACTTTGGTGGGGCCGACGGCGTTTTCGAAGGTCGCGACTTCATACAGGTAGAGCGGCTGCCCGGACGGGCGGGCGCCCACCACCATCGTCGGCACCAGGCTCAGCAGGTCGCGCTGTTCCTCCGGCAGGAAGACGCGGATATCGTATTCCTTGCCGTTCTCGCGGTACTTCGTGGCGGTATCGCCTTCCAGGCTGGTGCGCAGCGCGGAGGCGATCTGCGCCACGCTGACGCCGTATTGCGCGGCGCGGTCGCGGTCAATGTGCGCCTGCAGCTCCGGCCGGCCGGAGCGCCAGGAGAGCTCCACGCCGTAGGTGCCTTCGGTCTGGCGCACCATCTCGGCGATCCGGTTCGAGGCGCGCTGGATGGCGGGCATGTTGTCGCCGGACACCTCGATGGAGATCATGGCGCCGCCGGGCCCCTGGCTTTGCTCCGCGGCGCTCACCTTCACGCCCGGCAGCGGCTTCACCGTCGAAAAGTAGTGATTGATCTGTTCGATGACCTTGTCGGTGCGCAGCATGCCCCGCTTGAAATCCGCGAGCTGGATATTCATCTCCGCCATGTTGGATTCCGCGCCGCTGGCACCGCTGAAGCGGTTGCCGCCGGAGGCGCCGACGGTGGTGAAGACCGTCTCCACCTGCGGGAAAATCTTCCGGTCGAGCAGCGTCTCCTCGACGATGCGCGCGGCGGCGTCGGTGGTGTGCAGCGCGGTGCCCACCTCCGCCTCCACCGTCACGGTGAAGGAGCCGCTGTCCATCTTCGGCACGAATTCCTGGCCGAATTTCGCCGGGATGAAGAGGCAGACGAGGATGAGCGCGACGGCGCCGATCGCCAGCGGTTTGAAGACGCTCATCGGGTTGAAATCCGGGCGGGCGCGGCGCGGCAGCGAGAGCAGGTAGCCGAGGATGCCGAAGACCAGCAGGATCATCAGCGTGGGGATCATCGGCGTGAAGGGCGCCTTGCTCAGCTTCACGACCATGCCCGACGACATCAGCGCGAGCGCGATGGAGCCGATGAGCGCCACGATGACGTAGAGCACGCGCATGGCGCCGTGCAGCAGCCAGGCCACCCACCAGATGCCGACGATGAGGATGAGCGCCACCAACAGCAGCGGCGCGCCGGCCAGCACGCCGAGGGCCGGTTTGGGCATCGCCACCGCGATACTCGCCACCAGCGTCATCATCCCGAGGGCGATCACCGCCGGGCGGTGGTCCAGCGCCCACAGCAGCAGGCGGCGATAGGTGCCTTCCAGCCGCGAATACCCGGCTTCCCAGGCGGTGAAGAAGCGGCGGAAGAGGCCGGGGCGCTCGCGGTCACGCGCCTCGGCTTCCTCCTCTTCCTTGTGGCTCTTCAGCCAGCGCGAGGCCAGCATGGGGGTGAGGGTGAAGGAGACGAAGAGCGAGAAAAGGGTGGCGGTGGCCACCACGATGCCGAATTGGCGGAAGAGCTGTCCGACGATGCCGCCCATGAAGGCGATGGGCACGAAGACCACCACGTCCACCAGTGCGATGGTCATGGCGGCGAGGCCGATCTCCGTGCGGCCGTCAATGGCCGCCTGCTTCAGCGGTTTGCCCATCCTCAGGTGGCGGTGAATATTTTCCAGCACCACGATGGAGTCGTCCACCAGAATCCCCACCGAGAGCGACAGACCCATCATGGACATCATGTTGATGGAGAAGCCGAGGATATCCATCACCAGGAAGGTGGCGATCATCGAGGTGGGGATGGCCAGCGCCACGATGAAGGTGCCGCGGATGCTGTGCAGGAACAAAAAGACGATGAGCACCGCCAGCATCGCCCCTTCGAAGAGCGCTTTATAGACGTCGTCCAGCGTCTCCTTGATGAACTCCGACTGGTCCCAGGCGACCTTCACCGCCACGGTGTCCGGCGACAGCAGCACCGGCTCGCCGGCGGCGCGCCGCTTCTCCCGCTCATGGAAGACTTTCGCCAATCCCTTGCGCGCGAAAAAGTCCTCGCCGGTGAGCTTTTCCAGCTCTTTGCGGACTTCCTCGACCACCTTCACCGTGTTGCCGTCCGATTGTTTCTGCACGGTGAGGGCCACGCTGTTGCCGCCATCCACGCGGGTGAAGGCGTTGGCGTCGGCGACGGTATCGTTCACGACGCCGCCCCGCACCACATCGCGCACGGTGAGGTTGACGTTGCCGGCCGTGTTCGGGATGCGCACGTTGAGGATCTGCTCGGGCGTGGTGAACTCGCCCATGACGCGCACGGCGCTGGTGCGGCTGGCTTCGTCAATGGTCCCGGAGGGGAGGTTCAGGTTCTCCGCCCGCAGCGCGCTCACCACCTGCTGGATGCTCAAGCCGTACGCTTGCAGGCGCGCCTGGTCTATCCGCACCTGGATTTCGCGCACGTCGCCGCCGGAGACGAAGACGGCGGCGACGCCCTGCACCTGGCTCAATCGGTCTTTCAGCACGTCATCGGCGAGCCGGCGCACCTCGATGGAGGAGAGGCGGTCGCTGGTGAGGCTGAGCGAGAGGATGGGGATGGCCCGCACGTCCGCTTTCAGCACGGTGGGCGCCTGGGCGTCCTCCGGCAGCGTATTGCGCAGCATGTCGAGCTTGCTGCGGATGTCCGCCATCGCCACGTCCACATTCGTGCCCAGCTCCATCTCCATCATCACCTGCGAGACGCCTTCCGAGGAGGTGGAGGTGAGCTTTTTCAAGCCGCTGAGGGTGCTCAGGGCATCTTCAATGGGTTTCGAGATGAGCGTTTCCACCTCTTCCGGCCCGGTGCCCGGATAGATGGTGGTGATGACGACCATGGGGAACTCAATGTCGGGGTACAGGTCCACCGACAGCCGACTGCGCGACTGCAGGCCGAGCACGACCAGCGCCAGCACCAGCATGAGAATCGTCACCGGACGGGTGATGGATAATCGGGTTAACCACATAACAGCTACTCACTTTTATCTACGCGGGGATTTCAATCCTGCGCTTCTACGCGGGGATTGAAATCTGCTGCTGCTGCGCTACTGCGCTACTGCGCTTCCTTCGCTCCCTGCGCTTCTTCCGCCATGCTGATCGGATCGCCATCTTTCAGCGTCTGCTGGCCGGTGACGATGAGGCGGTCGCCGGGGTGCACGCCGCTGATCACCTGCACGGCGGCGGCGTCGCTGGCGCCCAGGGTGACGGGGCGCGCGCGGGCGACGCCGCCGTCCGCGACGAAGACGAGGGGGCGGCCGTCGCGGACGACCAGCGCGTCCTTCGGCACGGCGATGGCGCTCGGGTGGTGGGCGACGACGATGGCCCCCCGGGTGAACATGCCCGGAAAGAGCGCCGACGAGGCGGGCACCATCACGCGCACGGTGAAATTGCGCGTCCGGGCATCCACCACCGGCACCACCTTCTCAACGGTCCCCGTGAAGACCCGCGCCGTTTTGCCGGCGTACAGATTGCCGCGGTCGCCCTGCAGCGCGTCCACCGTCAGCTTCACCGGCTGGCCCGCGCGCAGACGCGGCGCCTCCAGCTCGGACACCTGCGCTTCAAAGTAGAGCAGATTGTTCGCGGAGATCTTCAGCACCGACGCGCCGGAGCCCATGCTCTGGCCCACCTGCGCGATGCGCGCGGCGACGACGCCGCTCACCGGCGAATACAGATACATGTCGTCCAGCAGCTGGGTCGCGGTGGTGAGCGCTTCGCGCGCCTGCTGTACGGCGGCCTGCGCGGCCAGCACGTCCTTGTCGCGCATCACATTCACCTGGCGGGCGGATTTGGCCGCTTCCAGCGCGGCTTTCGCCTGGCTCACGCCCGTTTTCGCGATGTCCACGTTGGCGAAGGCCACGTCCGTCTGTTTCAGGTTGGCCTTCGCGGTATCGAGACCTTCCTGCGCCTGGCGGACGGCCGCCTCCGCGGTCTGGATATCTTCCTGGCGCGGGCCTTCCTGCACCAGCGAGAGCTGCTGTTTCGCGGCCTGCAGCTGCGCCTCGGAGACGTGCATCTTCGTCTCGGCGCCGTCGAGGATCGCGCGGGAGACCGCGCCTTTGTCGAACAACTGCCGATAGCGATCGTAATTCGCTTTATCAAGATTGTAGGTGGCCTGCGCCAGCGAGACGTTCTGCTCGGCGATGTTGCGCTCCTGGGTGCGTGAGCCGCTCTTCAGCAGCGCCAGCCGGCTTTTCGCGGCATCCACCGCCGCGTCCGCGGCCTTCACCTGCGCCTTCGCCGCCGCGTCCTGGGCGTCGGCGGCGGTTTTGGCCTGCTCCAGCCGCGCCTGCGCGGCCTCCACGCCCGCCTGCGCGGTGGCGATGCCGGTGTCGGTGGCGGTGGCCTGCTGCAGCGCCGCCGCCTTCGCCTGTTCCAGCCGCGCTTTCGCCGCCTGCAGCGCGGCGGTCGCCGCGCGGACCTGCGTCTTCGCGTCGTGGTCCTCCATGCGGGCGACAAGCTGGCCTTCCGCCACGCGGACGCCGGCCTTGCCGATGATCCACGCCAGGCGGCCGGCGTAGCGCGTGCCCACCTCGACCTCGTCATGCGGCTGCAGCGTGCCGGTGACGTCCACGCGCTCGTCCAGCGGGCGCGGGGTGATGGTGAGCGCGGTGACCGGCGTGCCCGCCGCTTCGGGCGCGGCCGCCTTGGCGGCGGTGTGCGCCGGCGGCTTGCAGCCGGCGACCAGCAGCAGCACGATTCCGAGGAACGGGAGCGTGTATTTTGCCATCATTCGTCTTCTCCGCAATCTTTCCGTGTTATCCTTCATCCGGGACGGTGGTGGTGTCATCCATGCGCGCGGCGGCCTGTTCCAGCGTGCGGCCCATCTGCTGCAGCAGCTCCTGCATCTCGCCGATTTTGACGAGGATGAGCATATGCGGATGCAGCGGATGGCGGAACACCAGCACCTTGTCCCCCGGCTGGATGTCGCAGTCTTTGCGCGCATCGGCCGGGATGACCACCTGGCCGCGCTCTCCCAGGGTTGCCGACCCGTAGAAGAAGCGCTCGATATCGAGGTCCGGCATGATCTTTCCTCACATCAATATGAAAAGTATGATTCATCATACGAATACGCTTGCCCGTATGTCAAGAGGAGGCGCGGGGGATGGGCGAGAATAGGGGGACGTGTCGAGGTGCGCCATCGTGTTGACCCGTTCCCGCCTGTTGGAGATGCTGGCCGCCATGCGCCGCGTGCGCGTGGGCGTGGTGGGCGACGCCTGCCTGGATGTCTACTGGGAGGCGGACATGACCCGCAGCCGGCTGGCGCGGGAGAATCCGCACTACATCCTGCCGGTGATGGCGGAGCGGCTGGCGGCGGGCGGCGGCAGCCATGCCGTGGAATGCGTCGCCGCGCTGGGCGCCGCCGCGCCCATGCTCGGCGTGGTGGGCGATGACTGGCGCGGGCGCGAGCTGCGCCGCCTCGCGGACGCGGCGGGCATTGACACGGCCCACCTGCTGACCGCGCCGGGGCGGCTGACGACGGCCTATTGCAAGCCGCTGCGGAAAGGATTCTCTGCTGTGGTCTCTGAGGATCCGCACCTCTATTTCGAGAACCAGACGCCCACGCCGCCGGCGCTGGAAGCGGAGATTCTCGACCACCTGGAGGCGCTGCTGCCGGCGGTGGACGCGCTGCTGGTGGCGGATTACCAGTCTTACGGCGTCATCACCCCCGCCGTGCGCGCGCGCCTCTGCCGCGCGGCGGCGGACGGGCTGCCGGTGGTGGTGGACAGCCGCGACCATATCGGCGACTTTCGCCAGGCGATTCTCAAGCCCAACGAGGTGGAGGCGTGGGCGCTGCTGGACCGCGCCGGCTCCCCCCGGGACGCGACGGATGACGCGCTGGCGGCGGTCGCGCGGCAGCTCGCCCGCCATAGCGGCGGCCCTGTCTGCCTGACGCTGGGCGACAAGGGCTGCCTGTGGGTGGAGGGGGAGGCGGCCATCCCGGTGCCCGCGGTGCCCGCCGTGCCGCCCGTGGATACCGTGGGCGCGGGCGATGCCTTCGGCGCGGCGCTCGCCGCCGCCCTCGCCGCCGGCATCCCCGGCCCGGACGCCGCCGCGCTGGCCAACCTCGCCGCCGGGGTGGTGGTGAAGAAAATCGGCATGACGGGCACGGCGACGCCGGAGGAGATCCTGGAGAGATTCGGGCGTATGTAGCGCATCAACGAGAGAGTGTGCGGGGGAGGAAATCCGTATTGCATGCGGAATGAGGGTAGCCATGCGTCTTGCCGATTCACCCGATACCACCTTCCTCGACCTTATCCCGCTGCCGGCGGAGCGCCCGCCCGTGCGCGCGGTGCTGTTTGACTTCGACGGCACCATCAGCACGCTGCGCGAGGGTTGGCCGGAGATCATGGCGCCGATGATGGTGGAGATGATCGCCGGGCCGACGGAGCCCACCGACGCGTTGCGCGCGGAGGTGGCGGCGTATATTGATCGCTCGACGGGCATCCAGACGATTCATCAGATGGCGTGGCTGGCGGAGACGGCGGCGCGCTACGGGCGCAACCCCGACGTGCATGACGCGTGGTGGTACAAGGCGGAATACCTGCGCCGGCTGAAGGCGCCGGTGGAGGCGCGCGCCGCGCGGGTGACGGCGGGCGCCGCCCCGCGCGAAGCGTTCATGATCGCCGGCAGCCTCGCGTTGCTGGAGGCGCTGCGGGCGGCGGGCCTCGCGCTGTATGTCGCCAGCGGCACCGATCACCCGGATGTGGCGCGCGAGGTGGGCCTCCTCGGCCTCGGCGACTATTTCGTCGAGGTGGCCGGCGCGCCGCCGGACGCGATGGAGTGTTCGAAGGACGCGGTGCTGCGCCGGCTGACCGCGGACGCCGGGCTGCGCGGGCCGGAGGTGGCGGTGGTCGGCGACGGACGGGTGGAGATCGCGCTGGCGCGCGAGGTGGGGGCCATCGCCCTCGGGGTCGCCTCGGATGAAGCGGCGCGCCAGGGCATCAACCCGGCGAAGGTGGGGAAACTCGCGGGCGCCGGCGCGCACGCCATCGTCGGGGATTTTCGCGAGACGGACCGACTGCTGGCGTGGCTGCTGCACGCGGAAGAAAGTTGAGCAGACTTTATTCCCAACTATTCCCCCCGCGTTGCAGAATATGGTAGACTAGTACGTGGCGGATCGGCGCTCTGTCGGTCCGCGAGGGGCATTTTTTTCTGTTCCGAGGGCAGGCATGTCGAGTACTGAGATGGACGTAGACGACGAAATCATCGGCGTGGAAGAGGCTGAGGTCGCTGACAGTGAGGTCGTCGCCGAGACCGCCGCGCAGCAGACCGCCGACTATAACAACGTGTGGGAGATGCTCGCCGCCGTCCAGGAGGCGCGGACGAACCTGCGCGTGCTGGTGGTGGACGCCTCCAAAGGGGGGTTGGTGGTGGACGTGGGCGTCCGCGCCTTCATTCCCAAGTCCGAAATCGCCACGCGCCACCTGGGGCATCTGGAGCGCTATGTCGGGTCCACGCTGGAAGTGAAGGTGGTGGAGGCCAACCGGGAAACCGGCCGCGTGGTGCTCTCCCATCGCCAGGCGGTGGAGGAGAAGCGCGCCGCCCGCCGCGCCAAGACCCTGGCATCGCTGGAGCGCGGCCAGGTGGTGGACGGCGTGGTGCGCCGCCTGACCGATTTCGGCGCCTTCGTGGATATCGGCGGGGTGGACGGCCTGCTGCACATCTCCGATATGGCGTGGGATACCGTGAAGCACGCGGAAGACGTGGTGCAGGTCGGCGAGAAGATCCAGGTGAAGGTGCTGCGCATCGAAGCCGACGCCGAGCGCATCTCGTTGGGCCTCAAGCAATTGCAGGAAGACCCTTGGCAGGCGGCGCGCCGCGTGCTGAAGGAAGGCGCCCTCGTCGAGGTGGAAGTGCTCCGTCTTGCCGAGCTGGGCGCCGTGGTGCGGGTGCTGCCCGGCATTGACGGCATCATTCCCGAGCGCGAGCTGTCCTCGCGCCGCCGCGCGGAGGATGGCACGCCGGTGGCGCCGCTGGAGCCCGGACAGACCGTCACCGCGAAAATTACCGAGCTGCATTACTACGACCGTCGGGTGACGCTGAGCATCCGCAAGGCCGAGTATGACAAAGAACGCGCCGAAGTGCGCGCCTATCAGCAGCGCGCCACCTCCTCCAGCGCGACCCCGACCCTCGGTGATCTCTTCGGCGATGTATTGAGTAAGTTCCCCACCCGGGACGCGGATGCGCGCGAGGGCGAGTAGGGGAGGGGGGACGGCAAACAGGGGATAGGGACGGGGCGCATCCGCGCCCCGTTGGCGCTGGCGTCATGCAATTCACCGAACTCCGTTATCAGGATCCGCGTACGCGGACGTATCTGGGCAGCCCCACCCTGGTGCGCCTGCCCGACGGCGCGCTGCTCGCGGCGCATGACTACTTCGGCCCCGGCTGCCCGCGCAACTACGAGGACGAGGAGCACCTGACCAGCGTCTACCGCTCCGAGGATGACGGGCGGACGTGGCGGAACATCACCCACGTCGCGAACGCCTTCTGGAGCACGCTCTTCGTCCACCGGGACGCCGTCTACCTGCTGGGCACGTCGCAGCAGTATGGCGCCATCGTCATCCGCCGCAGTGAGGACGGCGGCTTCACCTGGACACACCCCGCCGACGCGCGCGGCGGACTGCTCTTCCCCGGCGGTCCCCGCCAGGCGCCGCCGAATTACCACTGCGGCCCGATGCCCGTCCTGTCGCACGGGGGGCGGCTGTATCGCGCGTTCGAGGACTGCACCCCCTGCGTCTGGGGCCGGGGATTTCGCGCCGGCGTCATCTCCGTCGCGGCAGACGCCGACCTGCTGGACGCCGCCAACTGGACGATGAGCAATACGCTGGCCTTCGATCCCGGCTGGGCGCCCGCCGATTGGGTGAACCCCGGCTGGCTGGAGGGGAATCTGGTCGCCGCGCCCGACGGCGCGCTGCTGAATATCCTGCGCGTCAACTCCGAGCCGGCGGTGAATATCGCCGCCGCGGTGACGGTGCGGGAGGGCGGCCGGCGCGTCAGCTTCGACCCGGCCACCGGGTGGCTGGATCTGCCGGGCGGGATGACGAAGTTCGTCATCCGCCGAGATCCCGTCAGCGGGCAGTACCTGGCGCTGGCCAATCCGACCCTCGCGCCCGGCGCCGTCTATCAGCGCAACGTGCTCGCGCTCTACGCCTCCGCTGACCTGCGCGCGTGGCGCCAGTGCCGGGTGCTGCTGGAGGATGATTCGCCATTGTCGCCGGCGGATTCGCGGCGTCTGGTGGGGTTCCAATACCCGGACTGGCATTTTGACGGCGAGGACCTGCTGTATTTGGTGCGCACCGCCTACGATGGCGCGCACAATTTTCACGACGCCAACCGCATCACCTTCCACCGCCTGCCGCGTTTCCGCGACGCCCTGCCCCGGTGAGGATGACGCGGGGGGCGGGCGGCACTGCGGCAATGGTACGGATCGCCGGAGTCCAGTTCGCCGAACAGCAGCCCGCCGAGGTCATCGGCCGCCGGCAGCGGCGCCGGCACGCGCCCGCCCCCCGGCAGGTATCTACCCCTCAGGCTGGAAAAGCGGTATAATTGCGAGATACCGAATTATCACGGTAATCATCATCACCGTGGAGGATGCCGATGACCATGCCAACCGGGCACCGTGCCCCCCTTCCGAATCGCGGCCTGTGGCTGTTGCTGGCGCCGCTGTTGCTGGTCGGAGCCGGGCTCACCATCTCCGAGTACCTTCGCGCGCGCAGTGCCATGCCGCCGCCGCCGCCGGCTCCCGCTCCGGCCCCGGCGCCGCCGCCGGCTCCGGAGGCCGGAAAACCCATCCCGCTGGCTGAATCCATCACCGAGCGCATTGATCTGCTGATTTACGATGCCCTGGTCCCGCCGATTCCCAAGACGGAACATGACCTCATCGCCGCGCTGGGCCCCCCCGTGCGGACGGGGACGCGCAGCGTGCCGAACCGCAATACCGCCAACTCGGATACCCTGCGCACGCTGTATTATCCCGGCATGTCGGTGGATTTCCTCAAGGTCAGCCACACCGGCGGAGAATTCCCCACCGGCCTCACCGTCACCGGACCGAAGGTGTGGGTGAAATGGGATCTCAATGTCGGCGTCGCGGAAAAGAAAGTGACGACCACCCTCGGCCCGCCCCGCTCCCGCACGGACGCCACGCTCACCTATGAATACAGCGTCGCCCCCAGCACCGTCACCTTCCATCTGCGCAGCGGCGTGGTGGCGAAGATCGTCTGGAGCTACTATGTAGACTGAGAAACTGTCTTGACCGTGATCGGTG
>JAKPKV010000021.1 GCA_029553475.1 Armatimonadota bacterium
GCGCTCGGGCGCACGTCGCCAGCGATCCAGTTGGCGATGCTCTGCGGCGTGCGCGCGGTATGGAACGAGAGTGCACGGCGGCGTGGGGCGCTGTCCACAGCGATCCACGCGGCGAGCGCGGCAGGTCCGGGCGGGGGAACGGGTTCGGCCATGGCATGCATGAGTAGCCGGCCGAAACGGTATTGTCAAGCCTGGGGCGAAAAAAGATTGACAAGAGCGTTTGCGGAACGCATAGAAAGGAAGCGCGGACGGGTGCGCCCGTTCGGTGTGGAGGTGCAGGATGCTGGTTGTACAGTTGAGCCGGAAGGAATTGGAACAGGCTGGCGCGTGCCATGATGGGCTCGCGCTGTTCGACTCGGTGAAGGCGGGTCAGGACGACGTGCGACGCGCATCCGGGCGCCAACCGCGCCGCTCGCTCCGCATGCGGTGGACGCTGACGCATCAGTTGTGGATGGCCACGGCGCACCCTTCGTTCTTCGGCTGGCTCGGAGACGTGGGGTTGTTTTCGCGAGTGTACACGAAGAGGGGTGCGGACCTCGGCGGCGCGGACCTCTACGGCGCGAACCTCGGCGGCGCGGACCTCGGCGGCGCGAACCTCGGCGGCGCGAACCTCGGCGGCGCGGACCTCGACGGCGCGCGCAACTGGCCGTCCTCAGTACCGATCCCCAACGGGTGGAAACTGTGCGCCTATGGGTGCTGCCTCGAAAGGACGACGTGATTGCGGAAGCGAAGGCGTGGGCGAGGCGAGCGGCGGAAGCGGCGGGGGCGCAGGTGTTCTGGTGGGCGCTCGCGCTCATCGTGTGGGGATGGGGGCGCGAGCGGGAGGGGTGGCCCACGGCGAGCGACCGCGCCTCGGTCCACTACGGCGCAGGTGGCACCCTCACGCGCGACCGTGGGCAGCAGGCGCCCGAGCCGGCGCGTTCCTCGGAGCCCGACGTGTCGCACCTCTACGACTACGGCAGCACCGAATACGGCTCCGCCTGCGGCAAGCGCGGCGGCTGGC
>JAKPKV010000034.1 GCA_029553475.1 Armatimonadota bacterium
GGGGGGGGGGGGGGGGAAGTGATACGATGTCGTGTTCGATAGATCGGCGCTCGTGCGCACACGACAGGCCGGATTTCTCCCCCCCGGCGTCGGCTCGACGCTCGCCCGCCCTACCCCGTACCTGTCACCGTCCCGCCCCACGATGAGCGGCTACACCGCCTCCCGCAGCTTCTCCAGCATCTCCTCCAGCGGCACGTGTTGGATTTGCGCCGCCTGCGCCAGGGTGATGCGGCGGCCGATGGTGGCGCGCAGCAGGGGATTGGCAATGGGGGCAAACCCCATGGCGACCAGCACCTCCACCGTCTGCGGGTAGGCGTCCACCAGCCGCGCCACGGTGAGCGAGGGGGAGATCTCCGGCGCCCCCTCCTCCTCCGCCTCGTCCGGCGCGCGGCAGGGGGTCGGCGGCGCGGGGCTGTAGATCGTGCGCAGCAGGTTGTACCCAAACAGCGCCAGCCCGACCAGCTCGAACCAGCCGGAGAGGCCCGCCACCGTGAAGGGCCAGGCGCCGAAGGGCACGGTGAGCGCCTGAAAGACCACGCGCAGCGTGTTGCCGACCATCATCAGCGCGAAGGTGGCGTTGAGCAGCCGCGCGCTGTAGACCGGCCGCCCGAGGAAGACCGGCACCACGCGCATGGCGTAGCCGAGGATGATGAAGGTGATGAATCCCACGGTGAGCGCGTGGCGGTAGCTGCCCATCAGCGCGTGCGGCGCCGGCGCGCCGCTGAGCGCGTGGTAGGCCGTGAGCGCGGCGATGCCGACGACCGAGACGAGCAGCCAGCCGTAGGCCGCGTACACGAACTTCTCGTACGCCCGCGCCGCCGCATCCATGCCGTCGGCGGGGGTGACCGTGCGTTTGAAGAGGCCCAGATTCCAGATGAAGCCGAGCAGGCCGACGCATTCCATCGCCGCCGGCAGCAGCAGCGCGGCCGGCGCCAGCCGCCCGGTGCCGACCAGCACGTCACCGGCCGCGCGCAGGAGGAAGCCGCCGACGATGAGCGGGAAGACCAGGCGGTCCAGCCGCGGGTTGATCTCCGGCTTGCCAAGGAAGACCGGCAGCGTGCGCAGGCTGACGCCGAAGATGAACATGCTCGCAAAACCGGTGAGCTGCAAATGCCGGTAGGCCCAGTTCCACGCCGGCGGCAGCACCGCCGTGCCCTGCGCCGCCATCACGCTCAGCAGGGCCGCGTTCATGACGCCCATCGCCACGAATCCGAGCGTGCCGGTCACCAGGTACTTATCCGAGGGGTCGGCGGGCGTGGTGCCGTGGCGCAGCGTCTCGACGACCACCGCCGCGAACGCAAGGATGCCCGCCAGCTCCATGAGCCCCGCCAGCACCGGGATGGGGGCCAGCGCGGGGCTGGCCATGAACGGGCGATAGACGGCATGCAGCAGCACGCCGCCCGCCATCAGCCAGAAGGAGGCGTATCCCAGGCCCGCGTGGCGCAGCGGCGTGGCCTTCAGCCGCGGCAGCACGTGGTAGGCGACGCCCATGATGAAAAGCGCCACCCAGCCGAAGATCTGCACGTGACCGTGCGCCTGGTTGCCGACGGTGAGCCAGGCGAGAAACGCCCGGTGATAGCCGATGAGCGAGAGATTGATGGCGCCCCACAGCACGCCGCCGGTGAGCACGAAGGCCACCGCCGTCACCAGGAAGCGGCGGTACAGGTCATCGGCAGGGGCGGCGGGCGTCGGCGCGGCGGGCACCGGCGCGGTCGTGTCGGCGGCCGCGCTGTGGGCAATGGCCTCGCGCAGCTCGGCCAGCAGGCGCTCCGGCGCCACCCGGTGCACGCGGGCGAACCAGCCCAGCGGCTCGTCCGGCCCGGCGGCGCCGCCGCATTCGAGCAAGCCGTAGCGCGCCATCACCGGCCGTGTCTGCGGCCACGTTGATAGGATCTCGCGTAGCGACGTGCGTTCCGTGATGTCCATGGTCCCCCCTCCGGCATCAGCTCCAGGGTCATCATAGCGCACGTGCCGGCCAGCGAATATGACATAAATCATGTTTTTTATATTTATCGTGGATGCCCGATGTTCGCATCGTCGCCCTGCCGATGGCGGCAGCGCATCGCCGTGTATCCGGCGAGGGTTAGCCCGAACCGGAACGGGGAATATGCCTATGGATGCAGCCTGCCCCTGCTGCGTCAGCGATGCCGGCGTATCCCACGCGGCCGAGCCGGCCCTTTCCTTGACAGGGAAAACAGGCAGGGATTACAATATTGCCGGCATCGTTACGTTCTTGCCATGCCGTCCTGTGCATGCATGGTCCGTATTCGCAGGCAGGGGTGCTTGTTCTTCATCACGACGCCGAGTGTGTCGGGTATCGGCAATCCCCCCGGTTGCCGGGGGCATGAAGACCGTCTACTGGAGTCCGCGACCATGTCGTCTCCGGGGAGATGACGCCATCATGGACAAATTGTCCGCGATAGTACCGAAATTTCTGGCTCGATTCGGCGTTGCCGTCCTCATGATTGCGGATGCCATTGCGTTAACCGGCGCCCTGTTCCTCTCCCTCGCGCTGCGCTTCGACGGCGTGATGATCCTGCAGGCGGGCGAGCCGACCAATGTCATCGAAGCCTATGTCTTGCGCCACTGGGTCATCTTCGCCATCGCCCTGGTCGGCTACCTCGGCTTTTTCGCCCTCTTCCGCCTGTATCGGTACGCCTGGCGGTTCGCCAGCATCGAGATGATCTGGGGCGTGGTCTTCGCCAACAATCTCGGCCTGTTTCTGCTGGTCTTACTCATGAAATTCAGCGGGGCGCTGACGGGCTTCCCGCGTTCCGTCTTCATCATCTTCTGGGTCCTCAGCATCCTCACCGTCGGCGGCGTGCGCATTCTCCTCCGTCTGGCGAATATGAGCCGTACCGACGGGTGGCATGCCCTGCGCCTGCTCAAGCGCGACTTCCGCCCGAAGCGCGTGGTGATCATGGGCGGCGGCTCGGACGGCGCGCGCCTGCTCTCCGCGCTGCACGAGGATGTCGCGGAAGTCTACTCGGTGATCGGCTTCCTCGATGACAAGCCGCAAAAGTGCGGCATGTATATTCGCGGCGTGCGCGTGCTCGGCCCGCTTGCGCATCTCTACAAGCTGCTGGCGGACCACGCGGTGGACGAGGTGCTCATCGCCATCCCCGACGCCGCCGGCGCCGAGATCCACGACTATGTGCTGGCCTGCCGGAAGCAGCACGTCAGCGTGAAGGTGATCCCCGGCCTGCGAGACGTGCTCACCCGCAAAGTGCAAGCCCGCCTGGAAGATATCAGCATCGAAGATCTGCTGCGCCGCCAGCCCGTCTGCATTGACCTGACCGAAATCGGCCAATACCTCGCCGGCAAGCGGGTGCTGGTGACCGGCGCGGGCGGCTCCATCGGCTCCGAGCTCTGCCGGCAGATCGCCGCCTTGCGGCCGGAATCCCTGGTGCTGTTCGGCCATGGCGAGAACTCTATTCACCAGACCTACCAGGAGTTGACCGTCTCGCACCCCGCGCTCGCCGGCCACCTGTTCATGGCCATCGGCTCGGTGGCCGATGACGTGCGCGTGGACCAGATTTTTCACGCGTACCACCCGCAGGTGGTGTTTCATGCCGCCGCGCACAAGCACGTGCCGATCATGGAGCAGAACGTGCCGGAGGCGCTGCAGAACAACGTGATGGGCACGCGCTGTATCGCGGATACCAGCGGCCGCTACGGCGTGGAGCGCATGGTGCTGATCTCCACCGACAAAGCGGCATATCCCTCCAGCGTGATGGGGGCGACGAAATGGCTCTGCGAAGAGGTGGTGCGCGCCTTCGCGGAAGTCTACCCCAATACCATCATGGTCACCGTGCGCTTCGGCAACGTGCTGGGCAGCCGGGGGAGCGTGGTGCCGATTTTCCGCGAGCAGATTCGCCGGGGCGGCCCCATCACCATCACCCATCCGGACGTGACCCGCTTCTTC
The DNA here is from genome assembly GCA_029553475.1 of Armatimonadota bacterium. GTDB lineage: Bacteria > Armatimonadota > Hebobacteria > CAIYQO01 > CAIYQO01 > JAKIYB01. The sequence goes on from JAKPKV010000034.1 coordinate 3,926, forward strand.
ATGACCATCCCGGAGGCGGTCCAGCTCGTGCTGCAGGCCGGCGCCATCGGCATCTCCGGCAACCTCTTCCTGCTCGACATGGGCGAGCCGGTGAAGATCCTCGATATGGCGCGCGATATGGTCCGGCTGAGCGGTCTCGAGCCGGACGTGGATATTCCGATCACCTTCACCGGACTGCGTCCCGGCGAGAAGCTGCACGAAGTGCTGACCAACGACGACGAAATGCTGGAGCAGTCCGCCTGCGAAGGCCTATCCGTCGTCCATCGTCCCACCTACTTCAACGTCGGCGATTTCCGCGGGGTGCTGCGCCGGCTGCAGCAGCTGATCAGCATCGGTAAGAGCGAAGAGCTGATGCAGTTCCTCTGCGACACGGTGCCCGGCTTCGCCAATCAGCGGCTCATCGCCGAGATGACCGATGCGGAAGCGCCCATCGCCCCCGCGCGCCCCGGCGCCATGTAATGCTCGCAGGAGGAGTCGCGTGCGCATACTCACCGTGATCGGCGCTCGCCCGCAATTCATCAAGGCCGCCGTCGTCTCGCGCGCGCTGCGCGACGAGGCCGACATGGCCGAAGTGCTGCTGCATACGGGCCAGCATTACGACCCGATGCTGTCCGCGGTCTTTTTCCGGGAGCTGGAGCTTCCCGAGCCGGCCTACTGCCTAAATATCGGCTCCGGCGCGCACGGCGCGCAGACCGGACGTATGCTGGAGGCGATTGAACCGGTGCTGTGCGCGGCGTCGCCCGACTGGGTGCTGGTGTACGGCGATACGAATTCCACCCTCGCCGGCGCGCTGGCCGCCGCGAAGCTGCACATCCCGGTGGCGCATATGGAAGCCGGGTTGCGCTCCTTCAATCGCCGCATGCCGGAAGAGCTCAATCGCATCCTGACCGACCACGCCGCGGACCTGCTGTTCGCGCCGACGGAGACGGCGGTGGCGCACCTGCGCCGCGAAGGCATCGCCGGCGCGCGCGTCGCGCTCATCGGCGACGTCATGTATGATGCCGCGCGCCATTTCGGCGCCATCGCCGCGCGCGACAGCCGCATCCTGGCTCAACTGGCCCTCGCGCCCGGCGCCTACGTGCTGGCGACGATGCACCGCGCCGAGAACACCGATGATCCGGAGCGGCTGCGCGCCATCTTCGCCGGCCTGACGGCGGTCGCCAGTGAGGCCACGGTGCTGCTGCCGCTGCACCCGCGCACGCGCAAGTGTCTGGAAGCGGCGAACCTGCTGGACGCCGCCGCCCGGCATCTGCGCCTCATCGAGCCGGTAGGCTATCTGGACATGGTGATGCTGGAGCGCAGCGCCCGCCTCATCGTCACCGATTCCGGCGGCGTGCAGAAGGAAGCGTTCTTCCACGGCGTGCCCTGCGTCACGCTGCGCGACGAGACGGAGTGGACGGAGCTGGTGGCCTGCGGGTGGAACCGCCTGCTGCCCCCGGTCTCCGCGGAGGCCGTGTGCGATGGCCTGCTGGCCGCGCTGGTCGCCCCGCCGCCCCCGCCCCCGCCCGCCGGGCTGTACGGGGGCGGGCGGGCCGCGGCGCGCGTTGCGCCATGCCTGCGCGCCTTCACGCCGCGCTGACGGCATTTTCCCGGCGCGGGGCGCCGTGTGTATAATACGGATGCGCCCATCCGCGACCATGAAAGGAGAACAGCATGAAGGTGTTGGTCACCGGCGGCGCCGGTTTTATCGGGTCCCATCTGGTGGATGCCCTGCTGGCGCGCGGCGCCCAGGTGCGCGTGCTGGACAACTTCGCCACCGGGAAGCGCAGCAACCTGCGGCAGGTGATGGGCGATATCGAGCTCATCGAAGGCGATATCCGCGACCTGGACACCTGCCGCGCGGCGTGCGACGGCATGGAGCGCGTCTGGCATCTCGCGGCGCTGGGCTCCGTGCCGCGCTCGGTGGCGGATCCGCTCACCTCGCATACCGTCAACATCACCGGCACGCTGCACATGCTGCTGGCGGCGCGCGATGCCGGCGTCCGGCGACTGGTCTTCGCCTCATCCAGCTCGGTCTACGGCGCCAATCCGCAGGTGCCGCGCGAAGAGACGCAGCACCCGATGCCCATCTCCCCGTATGCCAACACCAAGCTCTCCGCCGAGCTCTACACGTTGATCTTCTCGCAGCTCTACGGCATGGAGACGGTGGCGCTGCGCTATTTCAACGTCTTCGGCCCGCGCCAGGACCCCGGCAGCCAGTATGCCGCCGTGGTGCCGCTGTTCTTCTCCGCGCTGCTCTCGGGCAAGAGCCCGACGATCTACGGTGACGGCGAGCAGAGCCGCGAATTCACCTTCGTGGAGGACTGCGTGCAGGGCAACATCCTCGCCGGCACGGTGGAGGGGCCGGGCATCGTCGGCGAGGCGTTCAATATCGCCGCCGGCCGCCCGGCCACGGTGAACCGGCTGCTGGCGACGATTCAGCGGGCCGTCGGGGCCGAGATCCCCGCGCAGTACCGGCCCCCGCGCGCCGGCGATGTCCGCTTCTCCGACGCAGTGACCGAGAAAGCCGCGGGCCGGCTGGGCTTCGCCCCACGCTACACGCTGGAGGCGGGCATCGCGAAATCCGCCGAGTGGTACACCGCCTGGCACGCCGCCGGCTGTCCGGCCTGATCCGCGGCGGCAGGCCAGCGCCGACAATCTGCTCCGGCGTTTCCACCCTCCTGGTGGGAACGCCGGTGTCGCATCTCGCCTCCCCCTCTCGCATCAAGCCCTCCCGGACGCGGCGCTGCTTTTTTCATGCAACGGCACGGACTCCGGTGAAAAACACACCATGCGGCACCGAGCCGCGCCGCTACACTGCAACTATCCCTGATGGAGGAGGAGAGGATAATGCGCGTACGAGGCATGGCATGGCTTGCCGGGATTGGTCTGCTGCTGGCGCTGGTGATGGGGGGCTGCAGCAGCGGCGGCAGCGCCCAGCCCTTTCAGGATGATTTGAACGGCTATACGCTGACCGTCTCACCGGCGGCGGTGACGCTGCCGGCCGGCGCCACGCAGCCCTTCACCGCGGTGCTGGCGCAGGGGGGCGTGCCGGTTGCGCCGCAGCCGATCGTCACCTGGTCCGCCGCGCCGGAAAGTCTCGGGCAGTTCAGCGGCGATCTCTTCCTCGCCGGCGCGCCCGGGCAGAGCGGCAGCGTCGTCGCCACGGTCGCCATCAATGGCGCGGTGCTCACTGCCACCGCCGCGGTCACCATCAGCGAGGGCGGGGGCGGCATCCCCGCGACCCTGGTCGCGGTTGAAGTGGTCCCCGCCAACGACGAAGACCTGTCGGCCATGCCCGCCGGCTGCAGCGTCCAGCTCATCGCGCTCGCCGTGCTGGCGTCAGGAGAAATGGTGCCCATCACTGACCCGGTGCACTGGAGCGTCTCCGGCGGCATCGGCACGGTGACGGCGGGCGGCGTCTTCACGGCGACCGAGCCCGGCGCGGGCAAAGTGCATGCCACCTACGCCGATTTCAGCGGTTTCGCCCCCATCCGCGTGGTCTGCCCCGGGGAATGACGCCGGGCGCGCGGCAACATACCGCGGTGGGGCCGGCCAGTGCTGACCGGCCCCACCCGCGCGCCTACTGCGGTTCCACCGCGATATCGTCCACGTAGAACGTCCCCGGCTCGCCGTTGATGCGGATGACCATGTGGGTGAGCTCGATGCCCGGCGGCCAGATGTGCTGCGCGCCGGAGCCCTCTGGGCCGAGGGTGGTTTCCAGCCGTTTCCAGCCCTCGGTCGGCCCTTTCAGCCAGGCGCGCCACTCCCAGACGCGATCATCTTTCGTCCGCACGTTCTGGGTGACGCTGTTGATGCCGTAGCCGCCGAACAGGCCGGTGATGGCCGCGTCGGCGTACACGTTCATGCTGATGCGATAGACGCGCCGCGGGTCAACGGGGATCCGATAGTTGCCGTGGAAGGTGCCGCCGCCCTTCTCGTTGAGCGTATAGGCCACGCAGTATTGCCCCGTGTGCGTGGTGTCGCCGGCGACCGGGTTTCCCTTATAGAGCGCGGCGGTGACCGCGCCGTTCGTGCCGGCGGTGAGCGGCGCGAGGGCGCCGCCCTCGAAGTCGCCGTTGTTCGGGAACAAATTCGCGGTGACCGTCGGCAGCGGCGCGTCGGACGTGGCGGTCTTGCCGCGGGCGCTCACTGTGCCCCCGCTGCCCATCGCCACCAGCACCTCTTTGCCGCGCAGTTGGATCATCCCCGCCATGCCTTCGAAGTGCATGTCGCCTTCGTCATAGGTGAAGGGGGTGTCGCTGAGGAACACGTAATCCACGCCGGCGTCATGCGCCACCTTCACCCCTTTGCCCCCGGCCAGCGGGGTCACCGTGGGCGGTTTTGCGGTTTTCAGGCGCGGATAGAGCAGCACGGTAGAGCCGGCGGTGCGCGGCATGGCGGCGATGAGGCCGATCTGGGTGATCTCCATCGGCCCCCACTGCCACTTCGCCGTCATCCCCGACCCGCTGCGGCGCGTCTTCGTCTCCGTCGTCAACGGGGCGTCCGCCGGGGTGAGGAAGATGATATCCATGTCCACGTCCTCTTTGCCCACCAGCAGCGCGCGCTGCCCGGTCACTTTCACGTCTTCAGCGGTCATCCATAGCCGCCAGGTGGCGGCGCCGCTCACCTTGAAAGCATCGTTGATGACGAAGTAGCACGGATCGTCCGGCGTCGCGCCTTTCATCATGGCGATCTGCCGCGTCCAGCCTTCCTTCACCCCGGCGGTGTAGTCATAGCGCGGAGAGGTCACGAAGTCGCGCAGCGTCATCACGCCGCGCCCGGCGACCGGGGACTCCACCATATTGTGGTCTTCCTGCGGGGCATACCCATAGTAGCCGAAATCATCGGCGAGGATGCGGCCCTTGCCATAGAGCACGATGCTGCCCGAATCATCATCGTAATGCGCGTGATGCGGGCCGTGGATCATGTGCAGGTACGTCTCTCGCTCGGAGGGGTAGCTGTCTCGCAGCACCAGCCCGGTTTTCGGGAAATTGGCGCTGCCGTATTGCGGCACGGCCGCCGGCAGCGTCCTGTCGGTGAGGATCTTCCGATAGCCGGCGAACGCGGGGAAGAAGCCGCCGATGCCGCTGGTGCCGTAGTAGTTGTTCTGCTGCCACTGCCACTGCATCTCGGCCGCGAAGCGCGGGTCTCGCTCCTTGAAGAGGTAGGCCAGCAGGCCGTAGATGCCGTTCGGCTCATTCAGGTAGGTATTCCCGATCGGCGGGCGGTGGCGGAATCCGCCCAGGCGCGAGTCCGGCGGCGTATCAATCTGCGCGAACCAGCGGGCGACGGCCTTCACCTTCGGGGCGCTGAAGAGCCAGTCGTTGAAGCCGGCGTTCTGCGCCATCACCAGCAGGGCGAGGATTTGATCATAGGAGACCATCGCGTAGTGCGGCGCCTCCAGCCACCCGCCGTTGTCATCCGACCAGGTATCGAGCTGTTCTTTCAATCCCGCCATGCCTTCCTGCACCCACTCCTTCGCGCAGGGATGATCGGCGATGAAGGCCGCCAGCGATGCCTGGTAGCCGTAGACGGAGGTGGTCATGTTCGGATTGGCGGCATACCGGCGCGCGGTGGACCAGTAGTCCGGCCGCGAGGTGGTATAGCCCAGGAAGGCCGCCAGCGCGCACAGGCGCTCTCGCTGCGCCGGCGTGGTGTGCGGGCTGCTGTAGATGACATCCGCCAGGCCCACCGCCGTGGCGGTAGACTGCTGGTGGTGCGGGGCGGCGCCGAACGGCAGGCCGTCCTGGTCAATGAGGTAGTTGATCGCGTCCTCGTACATCGTGATGACGCGCCGTGCCATCATCGCCCCCATCTCCGGGTCCTGCGTCGCCAGGTAGGCGGGAATGGCGTCGTCCATATTGTGCTGGTTCAGGGCTTTCCCGCGATTGCCAGGGACGTAGGTCAGGAACTGCTGCACTTCCCGTTGGTATGGCGCCAAATCCTTCACCCCCGCCCGGAAGCGCTCCACATCCTTTTGCGTCATCAGCAGGCGCGGGTGCTCCAGCGCGTGCGGCCAGTGCAGCACGTAATCCTTGATCATATCCAGCGGGAAATGGCCGTATTTGATGAGGTAGCGGTAGGGAAGGGGGGAGGCCAACGCCGTGTTCGGATCATCCATGATCGCCAGCGTCGCGTCGCGTTCAAAGGCGCCCACCATCCATTTCCGCTGGCCGTGCATCAGCGGCAGGTCGGCATGCACGCCGGCGTCGTCCTTCACCACTTTCAGCGGAGGATGCGCCTGTTTGTCCCACGGCAGCTGCGGGTCCACCCACGCGCCGGCGAAGCCCGCGGCCACCGAGAGCAGGTCGTTCTCCGCCGCGTTGAAGACGCTGAACGTGGAGCCACGCCGCACCGAGGCATGCCAGCGCAGCCAGGGTTCCCAATCGAAGACGGGCCCTGTCTCCATCTTCCACACCATATTTTTTCCATACGGACTATCGCCGCTGCGGAAGAAGAGGGATTCGGCGGTGAAGTTGTCGCTGAGCATGAGGGTGAGCCGCGCCTTGGCATCCACCGCCGCGTGCTCGTCAATCAGCACCACCGGCTCGCCGGCGTAGAGGCGATAGCGCGATTCCCACCTGCCCCCCTCGCCGAAGGCGACCGTGCAGACCGCCTCCGTGAAGACCGGCCCGCGGGCGGTGACCGTCACCGTCCAGGCGGTCAGCGGCGCGTCGGCGGTCAGGCGCGAGCCGCCGGCCCATTTGCCTGACCGCAGCCGGATGCCCGCGATGGGGCCGTGCCCCGCCGCCGGCGCTTTGGCCAGCGCGATGCCGGTCTGCCCGTTTGTCAGGCGAATGCCTTCCGCCGTCTCTTCGATGTGCAGATCGGTGGCGGCGTCCGCCCTGCCCTGCGCGGCGAAGCTGAATGTCCGCGTCGTCAGCGGCGCCAGGTCGGTCTGGAACGCGATGCGCGCCATGCCATCCGTCCCCGTGTACACCTGATAGACCACCGGCTTCCCGTCTTGGTCCAGCAATGGCCGCCCCGCCCGCGCCTGCTGCTGGTGCGCGGCGGTCAGCGGAAAGGTGACGCACTCCCGCGTCCACGTCCGGTTCAAGTCTTCGCGCAGCGTGAAGTCCGCCGCCAGCGCGACGGTCGCGGCGCAGAGCATCAGCGCCGGCATCAGCCATCGAAACATGAGCACCTCCTCAGGTATATCGCTTAAAATTCACCTTCGCCGGCGCGAGAGGAGTTCCTGCCGGACAGATGCGATGGGATGGACATTGGAAGGCGCTGACCCTTCGCGCCCCGCGTGTCCTGGACGCGGGCGTCGCGCGCGGTCGTCGCAAGAGCGCCGGCGCGGTGAACGGGGAGGGTTACTGGAAGAGCGCCAGGCTGAGGGCCATCACCAGCATGCCGCCGATGATGCCGAGGATCGCCTCGTGCGCCAATTTCGTCTCCTGCTGCCCCGGTTCGCGATGATAACTCAACGGCAAAATTTCATCGAAGCTGATGAAGGTCATCAACCCGCCCACGCCGGCGAGCATCCCGCCCATCACCGCCTCGCGCACGCCGGTCGGCAGCAGGATGATCCACCACCCCGCCAGCAGCGCCCCCAGCGGCTCCGCCAGGCCGGAGAGGAGCGAGACGCCGAAGGCCAGACGCCGGTTGCCGGTCGCCGCGTAAATGGGCAGCGAGACGGCGATGCCCTCCGGGATGTTATGGATGGCAATCGCCACCGCCAGCGCGATGCCGAGTTTGACATTCGCCGCGGAGGACGCGAAGACGGCCATCCCCTCGGGGAAGTTGTGAATCATCAGGCCGATGGCGGTGAGCATGCCGGCGCGCAGCACGTGCTTGCCCGCCCCGCCTTCCTTCAGCGGGATTTTCTCCGCGAGGAACTCGTGCGGGATGAGGGTGTCGAGCAGCGCGATGAAGGCGATGCCGCCGAAAAAGGCGAGATTGCCGCCGACGAAGCCCAGCGTAGCAATGCCCGTGCCGAGGAGCTCGGTGAAGGAGACATACAGCATCACCCCGGCGGAGAAGCCGAGCATGAGCCGGAGGAAGCCCGGCGAGACGCTTTTCACGAAGAGCCCGATGAGACTGCCCACGCCGGTGGCCAGCCCCGCCAGCAGCGTGAGGACAATCGGAACCAGGAGATTGGAGAGCATACGCCGTGTCTTTCACCTTTCGCGAGGCGTTGCACGCCTTATTCGCCTGCAACGCGTGATTTCCCTGCCGGGCGACGCCGGCGGCGGCCCAGCGATTCGGCCATGGCCGCGCCCAGCTCCCGGAGGACGCGCCCGCCCGGCACGTCGCCCGGCAGCGGCAGCCGCACCAGCAGGAAGGCGAAGACGAGCACGCGGAGCAGCAGCGCGGTGAGGAAGAGCGGATGGTAGTGCGACACCCACGCCGGCAGACCGGGGATGAGCGGGAGCTGCCCTTTCCAGAAGCTGGCGAGGATGCCCCCCAGCGCCGCCCCGGTCATGCCGGCGAGGCCGTTCAGCACGTTGAGCGAGGCGAGATAGGTGGTGTGGCGGTGGGTGGAGAACCCCCGCACGCGCATGTGAATCTCCACTTGCGCGATACCGGAGTTCGCCATACCGGCGAAGAGGGTCTGCACGGGGATGAGCCAGAGCAGCTCCTGACGCATGAGCAGCCAGACGCTGGATACCAGCAGATTGCCCACCGTGGCGAGCACCAGCACCGATTTCGGGCCGACGCGGTCGAGCACCTGGCCCCAGTGCGGCGCCATCCACGCCATGATCAGCGTGGGCGCCACCGCGAGGAAGAGGTTCGCCAGAAACACGCTCATGCCCAGGCCGGCGTTGGCCGCGCTTTCATAGCAGTACCGCCAGAGGAAGGGGTCCATCATCCCCACCGCGATGCCGGTGAGAAACATGAAGGGGGCATACCAGCGGAACGCCGGATGCTGCCAGGGGGCGCGCAGGATGTCTTTCAGCGTGGGGGGCGCCCCCTCCACCGGGCGGGGGTGTTCCGGCACGGCGCGGATGAAGAGCAGGTCCGCCAGCCCGAAGGCGGTGGCGGCGAGGAAGATGATGACGTAGAGCCAGCCCTGCCACTCGAAACGGTCCAGCAGGACGGAGACGAGGGTGGCGACGACGAGCATGGCGATCATGGCGGAGCGCTGGCGGTAGCCGAAGAATTTTCCGGCCGCGGAGAGGGGCACCAGGCGCGAGAACCAGGCCAGCGTGCCGCCGGCGCCGAAGTGCTGGAAGAAGGCGGTGATGAAAAACAGCGCGGCGAGCAGCGCCATGCGCGCCGCCAGCGGCATCTGGAGGATCCAGACGAGGGTGAGGGCGATGACCGCCCAGAGCAGGCGCTGAGGGAGACAATAGGTGAGGTATTTCGGCTTGATGCGGCCGGAGCGCTCCGCCGCCAGCGAGCCGAAGAACTGGGCGAAGACCGCCGCCGGGGCCATCGCCATGATGATGCCGTACCAAAAATCGTCCACCCGCAGGCAGCGCGTGAGAAAGGAGGTGAACACCGCGCCCGTGGTGAGGGCGGTGAAGGCGGACGTCGCCGCCGCCGCCAGCAGGATGTTGCGCAGCCCCAGCCGGATGTCGGCGACGCGATAGCGTTCTTCCTCCGGTACGGGCGTGGGAGTCGTCTGCGCAGTATCGCTCACACCGATATCCTACGGTACCGCGGGGCGAATTCCCTTTTTCCCTTGCGGAGCGAGTAATCAGACACCTTCCAGGCCCCGGCAGGTTTAGTCGTTACTTATATTGTTTATTATATAATTGTATTTACATTTTAGCGGGGTTCGACAGACGGCTCCCCGCCGAAGGGAGGAGAGGGCCATGACACAAATAGGTTTGCTGCTGGCATTGGCCATGTGTGGCACGATGGGGGTGGCCAATCCCGTGGCCGGGTGTGGGACATGCATGTCGTGTGAGCCCGCGCAGCCGCGACCGGCCATCTGCGCCGTGCAGCCATTTACCGCCGACACGCAGTATCTGTCGCTGCAAGGCTATTTGCGCTGGCAGCACTTCCAGGAAAACAACACCTGGTTGAATCACCGGCAGGCGGTCGCGAAAACGGAAGAAGAGACGCGCCTGTGCTACCTGCCTGACTGGCAGTTCTAAACAGCAGCGCGGCCCGTCACCACGACCCCGTCTTCCAGGGAGGCGGGGTCGTGGTATTTGGTCCCAGGTTCGGAGGGTATTTTGGTGGTGTCAGGGGGCGAAGAGGATTGCGTTGACACCGTTTCCGGGCATCCGTATAATGCGGGACGGCGCTGTATCGCCCGTTTTGGGGCGGCATGGCGCGGGAATGCGAGATCATTCATGGCGCTTCACACCCTGCATCCATCGCTGCCGGAGTGGACCACGGCCCTCGACGCGCACCTGCAATCACTGTTCACCGATGAATACGCGCTGTTATATGAGGCGTCGGTGGCGGTGGTGGGGTCGCGCGGCAAGCGGTTGCGGCCGGTGATGCTGATGCTCGCGACCTCCTGCTACGGCGCGGTGGATACCCGCGTGTTGCATTACGCGGCGGCGGTCGAGCTGATACACGCCGCGTCGCTGGTGCATGACGACGTGGTGGACGAGGCGGATTCGCGCCGCGGCGTCCCCGCCGCCCACCGGCGCTGGGGCACCAAATTCTCCGTGCTGCTGGGCGATTACCTGCTGGCGCGGGTGTTCGAGCTGGCCGCGGAGGAGTCCGTGCCGGCCATCATGCGCCTGCTGTCGTCCACCGCCACCGACATGGGACGCGCCGTCACCATGGAGCTCACCGCGCTGACCATTGACGCCGCCGAATCCACCTACTGGACCATCATTCGCGGGAAAACCGCCACCCTGTTCGGCGCGTCGGCGGCGATCGGCGCGATCCTCGGCAACGCGCCTGCCGCCGACGCGCGCGCATTGCTGGCGACCGGCGAGGCATTCGGCTATGCGTTTCAAGTGGCGGATGACCTGCTGGACCTCCAGGCGGGCGAGAGCGAGCGCGGCAAGCCGCAGGGGATTGACTGGCATCAGCGCCGCGCCACGCTGCCGCTGCTGTACGCCGTGCAGCACGCGCCGGGCGCCGTCGTGGCGGAGTTGCGCCGCCTCTGGGGCCTGGAGGCCCTGTCGCCGGAGGAGTTTGCGCTGCTGCGGCACCTGGTCGAGGCGGCCGGGGGGTTTGACTACGGCTGGCGCAAGGTAAAGGAATATCAGGATACGGCCTGCGCCAATCTGGAGATCATCCCCGCCGGTGAAGGCCGTGATGCCCTGCTCCGCGCGTGCCGGGAGAGTTTCCCCCTGCCGGTGCTGCCGGCGTCGTCATAATGGCGGAGGCCGTGTTGGCGCCACGCCACTTCGGCGCATGGCGCACGACCCCAAACAGCCTGGGGCAAGCCGATAGGGCAACGGTGATCCTGTCTATCGAGGTGAGGCGTGCGCGTTTGGCTCATATTGCTGTTCGGTCTCTGGGTGCTGTCGCCGCTGACGGCGGCCCAACAGCCGACGACGATTGCCGGGGCGGAAGAGGCGATCATGCGTGCCGACGCGCTGGGCGCCGGCCGCGATTTTTCCGGCGCCATTGCCATACTCAAGCGCTCGCTGGGCAAATATCCGACGTACGAGCGCCTGTACCTGTCGCTGGCCTACTGGCAGGAAGTGAAAGGCATCATAGACCAGGCGGTGCTGCCGACGTATGCGATGGACGCGCGCAAGTACCACTTCCGCACCCAGCTCCAGAAATTCCCGGCGCTGGCGCGCGACCTCTTTGAGACCTACGGCCAGGCGATGATGAACGTGCAGGACGCCCGCGTGGCGCCGCGCTTCGCCCGCAGCCTGATCTACCAGGAGTTCCCGCTGGAGCTGGGCCAATTCGGGCCGCTGGCGCTGCCCGCCGACCCGACGTTCTACACGTACACCCTCTCCGACATGGCGCTGCCCGCCGAACGGCGCGGTACGCGGCAGTGCCTCATCACCACGAAACCCTGGGAGCTGGTCGCCTATGCCGACAACAACGGCAACGCGCTGCCCGGCTACCAGGAAGACCCGAAATACGGGCCCACATCCACCGCGTATACCGATCAGCGCTATGGCGGCTGGACCTTCAACCGGATGATCGTCGCCTACGAGCTGGAGCCGGAGACCAAGCTCTGGAAGCTGCGCTTCCGCATCTTCTGGCAGGATGCCCCGAGCCGCAGCGCCGCCCGCCGGCAGCTCGCGCGCAGCACCGCCGAACTGCTGCTGCGCCTGTCCGGGCTGGCGCGCGCGTACGGCGGGTTCACGCCGCGCTTTGCCGCGGATGGCGTGATGAACATCTGGCTGGCGGAGAAAGGGCAGGCTGGCGGCGAGGCGGTGAACAACAACATCTACCTGTTCGAGGTCGGCACGCCGCGCGCGGAGGCGGAGTGGGTCCGCGAGCTCGCGCACGAATACGGGCACAGCACGCTGCCGATGGTGGGCGGCTACGCGCAGCCGGAGTGGGGCGCCAACGGCCGCCTGGGCGAGCGCCTCTTCCTGCGCTGGCTGCTGCGCAACCCCTCGCCGGCGGAGGCGCACCCGTGGGTGAAAGCGCTGAACGCCGCCGAGCTGAAAAACACGCGCATTGACGCGCCGATTCGCCTCTTCGCGAGCCTCGGCCCGCACGCCCCCAAGCTGCGCGAGACGGACGCCACCGCGATGGACGGTTTCGTGGGCCTGGCGCTGTACCTGGAGCAGGCGCACGGCAGCGCCGCGCTGAGTTGGGCGCTCTCCAACATCAAGTCGCCGCTCTACGGCACGGGGGAGCAGGACGGCGGTTTCCGCGCCATGGTGGAGTCCTACTCGCGCATCCTGCTCGGCGGCGCGCAGCCCTTCGTGACGCTGAACGTCAGCGACTTGCCGAAAGACCTGCCCTACTGGGTCTACCTGACCGAAGGGGTCTGGCGCATCGAGCTGGCGGCGCGTGATGACGCCCCCATGCAGGTGACGGTGGAGGTTGACGGCACGGCGTGCACGGCCCGCTCCGCCACCAGCTACACCACCCCCACCCTCCCGCCGGGCTGGCACCGCCTGCGCGTCTCGCCGGAAGGCATCATTCTGCCGGCGCTGAGCACGATCAAGCTGGTGAAGGAATAGCGCGGGTGGCGGGCGAAAGCGTCCCCCGGATTCACATCCGGGGCTGGAGAAACGAAGTCCACCGGCGTGGACTGGCCGGATCGGGCTGACAGACCGAGTACCGAGCAACGCGGGAGTCATGTGGCACAGCGCATGCACTCCGCATGTACTGGGGCCGCGGAGTTGTACTCCGCACGAGTTGGCACGCTCTTTGTCCAACGATAAGGATGAGGTCACTCATGCGGAGTGCAACTCCGCGGCCCCAGTGGTGGGCGGAGTGCAACGCCGCGGGCCCGGGTGCGGCGGCTCGACGGAGTCTCGCCCTCCAGGTGTGCGAAACGGAAAGTGCGCGAAGCAACATTGTACGGGGCAGGCCATCTGGCCTGCCCCGTTGCGGTTTCCAGCTTTTCCCGCCCTGTCTTATGGCGTCAGCGCGATGCGCGAGTCAATGGCGATGGCGCCGGCGGTGCCGGGGAGGGCGATGAGCGGGTTGATGTCCATCTCGGCGATTTCCGGGAAGTCGGTGACGAGCTGGGAGAGGCGGAGGATGCTCTCGACGATGGCGTCAAGATCCACCGCCTGCTCGCCGCGGACGCCGGTGAGGAGTTTCGCGGAGCGGATTTCGCTGATCATCTGGCGGGCGTCCCGCGCGGTGAGCGGGGCGATGCGGAAGGTGACGTCCTTGAGCACTTCGACGTAAATGCCGCCGAGGCCGAACATGAGCATGGGGCCGAACTGCGGGTCGCGGCTCATGCCGAGGATGGTCTGCTTGCCGGTGGTGACCATCTGCTGGATATTCACGCCCCAGATCGTCGCCGCGGGCATCTTGCCCGTGATATTGCACAGCATCGCGTCGTAGGCGTCGCGCACGGCCTCCGGCGACGCCAGCCCGACCTTCACGCCGCCCACGTCGGACTTATGCAGGATGTCCGGCGAGGCGATCTTCATCACCACCGGGAAGCCGATGCGCGCGGCGAAGGCGACGGCGTCATCGGCGGTGGCGCAGAGCTGGCTCTTCGGCAAGGCGAAGCCATAGGCCGCCAGAATGGCGGCGCACTCCACCTCGTTGAGGGCGGTGCGGCCTTCGGCGCGGCTCTTGGCAAAGGCGGCTGCCACCGCGGCCTTGTCCACCGCGAAGACAGTGGGCGCTTCCGTCGGCAGCGCGCGCCAGGCGGCGTAGTCGGCCATCGCCTTGAAGGCGGCGACGGCGCGCTCGGGGAACGGGTAGTTCGGCACGTCATGCGCCATGAGGATATCCACGCCGGCCTGCATGAGGGTGCCGCCCATGAAGACGCCGAGGATGGGTTTTTCGGTGCCTTCTTCCAACTGCGCCACCACCATCGCGGTCTCCGGGATTTCGGTGGAGGTCTGCGGGGTGACGATATTGAAGATGCCGTCAATCTGCGGGTCTTCGAGCAGCGCGCTCAGGGCGAACTCGTACAGGTTGGCTTTCGCATCGCCGAGCACGTCCACCGGGTTATGGAAGTTGCTGGAGGGCGACATGCGCGTCTTCAGCTTCTCGACAAGCCCCGCGCTGATGGGCGCCAGCTCCAGACCCATTTTCTCAATGGCGTCGGTGCAGAGGATGCCGGGACCGCCGGCATTCGTCACCACCACCACGCGCTTGCCGCGCGGCAGCGGTTGATTGGCGAACGCGATGGCGTAGTCGAAGAGCTCCTGCACGGTGCGGGCGCGCAGGACCCCGCATTGCTGGAAGGCGGCGTCGTACGCGCGGTCGGAGCCGGCGAGCGAGCCGGTGTGCGAGGCGGCGGCCTTGGCGCCGGCGGCGGTGGTGCCGGATTTCACGATGATGACCGGCTTCACGCGCGCCACCTCCTCGGCCACGCGCATGAAGGTCTGGCCGTCGCTGATGGCTTCGAGGTAGGCGACGATGGCGCGGATATCCGGGTCGTCTTTCCAGGCGCGCAACAGGTCAATGGAGTTCACGTCGGCCTGGTTGCCGAAGGTGAAAAATTTGTTGAAGCCGATGCCGGCCTGGGTCGCCCAGTCGAGCACGGCGGTGGCCAGCGCGCCCGACTGCGACAGCAGCCCCAGATGGCCGTTTTTCGGCGTCACCGGGGCGAAGGAGGCGTTGAGGCCGACGTTGCTGGAGATGATGCCCAGACAGTTGGGGCCGATGACGCGGATGCCGTGCCGTCTGGCGATGGTCATCACCTGCTCTTCCAGGGCTTTCCCCTCGGCGCCGGTCTCCTTGAAGCCGGCGGAGATGATGACGACCGCGTCAATCCCTTTTTCGCCGCAGCGCTCCATCACCTCCGGGATGAACCTGGCGGGGATGACGATGACCGCCAGATCCACGTCCCCCGGTACGGCGGAGATGCTGGGGTAGGCTTGGATGCCGAGGATGGCGTCCGCCTTGGGATTCACCGGATAGATGGTGCCCTGGAACTGTGCCTCGATCAAGTTCCGCAGGATGTCGTACCCGACCTTGCCGGGCTCGGTCGAGGCGCCGATGACGGCGACCGATTTGGGTGTGAAGAAGTGTTCAAGCATAGTTCCCGTCGCTTGCTGGGCAGACGCCCCGGAATCCGCCGTGACCATAGTCAAGTCCCTCCCCGAGGCGCGCCCCGGGCCGGAGTTGGGCTCGGTTCGCTCCTCGCTGAGAATTAGTTATCCGTGAGGTTTCTCCTGCCGCCGGCAGAAAAGATTTCAGTTACTGACCGTTCAGTGTTTCCCCCACACGCCAACGTGCCACAGATCAGCGGGGATCTGTGACACGCAAGCGGGCGGGAGCAATGCCACACGGTTTATGCGATCAGCCCCTCACGGGCGGCCGTCAGATATTCCATGCAGTATTCGTCTTGGCCGACCACGGCCAGGGTGGCAGACATCTGGGCCATCACGCCCCGGTCAGTGGGATCAATGATGGCGCCATCCAGCCCCTCCCAGATGGCCAGGCTCAGGAACGCGCGGTTGAGCAGCGTGCGCTGCGGAAGGCCAAAACTCACGTTGGAGATGCCCGCGCAGAAATGGACCTCGGGATACGCGGCGTGGATGAGGCGGATCGCCTTCAGGAATTCCGCCCCCTGCTCCGGCTCGGCGGAGACGCAGCGCACCAGCGGGTCAATATGCACGCGGCTGTCGGCGATACCGGCGGCGCGCGTGGCGGCAATCAACTGGCCGGCGAACTCACAGCGCTCTTCGGCGGCATTCGGCATGCGCCCGCCGGAGCCCATGCACAGGCCGATGACCTCGGTGTTGTACTCCACCACCAGCGGGAGCAGCGCCTCGGCGCGGCCTTCTTCCAGCGAGATGGAGTTAATCATCGCCTTGCGGCCGTCGAGCGCTTCGAGGCCGGCTTTCAGCACGGCGGGGCTGGGGGAGTCCAGCGTGATCGGCAGTTTCGTGGCCGCCTGCACGACGCCGAGGAGCCAGGTCATATTGTCCAGCTCGGCGTCCGGCGACGAGCCGGCATTGACGTCAATGTAGGTGGCGCCCGCCTCCACCTGCTTCATCACCTCTTCGGTGATGAAGGCGGCATCACGCGCCTCGGTGGCGGCTTTGACGAATTTGCGCGTGCAGTTGATGCGTTCCGCGACGACGGTGAACATACGTGGACTCCTTTACGGAGGGGTGGGCCGCAGAGGCCGTGAAGAAGATAGCACAAAGTCTCCACGACGTCCAGCCTTCCCGGCCCGCATCGGCGGTCTTTTCGCGAAATTCGTCGCGAATGGCCCCCGTCCCCCGGCATGCTATGCCGGGGGACGGGGCGCGCTCAGGCTTCCGGGCGCGGCTCGGCGACGAAGAGCGCCTGCGCTACCGGGCTGACGTGCGGGGCGATGGCGCCGGGGACGCCGTGGCCCAGCGCGATATCGCCCAGGTTGTAGCCGGATTCGCCGTGTTCGGCCAGGTCCACGCCGTCGGCTTCGGCAGCGTCCTTCACGCGCAGGCCCACCAGCTTGTCCACGACCTTGAGGATGACGAAGGTGGCGACGCCGCAGAAGACCACGGCGACCAGGATCGAGAGCGCCTGGATGCCCACCTGCCCGGCGTTGCCGGCGAGGAGGCCGAACTTCCCGTTCACCGCCGGCACCGCGAAGACACCGGTGAGGAGCGCGCCAATGATGCCGCCAATGCCGTGCACCCCGAAGGCGTCCAGCGAGTCATCGTAGCCGATCTTGAAGCGAAGGTTCACCGCGCCATAGCAGATCACGCCGGCGAGGAGGCCGATGACGATGGAGGCCCACGGCGGCACGAACCCCGCCGCCGGCGTGATGGCGACCAGACCGGCCACCGCGCCGGACGCGGCGCCGAGGACCGTCGGCTTGCCGTGATGCCGCCATTCCGCGATCACCCACGCCAGCACGGCGGCGGCGGTGGCGGTATTCGTGTTCACCAGGGCGAAGGCCGCCAAGCCGTTCGCCGCCAGGCCGCTGCCGGCGTTGAAGCCGAACCAGCCAAACCAGAGCAGGCCCGCGCCGAGCACGGTGAGGGGCAGGTTGTGCGGCGGCATCGGATGCTCCGGATAGCCGCGGCGCTTGCCGAGCATGAGCGCCGCCACCAGCGCGGAGACGCCCGCCGAGATATGCACCACCAGGCCGCCGGCAAAATCCAGCGCGCCGAGCTTGCCCAGCCAGCCGCCCGCGCCCCACACCCAGTGCGCCAGCGGGTCATACACCAGCGTGGCCCAGAGGATGAGGAACAGCAGGAACGCTTTGAACTTCATGCGCTCCGCCACCGCGCCGAAGATGAGCGCGGGGGTGATGATGGCGAACATCATCTGGAAGGCCATGAAGAGCAGATGCGGGATGGTGGCCGCATACGGCCCCGGCTCGCCGCCCACGCCGTTCAGCCCGAGGAAATCCAGCCCGCCGATGACGCCGCCGATGGTGGGACCGAACGCGAGCGTGTAGCCGAACAGCACCCACTGAAGGCTGATGACCCCCATCGCCATCACGCTCTGCATCATGGTGCCCAGCACGTTCTTGCGGCGGACCATGCCGCCGTAAAACAGCGCCAACCCCGGCGTCATCAGCAGCACCAGGGCGGTGGCGATGAGCATCCACGCCGTATCGCCGGCGTCAAGGGTGGGCGCCTGCTCCTGGGCCATCGCCGAGAGAGTCAGTGCGAGCGCGCCCAGACAGACGACGGCTCGCCGCATATGCGCGTGACGGAACAGTGTACACATGGTATCGCAACCTCCCCTGCAGTTCCGCCCCCCATGATCGGTGAGCGAATATAGGTGCAGCATATCCGCGCCAGATTACGCGTCCGTCACCGCAGATTGCGGCAACGTATCGAAATGTTAATGTTGTGTTTCGGTGAAGAGCCGGCGAGCGGGATGGGGAGACGCATCTCTGAACTCCTACGCGTGCGCCGCCGTCGCGCCCGCCGGCATCACGCGGTGAACGTCGCGGGCACAGGTGATGCCGCTTCGGCGCTGGACTTACGCGGCGTTGCGCCTGTCCAGGCGGTAGGGATTGAGCGGGGAGCGGGCGGCGCGGCCCCAGATCTGGCGCAGGAGGGTGAGGACGGCCCATTCGGGGATGGGGCCATCGGCGTCACCGGGGAAGAGCTGGTTTTCCACCTGCGAAGATGGGCTGCCGGCGGGGGCGTGCATCTCGGTCTGCGCGAAGAGGAAGAAGGCCAGCACCCGCCGAGGGTGCTGCTGCGCCAGGTAGAGGAGATACATCCAGTCGAAATCCCTGCCCTGGCGGGCGATGATGGAGATGGCGTCATGCCAGTCCGGCCGGCCCTCGGTGAGGCAGGTGATTTTCCGATAGACGACATCCTCCGGGCCCATCGCCCGGAACGTGACGCCGAACTGCTCGACGACGCGCGACCGCAGCATGGTGTCGTCAGTAATGCGCACGCCGCCGCGCACCTCCACGATCAGGTCCACCAGCAGGTCGCCCCACCAGGCCTTGTAGAGCCAGTTTTTTTCGGTATCGGTGGTGGTGAAGCCCGCCAGCGACAGCGCGTTCATCGCCGCGCGCAGCACTTCGCGATTGAGGAAGAGGTCAAAATCCTTCGTCCGCCGGTTGCGCCCCCACAGCACCACCGCGGTGCCGCCGCCCACCAGATACGGCACCCCGATGGCGTCCAGCGCGTCACAGGCCTTGTGCAAGATGACGAAATCCGCGGCGGTGACTTCCATGCGACGACCTCGTGCGGAAGGTCTACCCGCGCGGCGCGGCATCCGAACGGGCAGGCGGGGAGGATTGCGCGACATGGCGGAGCGGCGCACGGGGGACGCGGCGGTGTTACGAGTGTTGCGCGGGCGCGCGGGTGACCGGCGTGGTGATCCGTCGCTGGATATGCGTGCCCACCGCGAAGAAATCGCCACCCGCCGCCGCTCCCGCTGGCGTGCTGGCGCGGTCACTTCACCCGCGGCAGGTTCAGATTCCAGCGGATGGCGGCGAGGCGAATGAGGAAGATGCCCAGCGCGCCGATGAGGGCGGCGATGAGCGGGGGCAGGCCGAGACGGACGAGCGCCCACTGGATGGTGATGCCGATGAGGGCGGCGAGGGCGTAGACTTCCTGGCGCAGCACCAGGGGCACTTCGTTGGCGAGGAGGTCGCGCACCACGCCGCCGCCGATGCCGGTGAGCAGGCCGAAGAGGAGGATGGAGAGGACGTTGAGGTGAAGGTTGAGCGCGACATTCGCGCCCAAGACGGCGAAAATGGCGAGACCGAGCGCGTCAAAGATTTTCAGCCAGTCCTGATAGCGCGTGAAAAAGCCCGCGCCCACCGCCGCCAGCAGGCCGCCGATAATCGCCACCGCGAAGTACACCGGCTGATCGAGGCTGGCCGGAAAACGGTCGGCCAGCAAATCGCGAATGATGCCGCCGCCCAGCGCGGTGATGGCCGCCAGCACGAGGATGCCGAAGATGTCCATCTCCCGCTGGATAGCCTTCAGCGCGCCGGCGATGGCGAACGCCGCCACCCCGATGAGCTCCAGCACGAAGAGCGCCGTAACCAGATTCGCCTCGCCGTTCATAGCGTCACTATTCGCGGCAGCGCGGAAATGGCCTGCCGGGCGCGGCGACAAAAGGGAGTCAGGGTCACAAGCGCGAATATATAGGCAACCGCCGACTCTATTTTCAGGATACCGTGTATGCGCGCACTGACCGTTCTCGGCTCCACCGGCTCCATCGGCCGGCAGACACTGGACATTGTCGCCGCGTTCCCCGGGCGCTTTCACGTGCGGGCGCTGGCGGCGGGGCGGGATGTCGCGCGGCTGGCGCAGCAGGTCCGCCAGGTGGGCGCGGAGACGGCGGTGATCGGCGATGCCGCGCGGCTGCCCGAGTTGCGAGCGGCGCTGCGCGGCACGGGTACCCGCGCACTGGCGGGGATGGACGGACTGCTGGAAGTCGCGCGCGATCCCGGCGACCTGCTGGTCGCCGCGATGGTGGGCGCGGTGGGGCTGCGCCCGCTGCTGGCGGCGGTGGAAGCGGGGCGCACGGTGGCGCTGGCGAACAAGGAGCCGTTGGCGGCCGCCGGGGCGCTGGTGATGGCGGCCGCCGCGCGCGGCGGGGCGACGCTGCTGCCGGTGGACAGCGAGCCGAGCGCCATCTTTCAGTGCCTGCGGGGCCAGCACCGCGCGGGGCTGGCGCGGCTGTGGCTCACCGCCTCCGGCGGGGCGTTTCGCGACTGCACCGCCGCAGCGCTCGCCCGCGTCACCCCGGCGCAGGCGCTGGCCCACCCCACCTGGACGATGGGGCCGAAGATCACCGTGGATTCCGCCACGCTGATGAACAAGGGGCTGGAGGTGATCGAGGCGCACTGGCTTTTTGGGGTGCCGCTGGCGGATATCCACATCGTCATCCACCCCCAGAGCCTCATCCATTCCCTGGTGGAATTCCGCGACGGCTCGCTGCTGGCGCAGCTCGGCGCGCCCAGCATGCACACGCCCATCCAATATGCCCTCGGCTATCCGGAGCGCCTGCCGCACGCCTGGGCGCCGCTGAACCTGCTGGAGATGGGCTCCCTCACCTTCGCCGCGCCGGATTTCCGCCGTTTCCCCTGCCCCGCCCTCGCCCGCGAAGCCGCCCTCGTCGGCGGCACCGCGCCGACCTGCCTGAACGCCGCCAATGAAGCCGCCGTCGCGGCGTTCCTCGACGGCCGCATCGGGTTCATGGATATCCCGCGCTTGGTGGAGCGCGCGCTGGCCGCCCACGCGCCCAGCGCGACCCCGACGCTGGAGGAGGTGCTGGCGGTGGATGCAGAGACGCGGGCGCTGGTGCGGCAGTGGCTGCCGTGAGCCGGCATTTTTCGCCGCGCCGTGTGATAATCCGCCCCTATCCTGGGTAAGATGAGAGGGGTGTCCCGCCGGGCGAGGTTCGGCGCGGCACTTCACCGACATCGCACGGCCGCCTGACGCGGCAGGGGGACGATCTGCATGGCATACTCGGCGGCGCGCGCACTGGCCGCGCTTCTCACGGTCATTCTGGCGATCAGTCTTTTCGGCTGCGGCGGGGGCGCTGACAACAAAGCGCCCGGCGGCCCGGCCACCCCGGATCCCATCCTGCGGGAGGCGGTGGAAGACCCGGAGGCCACCAGCACGGTGGGCGGCACGCTCTTCTCGCTGCTGAACGGCATCATTGATTACCCGTACAACGCCGAGGTGACGCTGGCCGGCACGCCGGACGCCGGCGGGGCCTATACCGATGCGACGGTCACCTCGATGCGCGGCAGCTATCGCTTCACCGACGTTCCGCCCGGCCTGTACGCCGTCACCGCCACCGCGCGCTCCTCGACGATTGACGACCTGACGCTGACCGCGACGGTGACCAATGTGCGCGTGCGCGGCAATATCCCGGCCATGATGATCAACCTGCTGCTCGGGCAGGCGAGCGAGATGGTCGCTTTCACCGGGCTGATCACGCGCAGCTCCGACGGCCAGCCGGTCGCCGGCGCGACGGTGACGGTGGACGTGAACGGCTTCACCACCGACCACCTGCAGGGCGGCTCCGACGCCAAGGTCTCGGTGCTCATCTGCACCACCACGGGCGCGGACGGGCGCTACCGGCTGGAGATCCCCATCAGCGGGTCAACGTATTACGTGGCCGCGCACGGCGATTTCTCGATGGTGAGCGAGAGCCCGGTGCTGGAGAGTCCGCCCGCCGGCGAGAAGGAAGTGAACCTGCTGCTGGATGATGCGATCACCCCGGTGTTCGCGCCGCTGCAGCTCGACATGCTCTCCGCCACGCTGCCCGCGCCCACCGCCGCCGCCGGCGAGCAGGCGCTGATGACGCGGCTGGCGGTGGCGCGCGCGCTGCGCGCCCCGGCGGATCGCCTGGCCCGCCTGGAAACCCGGGCGCGCGCGCGCGCCGCCGGCGCCACCCGCGCGGCGGGGTGGGTGGAAAACGACCTCTACTGGGCGGTGCTGGACGGCGACGTCGGCGTGCGCGGCTTCCACATTTACCGCGGCACCGACAAGGCCGGGCCGTATACCTACGCCGGCAGCGTCAACGACCCCTACCTGCTCTTCTTCTTCGATAGCGACCCGGCGCTGCAGAGCCTGCCGCGCACCTATTACGTGGTGACGAGCTTCGCCGCCAACGGGAAAAGCTCGTCGCCCTCGCGGCCGTTCCTGGCGGAGCCGCTGCCGCAGATCGAGGCCACCGGGCCGGCGGATGGCGCGGCGATCCCCCGGGCGGGGGCACAGGTGACGTGGAACGCGGTGGAGGGCGCCAAAAGCTACCTGGTGACGGTGTTTTTCAACGCGCCGCCCAGCTTCAACATGTCGCCCATTCGCACGCCGGTCGTCTATACGAACGGCCAGACCGCCGAGTCCTTTGCCGACCTGCCGCCGGGCCAATACTGGTGGTCCGTCTCCGCCTACAACACGACGGACCCGAACTGGGCCACCGCGGCGACCTATTCGGCGTATCGGCAAGTGACCATTCAGGAGTAACGATGACAGAAAAGGATCTGGGCTGATGCTGCTGCGCGCGCTGCTTATGGCGCTGCTGCTCGTCGCGCTGGGCGCGATGGCGGGGGCGTTGCCGGGGAACACCATCTACCTGCCGGTGGACGGGCGCGGGCCCGCGCCGGCGCTGGAGGCGCACCGCGCGCGCCAGGCGGCGCAGCGGGCGGCATTGGAGCGCTACCGGCAACGGCTCATTCAGGCGCGCGCCATTTCGCCGCGGGCGGTGCTGCCGCGCTTTGACACCTTCCTCGCCGTTCCCGGCGGGCGGGCGACGGCGCCGGCGCCGACGCGGCAGCTTACCGGCATGAGCTACACCTTCGCCGAGGGGTGGACGCACGCCGAGCAGCTGGCGCTCACCGCGTTCCTCGACGCGGCGATGAGCAAAATGGTCAGCGTGTATGGCCCGCCGGCCACCGCCGGTCCCATCACGCTGGTGAAAGGATTGGGCACGGAAGTCGGCGGCGGCGAATTCAACCTGACGACGATGACGCTGACGGTGGAAGCCCCGCCGGACGATCTGGCCACCGACGACAGCACGCACTACGGGCTGAATCTGATCCACCTGATGCTGCACGCCTTCCGCGCGCCAGC
The DNA here is from genome assembly GCA_029553475.1 of Armatimonadota bacterium. Lineage (GTDB taxonomy): Bacteria > Armatimonadota > Hebobacteria > CAIYQO01 > CAIYQO01 > JAKIYB01. The sequence goes on from JAKPKV010000034.1 coordinate 27,394, forward strand.
GCTCCTCGCCTTCGACGCCTGGGAGGAGGGCATGGCGCGCGCCGCCGCCGCCGTGGTGATGCTGCAGTTGCGGCCCGATTTCCCGCTGATCTATTCCCTCAGTTACCTGCTGCCGCTCTATGACAGCCTCAACCAGCCGGCGCTGGCGAACAGCACGTTCTTCCCCGCGCAGGGTATCCCCCAACTGCAGATGTGGCGCATCGGCATGGCGGAGGCGGCGTGGCTGAAGGTCTACGCCGAGCATCCCACCTTCTTCCGCGACTTCAACCAGGCGTATTACGCGGCGCCGGGCGCGGCGGGGAATTTGGCGACGTTAAAAAGCCTGGCCGCCGGCGCGGCGGCGACGGTGGAGGGCTTCTCCTTCGCCGACTGGTACGCGCGACAACACGTGCTGCAGCCGGTCGCGACGGTGGGGCCGCGCCTGTATGTCTACCCGGTGCCGCTGCTGGATAACATCTCGCTGCAGATTTACTCCTATCTCACCGGCGCGGACGGCGCGGAGACGGCGGTGGCGGGCACCGCGTCCTTGGAGTACTGGAGTTTCGACAACCTGCCGCTCTATCCGGAAGAGGGGAACACGGCGGCGATCTCCGCCGGCGGCGATTTCCCCGGCGTGGGCTTCATCAACCCCAGCTTTTACAACATCGGCGACATCCCCACCCAGCGCATCAAGATCGTCGTCTCCCTCGGCAATCTGCGCGCCGTGGTCTATTATCCCTACTACGCGCGCGGGACGGACGACGACGAGAATGAGGTCTTTGGCACGGTGGTCGGCGCGGACGGCGGCGCGCTGCGCATGTACCTGCCGGGCATCCCGCTCAACGCCACGCCGGTGGTACAGGGGGCGTTCAGCCAGCAGCTTCCCAACGGCGACATCACCTTCTTCGCGCCGGTGAAATTCGTCTATACCGGCACGGATAACACCGAGGTCATCCTCTGGCGCAACGTGGGGCCGGGCTTTTACGCGCCGGTGCTGGTGGTGGGCTCGGAGACGGCCGCCACCCTGCGGCGCACCTTCGCGCCGGGGCTGGCGCTGGTGAGCTTCCCCATCACCCCCAATCAGGCGGACCCTGGCGTGCTGTTCGGCTACAGCGCCGGCTCGCCGGATTTCCGCCTGGCATGGTGGGACCCCTCGCTCTCCGATGCTGCGAAATATCGCCTCTATCCCAGCGTGCCGCCGATCGCCCCCGGCCGGGCGTACTGGATTGATCTGCTCACCGCGAACACGGTGGACCTGGTCGGCAACCTGCCGGCCAGCGACGATCCGCGCACGCTGACGCTGCTGCCCGGCTGGAACATGATCGGCAACACCTACACGGCGCCGCTGAATCCGTGGGCGATGCAGATCGAGTCCGGCTCGGCCGCCTACTCCGTGCGCGACGCCATGCTGAAAAATATCGTCGGGCCGGTGTGGACCTATGCCGGCGGCCATTACGTCGTGCGCAATACGCTGGGCGCCTGGGAAGGCGGGTGGCTGTACAACAACACCGGCGGGCAACTGATCCTGCGCCAGAGCACCGGCCGCGCCGCGACGCGCGCCGCCGATGTGGAGATGACGCGCCTGCTCACCGACGGCGGATGGGGCATCGCGCTGCAGGCGCGCACCGCCACCGCCCGCGATGCCGCCGCCATCCTCGGCGTCGCGCCGGGCGCGCGGGCCGGGGTGGACGGGCTGGACTGGCAGAAGCCGCCGGCGATGGGCCGCGCGGTGCGCCTCGCCTTCGTGCATCCCGCGCGGGCGACCGCCGGCGCGCAATACGCCAGCGATATCCGCGAGACGGTGAGCGCGCTGGGCGAAACGTGGGACGTGGAGGTCACCGCGCGAGAGACGGGCCAGGTCACGCTGCTCTGGCCGAACTTGAAAGCGGTGCCGCCGCAATACCAGTTGATCCTGGAAGACGCGGTGAGCGGCGCGCGGCAGTATATGCGCACGTCGCCCGCCTACAGCTACCTGTCGCGCGGCAGCGCCGAGGCGCCGGAAACCCGCCGCTTCCGAATCATCGTGGAACCCCGCCGCGACGCGCCGCTGCAGATCACCCGCTTCCAGGTGACGCCCACCCGCAGCCGGGGCGCCAGCATCCAGGTCGCCGCCTCCGGCGCCGCCGACCTCACCCTGCAGATTCGCTCGCCCCTGGGAAAACTCATTCGCACCATCACCGTGCCCGCCTCCCGCGCCAATGATCCCGTCGTCGTCGGCTGGGACGGCCGCGGCGCCGGCGGCAAACTCGTCCCCACCGGCACCTACCTCATCATGCTCACCGCGCGCACGGCGGAGGGATTCGTCACGCGGCGGAGTTTACCGCTGGTAGTGCGGGAATAGGCAACGGTACTGAGGCACAGCTGCGGCGATGCTTCGGGCGGGCGAGCGTCCCCGCGAGCCGACTCCGGGGGGGACGCTCGCCCGCCCAGAGGAACGTTGCCGTTCGCGTCGCCACGCATGTCGCGCCCTCGCACTAGCGATTTACTCAACCGGCGCTGTTACCGCGGTTAGCGCGAGAACCTGATAGCGACTGCCGGCGAGATAAGTGACCAGACGGTCGTCGGCGGTCAGCAACGGCGCGCCTGCCTGTTCAGCCAGCGCGAGGTAGCTCGCATCGTAAGCCGAGAGACGGTAGTCGCATGCCAGGCAGAGTGCACGGGCGCTCAATGCCGATAGTGCCGTGACATCACACGCGAGGGCCGTCAGGTCGCGGAGGCTGGCCGCGGCAGTGTCTCTATCCACCTCGCCGCGCCGCACTTTTTTCCACAGGACATTCGCGCACTCGCTATACAGCAAATCAGGAACGTGGATGGTTGCGTTAGGATCAAGAAGCAATTGATCAATGACGCATATCGCGGCCGGTGAGTCCGGCTCCGGCACCACATATTTGATGAGCACACTGGCATCAACGACAAGCTGACGCGGCACGATCATCGTTCACGATCCTCTCGCAGCATGGCCAGCGTGTCTTTGCCGTCGGTAGGGGCGTGAAAGCGATCATACCGGCTCTTGATGCGCGCCATCGCTTCTCGCCGACGACGCAGTTGCTGCTGGCGCGCGACGGCATCGGTGACGAGTTCAATCACTTCCGCGCGAAGAGAAATATCAGCATCTTTCGCTAATTCCTGCACGGACGCGTACAACTGATCGGGAAAGTTACGCACATACAATGTCGCCATGATGGTGCCCTCCCTCATGAGTATACCCGGATGCTTGCAATACTGCAAGCATTATGCGCGGGTGGGCGCATCATATTCCACAGCATACATCGTGGGGCGGGCCGCACCGGCCCGCCCCACGATTGCGAGTCATGGATACTGCCTGCTGGTTACGACCCTCGCAAATACGCGTCTATCGCCCGCGCCGCCGTCTTGCCGTCGCCCATGGCGAGGATGACGGTGGCGGCGCCGCGGACGATATCGCCGCCGGCGTAGACGCCGGGGATGCTGGTGGCGCCGCGCTCATCGGCCTCGATGTTGCCCCACTTGTTGAGCTTCAGCTCCGGGGTGGAGCCGGTGAGGAGCGGGTTGGCGCGGGTGCCGATGGCGACGATGACGATGTCGCAGGCGATGACGAACTCCGAGCCGGGCACCGGCACCGGGCGGCGGCGGCCGGAGTCGTCGGGTTCGCCCAGTGCCATGCGGAGGCACGTGAGGCCGGTCACCCAGCCCTCCGCGTTGCCCACCACCTCCACCGGCGCGACGAGGAACTCAAAGCGGATGCCCTCTTCCTCGGCGTGGTGGATCTCTTCAATACGGGCCGGCAGTTCTTTCTTGCCGCGGCGGTAGACGATGGTGGCCTCGTCGGCGCCCAGGCGTTTCGCGGTGCGCACGGCGTCCATCGCCACGTTGCCGCCGCCCACCACCGCCACCCGCTTGCCCGTGAGGATGGGGGTATCCACTTCTGGGAAGGCGTAGGCGGCCATCAGGTTGGTGCGGGTGAGGTATTCGTTCGCCGAGTAGACGCCCTTCAGGTTCTCGCCCGGCACGTTCATGAAGACCGGCAGGCCGGCGCCCACCGCGATGAAGACGGCGTCAAAGCGCTCCCGCAGCTCGCGCAGGGTGTACGTCTTACCGATGATGACGTTACACTCGATCTTCACCCCCCGCGCCTTCAGCCGCTCCACCTCGTCCTCGACGATCTGCTTGGGCAGGCGGAACTCCGGGATGCCGTAGACGAGCACGCCGCCGGGGGTGTGGAACGCCTCGTACACGGTGACATCGTGGCCGTACTTCACCAGCTCGCCCGCCGCGGTGAGGCCGGCGGGGCCGGAGCCGATCACCGCGGCCCGCTTGCCGCTGGGCGGCGCGCTCGGCTGCTCCGCGCCCACGCCGTGGGCGCGCGCCCAGTCCGCCACGTAGCGTTCCAGGTAGCCCACCGCCACCGGCGCGCCCTTCACCCCGCGCACGCATACTTCCTCGCACTGCGTCTCCTGCGGGCAGACGCGCCCGGTGACCGCCGGCAGCGCGTTGTCGCTCAGCAGGCTCTCCGCTGCCGCCGGCAGGTTCCCTGCGGCGAGGAAATTGATGAAGCGCGGGATATCCACCAGCACCGGGCAGCCGCTGATGCATTTCGGCGACTTGCAGAGCAGGCACCGCCGCGCTTCCAGCAGCGCCAACTGCTCGGTGAAGCCCAGATTCACCTCGGTGAAGGTCCGCCGGCGCGCGCCGGCGTCCTGCTCCGGCATATGCTGCCGGTCAATGGCCATGCGTTCTTTGGGTGTGAGGTCGTTCGACATGCGTGATCCCTACTGTGCAAGCGAATGGAGGGGAAGATGGCAGGATATCTTCATTGCTCCAGCCCAATTTTACACGGCCCCTCGTGCCGCTCCAGCGCTTCGCGCTCGAAAAGGCGGTAAGTGCCGAGGCGGTCGGCGAGTTCGGCAAAATCCACCTGGTGGCCGTCGAATTCCGGGCCGTCCACGCAGGCGAATTTCGTCTCGCCGCCCACGGTGACGCGGCAGCCGCCGCACATGCCGGTGCCGTCCACCATCACCGGGTTGAGGGAGACGATGGTGGGCACGCCGCTCGGCCGGGTCAGCTCCGCCACCGCGCGCATCATCGGCACCGGGCCCACGGCGTAGACGGCGTCCACCGCGCCGTCGGCCAGCACGTCGGCCAGCGCCTGGGTGACGAAACCCGGGCGGCCGTAGCTGCCGTCATCGGTGCAGACGATCACCGCGCCCAGCGCGCGCAGCTCCGCTTCGAAAATGACCCACTCCTTCGCGCGGCCGCCGATGATGCTGGTGACGCGCACGCCGCGGGCGCGCAGGCTCTGCGCGATGGGGTGCACCACCGCGGTGCCCACGCCACCGCCCACGCACACCGCGTGGCCGCGCTCCAACAGCTCGGTGGGCTGGCCCAGCGGGCCGGCGATGTCCTGAATCGCCTCGCCCGGCCGCAGCGCCGCCAGCTCGCGGGTGCTCTTGCCCACCGCCTGGATCACCAGCGTGATGCCGCCGCGGGCGGGGTCGGCGTCGGCGATGGTGAGCGGGATGCGCTCGGCGCCGCGCCCCTTGCGCACGATGACGAACTGCCCCGCCCGGCGAATCTCGGCGATGCGCGGCGCGACCACGTCCAGGCGGACGACGTTCGGCGCGAGCTGGGTGTTGGCGAGAATGGTATGCATCGGCGTCACTCGTTACAAGGATGTGTCGCGCCCCGGCGCGGCCCGCTTATTATACGGGATCGGCCCCAGAATGGGAACAACGGCATGGCGCGGCCGCCGCCCGACGTGCTATACTTGGGCGCAGGCGCGCCGCCCGCCGGCGCGCACGAAGGAGCATCGCGCCATGGCTTTCGTCTGGGAACGCATCGAAACGGCATTGCCCGCCCCCAAGGGCGACGCGCGCACCTACACCACCGCCGTCTACCGGGCCAAAGTGCCCGGCGGCTGGCTCGTGATGCTGGAAGGCGCGCAGCCGTTCTTCTACCCCGACCCCGACCACCAGTGGGACGGCGGCACGCTGTAGGGGCGGTTCCGTCATCCCGGCGCCCTGGTGGATGATTTTCCCCTCGCCACCGCGTTGACACCCGCCCGCGCATTTGCTATACTTCGGTGCCTGTGGGGCCATAGTTAAGTGGGATAACAGTTCCCTCGCACGGAACAGTCGGCGGTTCGAGTCCGCCTGGCTCCACCACCATACCAAAAGGGAGTCGAACTGATTCGGCTCTCTGGTCATGCGCGGAATGCCGTCGCTCGGCGCATTTTCCACGTTCAAATTGGTCTGTTTGAACACCTTCTCACCTCGAAACCTGCGGACGACCACGACAACGCCTCCGGTGCGATATAGCCCGAAAGCGGCCAATTCTTTCTCCAATTCTCTAAGAGACTGTTCGGACCGTTTCTAAAACCTTCGGACTGCTCTCTGACCTCGTCCGGAGGTTGGCTCCAGAGACCTGTGGACGATACGTCTCTCCCAGGTGATGTCAACTAGACCTTGTAGGTATCATGTGACAATGATTTTTCTCGCGGGTTAAAGCATCCGTCCAAAAGTCGGCACCTTAAGATGAGCATGCATTTCAGTACTGGGGAGGAGCATTGTTCGAATGGAAGATGTCCGGGAGTTCGCAAGGCGGGCCATGGCAGGAGATATGGATGCCTTTGCCAATCTGGTGACCCGATTTGAAGATATGGCTGTCGGTTATGCCTATGCCAAACTCGGTGATTACCATCTGGCTGAAGATGTGTCGCAAGAAGCGTTTATCGAAGCGTTCCGCAGCATGCATACGTTACGTGACCCCGCGGCTTTTCCGGCATGGTTGAAGACGATCATCGGTTTCCGCTGCAACAGGATCTTGCGGAAACCGTCCCTACGAACCGATCCGCTGGATGACTCGGTGGCATTGGCCGATACAGCATCGAATCCTGAACTGCTCGTGGTACGCCGGGACGAGACGTCCCTGGTTTGGCAGGCTGTGCGGCAGTTGCCGGAGCAAGACCGGGTGATCGTCACGCTGTATTATCTGCAAGAATACACCCACCAGCAAATTGCCTCCTTTCTCGGCATTCCAGCTTCCAGGGTCAATAACCGATTGCATGCATCACGAAAGAAACTGCAAAAGGAGCTCCTTGCGATGTTTGGTGATGAGATGGCACAGATGAAACCGTCCAGGGACGACCAATTCAGGCGTACAGTCATCGAAGGGGTCATGCCGATTAGTCATGCCCAGACCAACTATTCGATGCTGTGTCATTTCGGTGTGAGTCTACTTGCCGCAGTGAGTGTCTTGGGATGCGAGACGGATTACCCCACGATTATGGGCGCATCCGGCATGGCTTTCCGGATGGTATGGATCGCCGGGTGGCACATGGAAATCGACGATGTCTTACAGATGGCGGACGATCCATATGAACCGATACGACGAGCTTTCGGTGCGCTCGGGTATCGGTATCGTATACGTCATTGTACCGATCCAGTGGATTACCCTCGATATTATCCGGCTACGCACCCGCTCTGGGTGACCAGGCGGGAGGCGGCACAAGAAATACGACACAGTATTGATCATGGTATCCCAGTCATCGCATTCGGGGTCACCGGATCGTTGTTAGCCAGCCTTGTCACCGGATACGAGGACAACGGTGAAGTGCTCCTGGGTCTTAATGCGGATGACGGTGGGGAAAACAGCGACGAGGTGATGCCGTCTGGGTTCTTCAAGAAGGAGGACTGGTATCCGCATACGGCGGCCTATATCCTCATCGGTGAACAGACCGACCTCGTGCCGAGACGCCGGCGCTATCTTGATGCTGTACGTTATGCCGTACAGCTAGCGCGCACCCCACAGATGTCGGGTATCTATCGCGGGTTAGCTGCCTATACTGCCTGGGCACGGCAGTTAACGACAGAGGATTTCGCCTCGCTACCATTACACGGTCAACCCGGCGAGGATTATTTAATGGAGCGCTTTATTGTGCATTGTAATGGCCTTTGTATGCTGAACGAACGCAGCCATGCTGCCACCTTCCTGGAGCGGATCGCGGCAGAGGAACCGGACATCGCCGAGGAATTGCACGCCGCTGCCACCTATTATCGGAAGGCGTCCGAGTATGCTGGCGCATTATGGGCGCATGTCAGCATGGATGATGCCGGTGTTCAACGATTCGCGGCTCCCGAGATACGATCTATCTTGGCTGACCATGTCTTACACGCTCGCGACTTGGAAGAGATGGCGGTCTCTTCCATTGAATCCTTGTTGGGTCGCATTATGATATAATGGCTGCTCAATCCAACATAACGATGACCTTGGCGTGGTCAGCTAATCTGCTGAACAGAGTGATGATACGAACGTGGGCTGTCTTGCCAAAGCATTGGCAATTATTGAATCAATTCGACTCTCATCCGGTAGAGCACACGTCCCAATTCTCAAGGTGAGTATTCGATCCCAGGAATCCTCCTACGCTCCCCTCTCTTGGATTGTGGATCAAGAAGCGATGCGCAGTCTTTTTGGTCGGCGCTCCTCCCCGCGGTCGCGGAGCATTTTCGATTTCAGGCATGTTCCCTCCGCCGATGCCGTGACGTGCCGGGCGCGCGGCGATGCGCGCCCCGGTTTTTCTCTCCCGCCTGCCTTGCCCGCCGATTCGGCGCAGGTTTGTCCGCCGGCCGGGACGGGTAGGACACCCGTATCAGCTTTCCGCGTCCCCCCGGCAGCACCCCAACACCTTTTCGCGGCGGGCTGGTGAGGGGGTCATTGATGTTTCGCCCATACCGCCGGTGTCTCCTGGGTCTCCTCCTGCTGGCCGCGTGCGGCGCGCTGGCGGCGGGCGAGGTGGAGATCACCCCCATCCCCCCCTCGCCGGAAGTGATCGTGGATATCGGCGGGAAGCCGAAGGCGCCGCCCGACACCGGTCCGGTGTCCGTGGTGCTCACCGCCGCGCAGCCCGGCCACCTCTTCACCATCGGCCAGCCGATGGAGCTGACCGTTCGCCTGACCAATCCCGGCCCCGCTGAGAAGGTCGCGATGACCACCCGCATCTCCAGCAGCCAGGGCTGCCCGGTCTACCTGGACATGGTGGGCGTGGCGCTGCCGGAGAAGGGCGCGCACGCGGAGACCATCCGCTTCGTCGAAGCGCGCCGGCTGCCGCGCGGCCCGTACCGGGTGGATGTGGTCATTGAAGGGGAGACGGCCATCGGGTATGGCTATACGCTGGTGAATGTCTGGGATGGACCGGCCGAAGGCCCCCACGGCGCTTTCGGCGTCAGCTATGCCGGGCCGCTGGATGCGGCGCGCACCCTCGCCGACCTCGATCTGTTCACGCGGGCCGGCATCGGCTGGCTGCGTTTTCCGCTGCGCGGTTGGCTGCCGCAGGGGGGCAACACCACCCCGCGCGAGGCGGATATCTACAAGACGTTCATCGGGCAGGCGCGCGAGCGCGGCTTCGCGCTGATGGCCGCCTTCACCCCCACCACCACGGTAGACCCCGCGGTGGATATGGACCGCGCGAACAAGGATTACCAGGAATCCTTGCTGGCCGCCGCCACCTATTTCGGGCCGCAGCTGCCCTACTGGGAGCTGCTGCCGGTGAAGCCGAACCCGCTTTTTCCCGAGCTGCGCGGTTTTCGCGCGCCAGAGCTGCTGAAAGGGCGCGAGGCGCTGCGGACGTTCAACAAGCACCTCATCTGCCTCACCTCGCTGGAGACGCCCTTCCAGGCGACGGTGATGGACTACGCCGCGGTCGGGCTGCCGCCCAAAGGCGACCTGCTGGGCATCACCTACAACTTCATCGGCCTGCCGGAGACGCGCGAGGCCAACCCCAAGCCCCCGCTGATCGAGCTGCCCACCATCACCCAGACCTGCCAGACGCTGCTGAAGCGTACCCCGCCCATCTGGGTGACCGAATACGGCTTCGAGCCGGCAAAGGCGGACCGCCTGCCGGGCGCCACCCACCAGGGGGCGCTGATGGCGCGCGCCTTCATCCTGAACCGGGTGCATAACGTCGAGCGTACCTTCTGGCGTCACGATCCGGACAGCCCGTTCGACCTGCCGCTCACCAACGCGGACGGCGCGGTCAATCCCGGCTTCCTGGCGATGCGCACCACGCTGGAGATGCTGGAGGGCGCCACGCTGGTGCGGGAAGTGCCGGGACCCGACGGCATGCACGCGTATCTGTTCGGCAAGGGCGACCTGAGCAGCAGAGGTCGCAAGAAGGGCAACGCGCGCTACCTGCTGGTGGTCTGGACCAGCCGCACGCCCACCGCCGCCACCATCATCAGCGAGGCGACGCACGTGAGCATGACTGACCTGTGGGGCAACGCCGTGGAGTTCGATCCGGTGGACGGGGTCATCCTGTCTACCGTGGACGAATTCCCGCGCTTCTTCGACCTGGGCAAATCCGACAAGGCCGAGCTCATCAACCCCTTCGCGCACATGACGCCGTCGCGCGTGGTGCTGCAGCCGAACGGCGACAACCGGTTCGTCTTCAACATGGTGAACGATCCGCGGGTCTTCAAAAACAACCACGTCTTTGAAATCCACTTCCGCCGCTGGCCCAATACCGAAGAGGTGAAAACCTACAAAGCACCGTTCAACTACCAGTACGACCGGTATGACCGCATCTTCCCGCTGACCATTCCGGCCGGCGCGCGCAAAGGCCAGATCTACGAGGTGACGGCGGATATCAAAGTCGCCGCCCGCCGGGTGGGGCTGCTGACGCTGCCGGTGTGGTACACGCCGGAAGCGAAATAACCGCCGCCCCGATGCCATACGTGCGGCCGCCAGGGTACGGCGCGCCGGCATGCCGTCTCGCGTCCCGGCCGGGCCTGACGACGATCAGAAGTTCCAGGACAACTGCGCGTTGAGACGCCGCGCGTTATAGTCGAGGTTCGCATTCACGTCGTCCGCGTAGTGCAGCTGCTGGGCGTTGAGGGTGAGGGTGAGCTGGTCGGTGAGGTGATAATTCCACCCCAGCCCGATCGTCTGCTTCCGGGAGCCGCTGGGGAAGCCGGAGTTGCGCAGCGTTTCGCCGGCGACGAAGATATCGTGCTTGTCCGCCACCGGGTAGGTGACTTTCGCCGCCAGCGTGGTCAGTTTGTTGCCGGTGGTGGTGACGGCGGCGTCATCAGCGACTTGCGCCATCACCACCTGCCGCTGCGCGAGGGCTTCCGTTTGATACATCTGCGCCACGCCGAAGGAGTTTTCGCCCCAGATGCGCTGGGCATCGAGATTCACGATGGCTTTGCCCAGCTCCACCTGCGTGCTGGCGCCGAGCATGTTATTCACCGACGAGCCCAGCAAATCCGTGTAGTTCAGGTTCTGGCGGTTCCAGTACCCGTTCAGCGACACGCGCGAGGTGGGCTGCCACCAGGCGTTGGCGGCCAGCATCGTTGAGTCGCTGTTGCTGTATTCGCCCCCGCGCGCGCTGTTCGTCGTGTAGCTCAGGCCGACGGAGAGATTCGCGCGCGCCTGCCAATCCGCGCCCAGCGAGAGGTCGGTGCTGGTCTGCGCCGGCACGTCGCTGCCGGAGGCCGTGCGGGTGGCGTCGGTTTTCGTCGTCGTCAGGTTGCTGTTCAGCGTCAACCGGTCGCTGACGCGGTAATGCGCCGACACCTGGGCGTTGCGGCCGGCGCTGGTGGTCGCCACGCCGTCGGTATCCGAGTTGATCGTATTCGTCGCCAGGTTCGCGCTGACGTTCAGCCGGTCATTCGGCGCGTAATTCAGGTTCAGCGACGCGTCATGCGTGGTGGCGCGATAGTGATAAATCGGGTCCGTCGCCTGCGGCGTATCGGGCAGCGGTTGATACGGGTCCGCGGAGTAGCGGAACTGCCGGGTATCAATATTGCGCCGATTGAGATGCAGCGACGCGGTGAGCGGGCTTTTATCCCAGGTGATGGACAGCGAGTCCGTCACCGAGGCATCGCCCAGCCCCTCGCTGCCGAGTTGGCTCGAATCGCGGGTAGTGCGGCGCAGGCTGAGCGCCGGCCAGTCCTCGCGCCGGTATTCCACGCCGTACGTCCGGTTCTTCTCCTCCATCAGAATATTATCCACCGACGAATACGGATTATACGGCAGCGTGGTGTTATCGCCGCTGGTGGAAAAGGTCAGCTCCGCGGTGGGCATGTAGCTGGCGCCCCACTCCAGCGCATCGCGCACATTGCGATACCCGGCGCGCTCGATGGGCGAGAAACCGGAATCCACCCGGCGATAGGCGGCGTTGGCGGCGACGTGTTCGTTGCCGAAATTCGCGGTGAGCGCCAGCGCGCCGTCACCCTGCAGCGCGACGGTGCGCCCTTCGGTGGAATAGGACACAAAGAGCGTGGGGCCGAGATTGGAGATCGGGATATCCGCCCGCAGGATGCGCAGCTCGCCCGTCTGGTAATTGAGGATATATTCCGTGCCGCGCACGAGGGGCAGCGCCAGCGCGCGCACCGTATCGGTATTCGGCATCACCGGCGTTTTCCGCAGGTGGAAGACCTGCTGGGTGACGGGGATGCCCGCCTGCACGGTGAACTGCTCGTCCTTGATCTGTTCGGCCGCGATATGCTGCACGCCGCCGCCGGTGCTTTTCGCCGCCTGCAGGCCGAGCTGCAGGCCATGCTGCGCCCAGTTCACGTCCACGCCGGTGACCGCGCGGTCGCCGCTGCTCGCCGCCGTCACCTGCGTCACCGCGTAGCGCACGATGACGGTGGAGCCCGGCGGGGGTTCGTTGCCGCCGGCAAAGAGCAGGCGGCCGGTGGTGTGGTCCAGGGTATAGGCCGCCCCGCGCGCCTGCAGCACGCCGTTGATGGTCACCGTCTCCGATTCCGGCACGATGGGACGGAAGGTGAGATAAAACGGACCCGGCGTGCCGGTGCCGAGGAACTGGTCGCGCTCATCGCGCTGCGTGCTGCCGCCGCCACTGCGTCCGTTCAACTGGATATGCGTGGCGCCCACCGACAGCGCGTCGGTGAGGGGATAAAAGCCGCGCACCGCCGTCAACCGCCCGCCGCCGCCCCCGCTGATGGACACCTCGTAGCTCACCGTCACCCGGTCCGCCGGGCTGATGATGGAAGTCGAGGTGAAATTGAGGATGCCATTCTGATAATCGAGGGTATATTCCCGACCGCGCTCCTTCGGCAGGTCATTCACCGTCACCACCTCGCTGTATTCCACCACGGGCGTGGCGGTGAGGTAATACGGTCCGCTCACGTTGCGGCCATAGAAGATGTCGGTCTTCACCGGCGACTTCAGATCGCTGCCGATGACGGATAATCCGCCTTTCGGCAGCACGGCGTCCACCTGCACCCCCTGCAGGTTGCGGTTGAGGGTGACGAACTCGTTGCCGCCCATCGTCGCGGTGAACTCGCCGAGCAGCGTTTTCGCGTCGGAGCCATCGTGGCGCAGGCTCCAGCGGAAGCGGTCCGGCGCGTATTCATCCGCGGTGACCGTGGCGTCCAGATAGAAATCCTTGTAAAGCTGCCCGTTCAGATACAGATTGGAGTTGTGCGTGAAGGTGCGGCTGGCGCCGTAGTTGTCATCCTGGAAGTAGCTTTGCGAGCCGGAGACGCTGCTGACGTTCAGCGAGAGGGAGTTGTTCCCGCTGACCTCCAGCTTCGGGTACCCTTTAATGGGGGTAATTGGGATCATATACGCGTAGACCGGCTCGGCGAAGGTACACCAGGGCATGAGCAGCATCACGAGCCAGGCCAGCGCGCGCTTTTGACGAAGATTCATCGGTATGAGCAGCGTCCTTAGAAACTGTCTTGCAAGTGCTCGCCGCCGTCTCGCGGGTCTGTGACGTGGCTGGCGGCGTTGGAGTTCCTGGCATGGAGGTCTCCGCCCCATCATCCTGATGGCTCCCCCCGATACCCTCTCGGAACTCCGCCTTACCAGCCACGCCCCATCCTCCGCGATACGACAACGATCACTTCCAAGACAGTTTCTTAGCGTGAATTCAGGGGTCTCGGCCGCGGTCCGGGCATGCCGCGGCTCCTGCCCCGACTCCGGCGGGGCTGTTTCTACCTATACCCGGTCAACACCAACATGAAAACCAGGTGACGGAACCCTTACTCGGACATGAAAGACAAGGCCGGCGGCATGTTGTGCGGTGAAATGGGGGTGAGTGCGTCGCCGCGCGGATGATACCTTCTCATCCCAACCGTTTGCTGAATCGCGCCGCCGCCAGCGAGAGTATCGCGATGCCGAAGACCGCCAGCGCGATCACCTGCGGCCAGAGGACGTCCATCCCCACGCCGCGCAGGAAGATGCCGCGGACGATTTCCAGGAAGTAGCGCAGCGGGATGAGATAGGTGACCCCCTGGATGGCCGCCGGCATATTCTCCACCGGGAAGATGAAGCCGGAGAGCAGGATGAACGGCATGAAGCAGAGGAAGCTGGAGAGGGTGGCCTCGTGCTGCGTCTTCGAGATGGTGGAGATGAAGATGCCCAGCCCCAGCGAGGTCATGAGAAAGAGGGCGCTGAGCGCAAAAAGCAGCGGGATGCTGCCGGCCACCTCGACGCGGAAGATGAGGATGGCGGTGAGCAGGGTGAGCACGATCTCAATAAGGCCGATGAGCAGGAACGGCAGCGTTTTCCCCAGCATCAGCTCGCCGGCGGACAGGGGCGTCACCACCAGTTGCTCCAGCGTGCCGATCTCCCGCTCGCGCACGATGGCCAGCGCGGTCATCAGCATGGTGATGAGGAAGAGGACCATGCAGAGCACCCCCGGCACCATGAAATACACGCTCTTCAGCTCCGGGTTGTACCAAACGCGGACGCGCCCATCCACCGCCGGCAGCCGCGCGCGCGGCGCGCGCGTCTGCACAATCTCGCCCCCGTAGACCCGCAGCACCCCGTTCGTGTATCCCGCAATCACCCGCGCCATGCGCGAGTCGGCGCCGTCGAGGATGGTCTGAATCTCCGCGCCGCGCCCGCGCGCCAGGGCATGCCCGAAGCCGCGCGGCACGCGCAACACCAGCGCCGCCCGTCCGGCGTCGAGCAGCGCGTCAATCTCCCGCTGCCCGGACAGGTAGGCCACCTGGTCAAAGTAGCCCGACGCGGTGAAGCGCCGGATGAGCGCGCGGCTCTCCGCCGTGCGGTCTTCATCCAGCACCGCCATAGCGACGTGATTGACATCCGTGCTCACCGCGTAGCCGAAGAGAAACAACTGCACCACCGGCACGACGAAGAGGAACGCGAGAATCCGCCGGTCACGCCGTATCTGGATGAGCTCTTTTTTCATGAGACGCAGGATGCGATGGAGGTTCATAACGTCCTCCGGAACCGGTTCGCGCTCAGCAGCACCATCGCCACCGCGATGACGGCGAGCACGAGGGCGGGCTGCCAGAGGATGGCCAGCGTGTTGCCTTTCAAAAAGATGCCGCGCAGGATGCGGATGAAGTGGGTGGCGGGGATGAGAGCGGTCAACAGTTGCACGGCCTGCGGCATGCTGCTGATGGGGAAGATGAAACCGGAGAGGAGCACGGTGGGCAACTGGGTGGCCATCACCGCCGCCACCATCGCCACCTGCTGGGTCGGCGCCACCGTGGAGATGAGCAGCCCGATGCCCAGCGCCGCGATGACGAAAATGCCGGCGAGCGCCAGCACCAACGCCGGACTGCCCACCAGCGGCACGTGAAAGACGACGGCGCTCACCGCCATCACCAGCAGCACGTCGCCGAAGGCGATGAGGACGTAGGGCGCCAGCTTGCCGAGCATGAGCTCCAGCGGGCGCACCGGCGACGCCAGCAGACCCTCGATAGTGCCGCGCTCGCGCTCGCGCACCACCGTCACCGAGGTGAGCAGCGCCGCCAGCATCATGAGGATGACGGCGATGAGACCGGGAATGGTGAAATGATTGCTGCGCAGCTCCGGGTTGTACCAGTAGCGCGCCCGATTCTCCACCGGTTGCCCCGTCGCCGGCGCGGTGAGGCCGGCGCGGCGTGCCGCCTCCAGCGCCACGTGTGACGAGTATTGCTGCAGGATGTCCGCCGCGTAGCCCAGCGCCGTACTGGCGGTGGTGGAATCGGCGCCGTCCATCAGGACCTGGACCGGCGCCGTCTCGCCGTCAGCCAGCCGGCGGGCGAAGCGGGCGGGGATGATCAGCACCATGCGCGCCCGCCCGCCGTCGAGCAGCGCCGTCACCTCGCGGTCATTGCCGGGATAGGCGATGACGCGGAAGTAGCCGCTGCGCGCGAAGGCGTTCACCAGCTCGCGCGACTGCGGGCTGCGGCTTTGATCGTAGACCGCCATGCGCACGGCGCGCACGTCTAGGTTGATGGCGTAGCCATACAGGAGGATCATGAACGTCGGCAACGCCACCACCACGGCGAGCATACGCGGGTCGCGGGCGATTTGCCGGAACTCCTTCCACATGATCATCCAGGTGCGCAGCAGCATCATGCCCCCCTCTCCGCCTGCTCGATGAGGGCCACGAAGACATCGTCAAGCGACGGTCGCGCCGGCGCGAGGCGCTCGACGCGGATGCCGGCGGCGTCCAGCGCGGCCCGGACATCATCCGCTTCGTCCGGGCCGCCGACCACCGCGTGCAGCGCCGAACCGAACAGCGCCACCTCGCGCACGGCCGGCAGGCTGGAGAGCCGTTCCAGCGCCGCCATCACCGGCTCCGCCCGCACCTCCAGCAGCGTGCCGGCCATATAGCCGTCCTTCAACTCGGCCGGCGTGCCCAGCGCGATGATGCGGCCGCGATGCATGAGGGCGAGGCGGTCGCAGTGCTCCGCCTCATCCATGTAGTGCGTGGTGACGAAGATCGTGACCCCCTGCTCGGCGGCGGCGTAGATGAGCTCCCAGAAACGCCGGCGCGAGGCCGGGTCCACGCCGGCCGTCGGTTCATCGAGGAACAGCATTTCCGGTTCGTGCACCATGGCGCAGCCCAGCGCCAGCCGCTGCTTCCACCCCATCGCCAACTCGCCGGTGAGGCTGTCCTGGCGCTCGCGCAGGTTCGCCATCGCGAGGATCCACGCCGTGCGCCGGGCGAGGCGCGCGCCATATACGCCGTAAATCTCGCCGAAAAATTCGATATTCTCCGTGACGGTGAGGTCGTCGTAGAGCGAGAAGCGCTGGCTCATGTAGCCGATGCGCGTTTTGATCTGCTCCGTCTCGCGCACGATGTCCAGCCCCGCCACCGTGCCGCTACCCGCGGTGGGGGCGAGGATGCCGCAGAGCATGCGGATGGTGGTGGATTTCCCCGCGCCGTTCGCCCCCAGGAAGCCGAAAATCTCCCCCCGTCCCACCGTCAGCGAGATCTGATCCACCGCGGTGAAGCGCCCAAACGTCTTCACCAGCCCGCTGATGGTCACGGCAGCCTCGCCGCGCGTGCGCGTCATGCCTCCCCCTCCCCCGCCGCCAGCGCGTTGAAGACATCCTCCAACCCCGGCGCGATGCGGCGCAGGGCGATGAGCGTCAGCCCGTCCAGCGCCGCCGCCACCGTCGCCTCCGCGTCCGGCGTCTCCAGCCAGACGTGCAGGCGTTCGCCGAAGATGTGCACGTCCCGCACGCCGGGCAGCGCCGCCAGCCGCGCCTTCGCCTCGCGCGGCGGCTCGGCGATCACCTCCAGTATGGCGCCGCGCAGGCCCGCCTTCAGCTCCCCCGGCGTGCCGCACAGCGCCAGCCCGCCGCGGTCCAGCATCGCCACCCGCGCGCAGCGCTCCGCCTCGTCCATATACGGCGTACTGAGAAAGAGCGTCACCCCCTGGCCCGCCAGCCGATAGAGGATGCGCCAGAATTCCCGCCGGGAGACGGGGTCCACGCCGGCCGTCGGCTCATCGAGGAAGAGCACCTCCGGGCTATGCATCAGCGTGCAGGCCAGCGCCAGCTTTTGCTTCATGCCGCCGGAGAGATACATTGCCAGCCGGTCGCGGAACGGCCCCAGCCGGCTGAATTCCAGCAGCTCCGCCTCGCGCGCCAGCCGCTCGGCCCGCGGCACGCCGTAGATACTGGCAAAAAAGCGCAGGTTTTCCGCCACGGTGAGGTCGCCGTACAGGGCGAAGCGCTGCGGCATGTAGCCGATGCGCCGCTTCAAGCCCTCCGCCTGCCGGAAGACATCCAGCCCCAGCACCCGCGCCGACCCGCCCGACGGCGCGAGGATGCCCGCCAGCAGCCGCATAGTGGTGGTCTTCCCCGCCCCATCCGGCCCCAGCAGCGCGAACACCTCGCCCCGCGCCACGGCAAGGGATAACCCCGCCAGCGCGACGAGTTCGCCGTAGGTCTTGCGCAAGCCCTGGATTTCGATGGCTATGTCGGTCATGGTCGCTGAGAAGGAAAGTAAGTCGTAAGTAGTTCTAGTGAGTCATCACGTTGTACCGTGTTCTTCGTATCAACTCAAGCGTCTTGTAGGGAATGTCCCGCCGTGGCATTTCCGAAGCGGTGCGCGGTTGCGTCCGCGACCAAACGATATCGTCCAGACGGTCGGGAATGCCACGGCGGGCATTCCCTACAAGCTGATTACTTCACCGCGATCACCGCGTCCGCCGGCATGCCCGGCTTCAGGATGCGATCCGGATTCTCGATTTCGATCTTCACGCCAAAGACGAGCTTGACGCGCTCTTCCTTCGTCTGGACGTTCTTCGGCGTGAATTCCGGCTCCTCGGCGATTGCCGTCACCGTGCCGCTGAAGGCGGTGCCGGCGTCAGTGGTCACCCGCGCGGCCTGGCCGATCGTCACTTTTTCGATCAGCGGCTCCGGCACGTAGACGCGCAGCCAGACGCGGTCAAGCCGGGCGATTTTCACGATGGGCATGCCGGGCGTGACCAGCTCGCCGGCTTCGGCGGCGCGCAGCGTCACCCGGCCGTCGGCGGGGGTGAGGATCGCCGTTTGCCCCGCGGTGGCGAGGGCGGTTTTCAGCGCCCCTTTCGCGCTCGCGACCCGCGCGCGGGCGGCGGCGATGGTCTGTGGGCGGGCGCCGGCCTGCGCGAGGTCGAGCGCCGCCCCCGCCGCGCGCGCCTGCGCCCGCGCCTGCTCCACCGCCCGGTCCGCCTCGCGCCGCTCCTGCGGGCGCGCCCCGTTCAGCGCCGCCCGCAGCCGTTCGCGGGCGATGGCGACGGCGGCCTGCGCTTCCGCCACTTCCTGGGGGCGCGCGCCGCTCTTCGCCGCTTCATAGCGCTTGCGGGCGATCTCCACCTGCGCCGCCGCTTCCGCGCGTTCCTGGGGGCGGGCGCCGTTTTTCGCTTCCGCCAGCCGCTCCTGCGCCGCCTCGGCCGCCTGCCGCGCGGCCTGGATTTCCTGGGGGCGCGCGCCGGCTTTCGCCTCCGCCAGCCGCTCCTGCGCCGCCCGCAGTTGCGCCGCCGCCACCGCGCGCCGGGTGCGCGCCTGATCCACCGCCTGCCCGGCGAGGGCGCCCTGCGCTTCCAGCCGTTCCGCGCGCGCCAGCTCGGTCTCCGCGTCCGCCAGCGTCGCCGCCGCCGCGTTCGCCGCCGCGGCAAGCTGCTCGATGGTCTCCTTGCGCGGGCCGTCCTTCACCAGCGCGTACCGCGCCTCCGCCGCGCGCAGGTTTGCTTCCAGCACGGCGATCGTCTCGCGGCGCGGCCCTTCATTTATGAGCGCCTGCCGGGCTTCCGCGGCGTCCAGCGCCGCCTTCAACTGCGCCACCTCCTCCGCGCGCGGACCGTCCTTCACCAGCGCGAGCCGCGCCTCCGCCTGCGCCAGCGCGCCGCGCAACTGCGCCACCTCTTCGGGCCGGGCGCCGGCGTAGACCAGCTCCCGCCGGGCACGCGCCGCCGCCAGCACTTCCTCCGCTGCGTCGCGCTGCGCCCGCGCCCGGGCGATCTCCTCGACGCGCGTGCCGGCGGTGAGCTCGTTCAACGCCGCCTCCGCCGCCCGCAGATTGCCTTCCGCCGCCTCCACCTGCCCGGCGAGCTCCCCGCTGTCCAGCGTCGCGAGCAGCTCGCCGCCCTGCACGTCGTCGCCCACGTCGGCGGAGAGGGTGAGGATGCGCCCGGCGACTTTGCTGCTCACCTCGATCTCGGTGGCCTCGATGATGCCGTTGCCGGGGATACCCGTCACCGCGGCGCCCCGGCGCGCAGCCGCGTAGCGCCAGATGCCGCCCGCGACCAGCGCCAGCATCAGCACCATCAGGATGATACGGGCACGAGGTGTCATCTCAATCCTCCGTTCCCATCACGTACCGCAGCTCCGCCCGGGCGATCTGCCAGTCGGTCATCGCGCGCGTCATCCCCTGGCGGGCGCGGGCGAGCACCGATTGGGCGTCCGCCACTTCGACCGGCGTCCCGACGCCCTCGCGATAGCGCACGTCCGCGATGCGCCGCGTCTCCTCCGCCAGTGCCAGCCGTTTTTGCGCGACGGCATATTGCTCATGCGCCGATTCCACCCGCGCCAGCGCCGCGCGCACCTCGGCGGCGATGGCCACGCGCAGGCTCTCCCGCGCGGCGGCGGACTGGTCGCGCAGCGCTTCCGCCTCGCGCAGCTTCGCCCGCGCGGCGCCGCCGTCGAGGATCGGCAGTCCGGCAAAGAGCGCCGCCGTCCAGCTGGTGAGGTGCAGCGGCGTCTGCGGCGAAGCGATCTGATACTCACCTGCCAAGCTGAGCGTCGGCCGGCGCTCGCCCTTCGCGGCCTGCACCGCGCCTTCGGCGGCGCGAAGCTGCCACTCCGCCGCCTGCAATTCAGGACGCCGCCCATACGCCTCGGCGAGCGCCTGCGCTACCGATGGCGGCGCCATCGGCGCGGGCGTCGCGCCGTCCACCGCCTGATACCGGCCCTGCGTTTCGCCCAGCGCGCGCAGCACCGCCGCGTGCGCGACAGCCAGGCCGGACTCCGCGCGCACCAGCTCCTGCCGCGCTTCCTCGACCTGCACTTCGGCGCGCAGCACGTCGTACCGGGGCGCCGCGCGCGCCTCCAGCCGCGCCTGCGCCGCCCGCAAGTGCTTCTGTGCCGCGGTCAGCGTCTGGAGGGCTGCCGCGCGCTCCTGCTGCGCCGCGAGCAGGGTATAAAAGGCGCGCGTCGTCTCGAAGCGTACCTGCTGATTGACGCGCGCCCGCGTCATCTCCGCCGCCCGCGCCAGGCTGTCCGCCTGCCGCGCCGCTCCCTCCAGCCGGCCGCCGGAATAGAGCACCTGCGATGCCCCCAGCGTGGTGACCCAGTTCGTCTTCTCGCCCAGCGCCACCGCCGTGTTGAACAACGGCACCGCCACTTCCGGCACCTCGCTGGTCACGGCATAGCGTGAATCGAGGCGTAGCTGCGGCCGCTGGCTGGCGCGGCTGCGCGCCGCGACGGCGTCCGCACCCGCCGCCCGCGCCGCCGCCTCGCTCATCGCCGGCTGATGCGCCCACGCCCGCGCCAGCGCGTCCTCCAGCGTGAGCGGCACTGCTGCCTCCTGCTGGCCCCAGGCGGGCACGAGCAGTAGCAGCGCCAGCAGGGAGAGCGGGATGCGGTTCATGGCGTCGCCTCCGGGAGTTCGGGATGCCGCCGCAGGGCGTGGTACAACAACAGCGCGAGCTCATCAACCAGCTCATCGCGGGCAATGCCGGCGTGCTGGCCGCCGAGCACGCCGTCCCAGAGGAGAAAATGCGCGATCAGCATGCCGAGCAGCGAGCGGGAGACGACCGCCGCGCGCACGGGACGAAAGCGCCCCTCGGCGATGCCGCGGGTGATGAACGCCTCCAACAGGCTGAGGCCGGCGCGCGCGACATGCTGGTAAAACGCTGCCGCCAGCTCCGCGTTGAAGAACGCCTCGCTCATCACCGCGCGCAGCACGTCGCGCCACGCGTCCCACAGCGCGAAGCGATTGTGGATGATCGCGCGCAGCACCGTCAAGTCATCCTGTTCGGCCATGCGCTCCAGCAGCTCGTGCAGCGGGGTGATGATGGCCGGCACGGAGAAGGCGAAGAGGATCTCCTGCTTGCTGGCGAAATGCTTGTAGATCGTCCCTTCGGAAATGCCCGCTTCCCGCGCGATTGCCTTCGTCGTCGTGCGGGCATATCCCTGGCGCGCGAACAGCCGCATCGCCGCCGCGAGAATCTCCTCCCGCCGCGCCTCCGCCGTCTTCCGCGTCCGTCTTCCCGCCCTCCCCATGCCGGCCGCCTTCTGTAAGTGAGTACTCACTCAGTATATACTACTCTCTGCGGTTGTCAAGAGGTTGACAGGATGGGGGGCATATGCGTCATCAGAGCGCCAGCGCTCGTTTCATACTCGTGCTCGTACTCGTACTCATACTCGAAATCAGCTGCGGGCGGACAGGATGTCCGCGCTCCGATGAGCACGAGTACGAAGGATATGCGAACCCTAGCGTGACGCCTAGGCGGGATGGGGGTCTCCGCGGAAGCTGTCGGCGAGGGAGGGGGCGCGGGATACAAGGGGCGCGCTGCAAACCAGGAACCAGGTGTAGTGGGCCATCACGATGTACTCTGTGTAGCAAACCAGTCCGGGGTAGTCCGCGCCCTCCGCGGCGCGTGTTGACGCATTGCTACCCCGTGCCCGATGGAGGTGGTATCGGACACAGGTGCGCATGTTGGTCACACGCGCCACGGAGGGCGCGGACTACAGCGCACGGTGCAACGGCGACGACCCGCTATACCTGGTTTCTTGCACTCCGCCCACACTGGGGCCGCGGAGTTGTACTCCGCAGCGATCGGGCCTGCCCGCAGCACAGACGCGACGATGCTTCGGGCGGGCGAGCGTCTCCGCGGGCCGACTCCGGGGGGAAGTCTCATCCGTCGTGTGCGTGAGAACGACTGTCTTTCACACACGACATGCGATCACTTCCCCCCGGCGTCGTCTCGATGTTATCAGGATCGCCCGCCCATCATCTTACCGCCGCTCCAGCACCACCGTCATCGCCGCCCCGCCGGGGTAGTCGAGCACCCAGGCGCCGTCCACCTGTTTGAGCGGCGCCTGCGGATCTTTGCGCGTCCACGCGCCGGGCAGTGAGAAGCTCCGTGTTCCGGGGGTCCCGGCACAGGTGAGCGTGGCGGTATTCCCTTCGATCACCATCTCGCCGGCGCCACCGATGCGGACGGGACCGAAGTCCATGAACGCTTCCGGCGCGGCCGGATCGCCGAAGAAGGTATAGACCTGCTTCAGCGGCGATGCGTAGCGATACCACCGCTCATTGACGGTGATCTGCTCATCGCCGGCCGTCATCGTGACACGGTCGGCCTGGCGCTCCACCGTCGTTTCGCGCGGTTGTCCCTTGCGCCACGGCAGGATGAGCGTGGTGAAGGCCCCCGTGCCTTTGATGCGCAGGATGTGCTGGCGCTCTTCGTACGGCTTGCCGTTGGCGCGCTGGAAATCGCCCGCCGCGCCGCCGACCCAGTTATCCGCCCAGTTGCCGATATGCGCCTGCCGCGCCTCATCGCCGATGGTATACAGGTCAAAATCAATGGCGATGGCCGGTTTCGCCGCCGTGCCGAACTGCACGCCGGTGAACCCCAGGCGGTTGATGCCCGGCTGCAGGGTGAACACTTGACCGGCGGAGGGATATTCGTGCGTGATTTTGGTATCATAACCGTCGCCCCAGGTGCGCAGCGGCGGCGTCATCGGCCCGGCGGGGGTCTGCACCGCGCCCTCCGCCATCAGGTTGAGGGTGAAGACCTTCGGCGCCGCCGCGCCCTCCCCGGCGAAGGTATCGCGGATGAGCAGCAGGGGATACGCTGCGTTCGGGTGCAGCGAATAGGTTTCTCGCGTCCAGCTCGTGCCGCCGCTGGTCATCTTCCCGCGCGAGAAGGCGGAGGCGCGGAAGGCGGCGAACGCCTCGTTCATCGAACTCCCCCAGGACCCGCCGCCATTCAGGTCCTTCACGTCCTGATCCCACGGCTGACCGAGCCGGTCTTCGGGCAACACCACGCTGTGCATGATGCCGCCCGCGGTGTGCGGCGCGTACTGCGGCCCCCAGTCCAGCGACAGCGGCACGCCCAGCGCATACATGATGACCGCGCCGCGGTCGTGATGGCGGTGATCGCGGTAGAAATCGCCGTTGAGGAACCACAGCGCCGTCTCGTTCGGCGTGCCCCAGCCATGCCGGAGCACGGAGTAGTAGCCGGGGAAGTTGGCGCTGCCGAGCCGCGGGTCTTGCGTCGGCGCGCCCTCGTCTATCATCAGCAGCGAGCTGCCGAAGAAACCGGAGTGCACCTTCCCGCCGGCGTGCCACGACCACATCAGCTTCGCCGCCAGGTCGGGGTCGGCATCGCGGAAGCCGGTGCCGAGCATGCCGAGCATCTCGGAGGATTCCGTGGGGCCGTCGCCGGTGGAGATATTCTTCCGCTGCGGCCCGAAGCGGATCTCCGGCGGCGTCTGAAAATGCATGAAGAAATCGGCGAATTTCGCCAGCCGCGGCTCCTCCTTGAACGGATCCATCTCGCCGAGCTGCTTGATCTGCAGCAGCGTGATGAGGGTGGGCGCGAAAGAGGCGCCGATATAGTGGACGCAGCCGATCTCCGCGCCGTGCTCGTTGACGATCTGGCGCACCGTCCGCAGCGCCCCCTCGCGCACGGCGGTCGTGCGCGCCCGCATCGCCGGGTGCTCGCTCAGCAGCATGGCGTAGAAGCGCCGGTAGCCGATCTGCTGCACCGGCATGTTCTCCGTGCCCAGGTTCACGCCGGCGCTGACGGAGAGCGGCACGAAATCGTCGTCCCAGAGGATGTCGCCGAAGAGCGCCAGCGCCGCCTTCACCTTCGCGCGGTCCTCCGGCGCGGTGAACGGGCTGGCGAGCGCCTGGTCGCCCCAGATGCCGATGCGGTTCATCGCCAGCCCACCGTGCCAGTAGTGGGTGGCCATCTCGTAGATGCCGTCGCGGTTCACGAACGCGTTGAGCAGCGCGGTCGCCGTTTCCAGCACGCCTGTCACCGCTTTGCTGTTTTGCTGTCCGGTGGGGTCCGCCCACATCGTCACCAGCTCGCGGGACCCCGGCTCGGTATTGAACAGATACTGGTGAAAACCGCCGCCGTGGGGACCGCGCCGGTCCGCCTGCAGCGTCTCGATCATCGCCGCCACCGCCGTCCGCGGCATGAATGGCGACCCGTACCCGGCTTTCGTGTCCGGGTAGTCAAGCTGGATGCGGCTGATCTTCGTCAGGTTGATGCCCGCGTGCACGTTCATCTGCCGGGCGATGGGCTGGATCTGATAGGGATCGGCGAGATCGGCCTTCGTGCCGGTGAACAGCCCCCAGGCGAAGCGGACGCGGTCCGTCCACAGGTTCCGCCCGGCGGGATGGTCATGGCCGCGCTCCAGCGTGATCGTGAGGCCCATCGCGCGCCGGTCGGTCTCCGGCAGTTGCCGCGCCAGTTGCGGCGCCGCCTCGCCGGGCTTCCAGGTATAGGCCGTCAGCATGCCGTCTTTGCGCCCGATCAGCGTGAACTGGTTCGCCGCTTTGCTGTAATGCACGCGCGCGCCCACCAGCTTCAGCGCGTTGCCCGGCGCGAAGGCGCTCCAGGCGCCGTTCGCCAGCAGGAAGACGGTGTCGTTGTGCACCGCCAGCACGGTGCCGTCCGCCGCCATCGCCGCCGTGCGGCGATTCGGCCCCTGCCCGTGGTGATTGGCGGAGGTGAGCGGCGGCGAGGTGATGATCGTGCCATCCGTCCCCAGGTAGGTGAGCGTGCCGCGGTTATCCCCCACCACCGCCGCGCCCGTCAGCGCATCCAGCGCCGCGCCGAAATTGAGCAGGCGCGTCTTCTCGTTATTGAAGAGCCGCTGCTGCGTCGCCGTGCCGGCGAAATGCTCCCCGCCGGGGGCGATCCAGGCGGTCTCGACGTACTGATCGCGGGTGAAGAGCAGCCCCACCCCGCCGTCCGGCAGCCGGGTGAAGATGGGCCGCGCCACCTGGCGATGGCCGGCGGCCTGCCGCACCGTCTCCCGCAGGGTGAAGGCCGCCGCGCCGCGCCGGCGGGAGAAGAGCAATCCGCCGGCGGTCTCCTGCATGCCGCCGAAGAGGAAGAGGTAGTCCGTGCCGCCGCTGCTCGCCTGATACACGTACGGCTGCGACACTTTCAACGTCTCGCCGTCCACGAAGGCCGCCGGTTTGACGGTGAACGCGCCGTTCGCCCCGCGCTCGGCGAGCATGACGGCGTTACTCCCCGCCGCGCACGCCGCCACCAACACGCCGCCGTCCTCGCGCACCAGCAGGTCCGGGTTCACCAGCCCCGCGGCCACTTTCACCGGCGCGCCGGGCACGAGGGCCGGGTCAAAGCGCACGTACCAGAGCTCGTCGCCGCTGTGATACACGGCGTGCAGATTGCCGGCGGCATCGGTCTGGGTGGTGAGGTCGGTCACCCCCTGCGGCGCGGTGAACAGGTTCACCCCACTCCACGTGGTACGGTAGGCGCGCGAGGCCCGGCCGGCGAAGATGCCGCACAGGTTGGCGGCCTCCGGCGCCTTGTCGTGATAAAACTGCCAGTACCAGCCGCTGTCGGTGATCCACGGGTCCCAGATGGCCAGCTTCGGATAGCGGCGCGGCACGTCATAGGCGAAATCCACGAAGGCGTCCAGGCCCGGGCGCTCGTGCCACTGACGATACTGCCGGCCATCCGCCTCGTAGCCCGCCGCCTTCGAGTTCGCGTGGTGTCCGCGATAGCGCGCCTGGGTGGGCTGCAAACCCTCGGTGAGGTTGAGGGAGTAGGACAGGTCGCAATCGGATTCTTCCTCGAACATCACCGATGGCTGTCCGAGCTCCACGGTGATGGTCGAGGTGTAGACTCCCTCGCCGGCGGGAATGAGCGGGCGGCCGTCGTAGGCGCGCTTTTCCGGCCGGTCGAAGGTGTAGCGCACTGCGGCGACCACCTTCAGCGGGCCGCGTTCCGTGAAGGTCACGGTCATCGCCTTGGCGGGCAGCGAGAGCGCCGCGCCGGCCCCCGTCCACGCCCCGTCGCGCAGGCGGATGCCCGCCACCGGCGCGGGGGTGGGCGCCAGCGTCGCCGGCGGCACGGGGATGCGCACCCCGGCCAGATCGCCGACGATCTCATAATAGTCCGGCGTCTTCACCACCGTCAGGCCGGCCGCCGCTTTCGGCGCGCGCCCGCCATACAGCGACCACGTCCTCGTCGTCCCGGCGGGCAGGTCGGTTTGCACCGCGAGCCGCTTCCCCCCTTCGAGCAGTTGATACGGCACTTCGACGTTCTCGGCATCCAGCAGGTAACTGCTGCGCGCGTCCACCGGCGCGGGCAGGTCGAAATCTACGATCTGGCGCGGGTGCGTCACGCCGAAAATCTCACGCAGGGTGAAGGTGTGCAGCGGTTTGCCCTGCTGGGCGACCGCCGTCAGGCCACAGAGCAGCAGGAGCAGGCTGAGACCGGCAGACCAAAAACGCATGCGTATCCCCTTTCACCGGACGAAACACGTTGTTTTCGACACGGGACGCCGGGCCTCGTTGCGGGAAGGCCGAACGCGTTAATCATTCATGCGGAGGGGGACGGGCAAGGTATTGGTGAAGCGAATCACCACGCCGTCCTGCCCGATGCGGTGGACCGTGCCGCTGGCGAGAATCGCCTCACCGTTCGGAAAGGTGATGTTGGCGGCTAACCGCTGACCGAGGAGAAAACCGGGGAGGCCGCGCGGGAGGAAGCGCACGCCGCCGCGGCTTAAATCGGCAACGGCATACTCGCCGGACGCCAGGCACACCAGCGGGCGCACGGCATTGTCGTCGAAGTAGACCCGTTCATCGCAACGCCGATCATGCGGTTGGGGGTAGCTCATCGGCAGACTCCTGTAATAGAATTATACACCGAAACCGCGAGCCGTGTGGGTCACCTACACGACGAGAAAATACTCCGCTGCCCTCTCCGCGTCCTCTGCGGTGAACATCTTCACAGCCCCAGGTCCCACTCCGGGTGCTCGCTGAGCGGGTGGGTCGCCGTCGCCACGGTGGCAGTGATGAGGGCGTCCGGGTGTTCCTGCAGCAGGGTGATGGGGTATTCGACGGTGAGCGGGCCGAAGAGGGCGACGCGCAGCGCGGTGGCCTTCCAGGCGCCGGTGTCGCTGAAGACCCGCACCTTCTTCGCCGAGAGGCACTCGCGGATGCCCAGCGTCACCGACATCGGCGGCACGAACTGGTACGCGGCGCCGAAGGTGCGTTGGGCGAGGGCGATGATGGTATCCGGGTTGTTGTCCTGCACGCGGATGCTCGCCGCGCGCAGGTCATCGAGGGTGAGCGCGCTGTAGGGGTGGCGGCGCGTCTGGTTGTAGGCGATATGCCCGTCCTGCCCCCAGCCGCCGTACGTGATGTCAATGGGCGCCGCGTCAATCGCCGCGCGCACCTCCGGGATGTTGTGCGCGGTCAGCCAGTGGCGCTGCGCCTCCGGCACGGCGAGGTCGGGGGCCACCGGCGCGTAAAAATGTGCCTCCATGAAGCCGCGGAAGCAGTAGGGATGCGCGCGCGGCAGCTCGCGCCCCTGCCAGTCCAGGCACTCGTCCATGTGGAAGACTTCCAGGCGGCGCAGGCTCACCCGCTCGGCATTCACCAGCTCGGCGAAGGGCTTATACCAGCACGCCGGCCCGCAGGGGATGATGGCGCGCGTGGCCTCACCCCGCGCGGTACGCGCCGCAATCTCATCCACCAGCTCCCGCGCCATCACCGCCCCCATCGCCGCCGAATCCGCCACCAGGCGGAAGGGCACCTTGCGGTCGGGGTGCGTGGCAAGCCGGTCATACGGAAGCGCGCACCAGGGATAGAGTTCTTTCGGGGTGATGGGCATGTATGGTCTCACTTTCGGCGCTCATCTCTCCACTCACTCCCCCTCCCCTAAGCGGCTTAGCTGCACGGCTAAGTACCGGTTCGGAGGGCGAACGGTTACACTGCTGTAAGACGTTCTGCATATTGCACCATCGCCTGGAGTTTACGCCAGCCGCGCCAGAGCACGTGCACTCCGGGTGGGCCGGCCGACGGCCAG
>JAKPKV010000057.1 GCA_029553475.1 Armatimonadota bacterium
CCCGGAACGGAAACGCAAAATCATCGGCCGCGAGTTCATCGAGGTGTTCGCGGAGCAGGCGCGCGCTTTCCAGAACTGCAAATTCCTCGGCCAGGGCACGATCTACCCCGATGTCATCGAGAGCGAGAGCCCGCTCAAGGCCCCAGCCAGACCATCAAAAGCCACCACAATGTCGGCGGCCTGCCGCCGGACCTGAAGTTTGAACTGGTCGAACCGCTGCGCGAACTCTTCAAGGACGAGGTCCGCGCCGTGGGCCGGGTGCTGGGCATGTCCGGCGAACTGCTCGACCGCCAACCGTTCCCCGGACCCGGACTGGGTGTCCGGATTCTCGGCGAGGTGACGGCCGAGCGCGTGGCCCTGCTGCAGCAGGCCGACCTGCGCGTGCAGGAGGAGATCCGCAAACTGCCGGACTACCGCTCGATCTGGCAGGCTTTCGCCGTGCTGCTGCCCGTGAACTCGGTCGGTGTCATGGGCGACCAGCGCACCTACGCGTATCCCATCGTGCTGCGCGCGGTGACCAGCGAGGACGCCATGACCGCCGATTGGGCGCGCCTGCCCTATGAAGTGCTGGAAAAAATCAGCAACCGGTTGATCAACGAAGTGAAGGGCGTGAACCGCCTGGTCTACGACGTGACCAGCAAGCCGCCCGGCACCATCGAATGGGAATAGTTCGCGGAGTGACCCTTATGACGATCCAGTATCGTGACGATCTTGATACCATCCTGTATACGGAAGACGATATCACCCGGCGCGTGGCCGAGCTGGGCGCGCAGATTTCCGCCGATTACGACGGCAAGGAGATCGTGCTCGTCGGCGTGCTCAACGGCGCCGTGATCTTCCTGTCGGATCTCATGCGCGCCATCACCGTGCCGGTGGCCATGGACCTGGTCGCCATCTCCAGTTATGGCTCCTACTCCAGCACCAGCGGCGTGGTGCGCATCATGAAAGACCTCGATCAGAGCGTGGAAAGCAAGCACGTGCTGATCGTGGAAGATATCGTCGACACTGGGCTCACGCTCAACTACCTGGTCGAATACATGCGCTCGCGCAACCCCGCCAGCGTGAAAGTCGCCGCCATGCTGAGCAAGCCCAGCCGGCATAAGGTCAAGGCGCAGGTGGAATACCTGGGCTTCACCGTGCCGGATGCCTTTGTGGTCGGGTATGGGCTGGATTACGCACAGCGCTATCGCAATTTGACCTGCATCGCCGTGCTGAAGCCGGAAATTTACGCCGGCCCCGATACCCCGCCCAACCTGTGAGTGGGCAAAATCGCGACAGCGGTGGCGCCGTTGCCGGCTAAGTCGCACACGCGCGGGGTTGTGCTCCGCCGGGGGGCGTTTACACTACAGGAAGACTCCGGTTGGCGCGGCGCCCGGCCTGCGCGAGCAGATGAAACGCATACGAGCATGTCCGAGTGCCCGGTCGGGCACCCGAGACGCTCACCATTCTTAGATAGAGGTATGAACACCCGTGGATGAAGTAGTCCAGACCAAAGAGACCGTCTCCTATGAGCTGCCCGAGCTCGAAAGCCGCACGGTGCAGGAACTGCACGTCATCGCGCGCGAACTCGGCATCCCCGAGTTCTACAAGCTGAAGAAGCAGGACCTGATCATGCGCATCCTGCAGACGCAGGCGGAGCGCAGTGGCCTGCTCTTCCGCGACGGCATCCTGGAAACCCTGCCCGAGGGCTTCGGCTTCCTGCGCGTGCACGGCTTCCTTTCCAGCCAGGATGACGTCTACGTCTCCCAGTCGCAGATTAAGCGCTTCAACCTGCGCACCGGTGACCTGGTCAGCGGCGCCGTGCGCCCGCCCAAGGACAGCGAGCGCTATTTCAGCCTGCTGCGCATCGAGGCCATCAACGGGGAGAATCCGGAAACCGCCAAGCGCCGCATCAATTTCGACGAGTTGACGCCGGTCTTCCCCGACGACCGTCTGCGCCTGGAGACGGAGCAGCGCAACATCTCCGCGCGCGTCATCGACCTGGTCGCGCCCATCGGCAAGGGCCAGCGCGGCCTCATCGTGGCGCCGCCCAAGGCGGGGAAAACCACCCTGCTCAAGACCATCGCCAACAGCATCATCACCAATAACCCGGAAGTGGTGCTGATGATCCTGCTGGTGGACGAGCGCCCGGAAGAAGTCACCGACATCAAGCGCTCCGTGCCTCTCGCCCAGGTGGCCGCCTCCACCTTCGATGAGTTGCCGGAAAACCACATGAAGGTGCAAGAGATGGTGCTGGAGCGCGCCAAGCGCCTGGTGGAAGCAGGCATGGACGTGGTGGTGCTGCTCGACTCGCTCACCCGCCTCGCCCGCGCCTCCAACCTGACGGTGACCCCCAGCGGCCGCACCCTCTCCGGCGGCCTCGACCCCAGCGCGCTCTATCGCCCGAAACGCTTCTTCGGCGCCGCGCGCAACATCGAGCACGGCGGCTCGCTGACCATCATCGCCACCTGTCTGGTGGAGACCGGCAGCCGCATGGACGACGCGATTTTCGAAGAGTTCAAGGCCACCGGCAACATGGAGCTGGTGCTCGACCGCAGCCTGGCCGACCGCCGCGTCTTCCCCGCCGTGGACGTGAAGCGCTCCGGCACCCGCCGCGAAGAGCTGCTCTTCACCGAGGAAGAGCTGCGCCGCGTCTGGCAGCTCCGCCGGGTGCTCAACTCGCTGGAGACCGACCGCGCGCTGGAGCTGCTGCTCACCGGACTCAACAAAACCGCCGCCAACAAAGACTTCCTCGTCTACGTGGAGAAGGAGCTGCGGCCCGGCCCTGAACGGTAACGCGGCGCCCGGATACTGCCGAGAGCCACCGGCGCCCCCACGTGGGGCGCCGGTGGCGTGTGTGGGGTAGGAACGCCGCGGCTCAGCCGCCGCCATCCTAGCGGATTGCGGGGGCATCCCTGCCCCCGCGTAAGGGGAAAAGGCGCTATGGGATACGGGGAAATTTACGGTCCTGGCGAGAGAGAGAGACAACGGAACCCGAAGCCGTAGCCCCAGTAGCCCGGGTCGTTGTAGCTGCGGCACGCGCCGCGGCAGCCGTACTCGATGCCGTCGTCCCACGAGCCGCCCCGCAGCACACGGTAGGTGCCCGTCGCCGGACCCGTCGGGTTACGGGTGGGGGCCGTCTTGTAGTAACCGGCGTCATACCAATCCGCACACCACTCCCACACGTTGCCCGCCATGTCGTGCGCCCCACACCAGCTTACGCCCGCCGGGAAGCTCCCCACCGGCCAGGTGCTGATGCCCTTGCTGTCCGAGTTGGCATCGTTCGCGCACTTCGCCAGGTCCCAGGCGTTCCCCCACGGATAGATACGCCCCTCCGTCCCCCGCGCCGCTTTCTCCCATTGCGCCTCCGTCGGCAACTGCGCGCCCGCCCAGGCGGCGTAGGCTGTCGCGTCGTGCCAGGTCACGTTGACGATGGGGTGGTTTTGCAGCGCCGGGTCCGCCCAGCCCGCCTTGCCCTTCCAGCTATGGCCCGACGGGAAGGGCGGCAGCGCCCACCCCGTGGCCGCGCAGAACGCCCGGTATTGCGCCACCGTCACCTCGTACTTGTAGATCCAGTAGCCGTCCAGGTAGACGCGGTGCTGGGGACGCTCATTGCTCTCGCCTTCATTATCCGTGTTCCCCATCAGGAACTCGCCCGCCGGCACCCAGACCATGGCGGCGCCGTCCAGCGGGTTGGTGCGTTCCTCGCCGAGCTTCGCGCCCGCGGGGATCACCGGCATGGGGGTCAAGGTGAGGGCACAGGGGGTCTCCGCTCCCGCTGTCACGGTCAGCTTCGCGTATTGCGGCAGATATCCCGGCAGAGACACCTGCACCAGTACGGCGCGCGGCTGACCGGTGCGACATTTCACCGTCAGTCGGCAGGGGGATGTCCCTCCGGTAGGCCCATCAACCACCGAGACGACCGCGCCCGGCGGCGTGGTGGTGACCGCCAGATAACCCACGCTATCATACAACACCCACTCTTCCAATGGGCCATTCCCCACGGAATTTCCGATGGTATCCCGGTCTCGCCAAATCGCTTTCTTTGTGATATCCACACCGGCATCGGCGCAATATTTCATCGCGCGGGCGGCTTCAGTCGCGCCGATGACCCGCGTGCCGCCGCCGTACGACCCCACCCGGCGCGAGATGAGGATGCCCAGATCGGCATACGTCGCATTGTCGGTGATGATCCAGACGGCGGCCTGCTTCACGGCGTAACTGACCCGGTCCTTTTCCATCAAGGGAATGACCTTCGCCAAATCCGCGTGTTGGGGGGATTGCTGCACCGTGAAAGTATCTTTGCCACCGGGAATATCGCGCGTCCGATTGGCGCAGGCGGCGGGCACCGAGATGGTGCGCCAATTATCATCCGTCAACGTCACGCTGGTCGAACCGACCGTGACCATGTTTTGCGACCCGGCGTTGCCGGAGACAAAAAACGTGCCCACCGGCACCTGGACGGTCACCGGCTCGGCAACCTTCCGGCGCACCTTCACCGAGACGGATTCAATCCCACTCCCGGCGGTGGTCACCTCGACCGTGCCCTGCTGGATCAGGTCATATAACGTGCCGGTTTTCGCCGCCCAGGCGGAGGGCTCCTGCACGAGCCAGAGTGCCGCGACGGTGAGCAGCAGGCACGCCCCGCGCCACCAAACTCGTGAACCCGCATGCGTCATGGCTTCCTCCTTCACGGCCATCAGTCCGCGCCGGCGCGATGAGCAGCGAGGGGGCAGTTATCGCTCGCTTTGCCGGCGTGTTGACAGACGCTATTCCCTCCGGCAGGTTCATCGCCTTCCGCCCGCCCATGATGCGGAGACGCGCGCTCCCTAATTCAGCCGCACCCGCACCACGCTCTCCGGCGGGGTGGTGAGGAGGGGGAAGGCGGGAGAGACGGAGACGCTGAGGTTCACGCCGCCGCCGCTTTCGCGATATTCCACGCGCAGGTGGTGGTAGCCGGCGGACAGCGTGATGGGGGTGGCGGTGCCGGCGCCGGCGGTGCCGTCCCAGTCGGCGTAGACCTGCGTGCCGTCCACCCAGGCCTGCCCATCGTCGTCCGCGCCGACGGTGAAGGTGTAGGTGCCGCCCGGCACCTTGATGCGCGCCTCCCAGCGCCCGCAGAAGGCGCCGGTGGTGATGGCCGGGTCCGGCTTGCCGCCGGCCCAGTCCGCCGAGCTGATGCGCTGATCAAACCGCGTCACTTTCGGCATACCGGTGAGGGCGGTTCCTTCGTAGAATTCCGCATTGTAACCGGCGTACACCGGCGGGGTCTTCGCCCAGGCGAGGTGGCCGTCCACGTAGCTGGCGATGGCGCCGCCGCTGTGCCGCAGGTCGTAATCGCCCGGATCATACAGCACGTTGTCCAGCGTGGCGGGCGCGAAGCCATTGGCGGGGGTGGCGGTATGCTTGCCGTCGGCGGTGAGCACGACGGTGTCCGGCTCTTTGATGTCGCCCAGCGCCAGCCCGGCCACCAGATTATGGTAGACGTAGGCGTTCGCCACCCGGCTCCCCTTCGTGGGGCAGATGAACATCTTCGGCGGCAGCTCCAGCCGCTGCCAGACGGTGGCGGCCTCCGGCAGGGTCTCATCATGGTCCTGCGTGAACATCATGATCGCCAGCGCGATCTGCCGCTGGTTGCTCATGCAACTGTTCTGCCGCGCCTTCTCCCGCGCTTTCGCGAAGACCGGGAACAGGATCGCCGCCAGGATGGCGATGATAGCGATCACCACCAGCAACTCGATTAACGTGAACCCACGACGCATCGCAACCTCCATTCCGTGACAATGATAGGTGAATGATAGCGCCATCCCGCGCCGCCGACAAGAGGGGTCTCCCCCGGTCGCGCTGTTCAGACCGCCGAAACAGGTATATCATGGGTCTACGCATTTGCGAAACCTCCGGAGGTCTGTCATGCGTCTGCCGCTGTTGCTGTGCTGTCTCCTGCTCGGTCTTGCCGCCCTCGCCCAGGCGCCGCTGGCGCGGCCCGCTCCGCCGACGGTGGAGATCAAGGGTCAACCGGGCACGCGCACGGTCTATTACTGGGCGTTCGCGCGGGATAAATCCGGGCACAGCGCCTACTCCGATCCCGCGGTGGTGACCAACGCGCCGGACGTGCTCTCCGCCGACAACGCGGTGGTGCTGACCCCGGCGCCGGTGGCGGGCGCGGCGGAGTACGGCATCCTCACTAGCCGCTGCGACGCCCCGCGGACGGCGAACGTGGAGATCGGCGCGAAGGGCGAGACCACCGTCTACTACTGGTTCCAGGCGCGCAACGGCCGCGGCGTATGGTCGCCGGTGGCAGGGCCATTAAAAGTGGATGGCTGCGCCGAGACGCCGGAAAACACCCTGGCATGGGCGCCGACGGGCGCGGAATACTACTACCTTTACCGCACGGCGACGCCCGCGATGCCGGTGGGCTGGCGGGCGTGCGCGCTGCTGGCGGGGGGCAAGGAGACGACGTGGAGCGACAAGGGGCTGGCGCCGGTGATGATCGCCGTGAACCCGGCGGGCAATCCTGCGGAGAAGCCGGAAGGGCAGGGCCTGTACCTGCTGGGCACGTCGGACGGCAAGGCGATCACCGACAGCGGACAGGCGCTGACCTTCACGAAAATCTACGACATGAACACCACCGACCCGGCGTTCACGCCGTATCGCCCGACGGTAACGAGTTTCGAGCCGGGCGGCGAGACGGGCGCCTTCATGCTGACGAACCAGAACCGCGTGAAGACCCCGCAATACAGTTGGGACATGGTCAACGCGATGACGATCCACCAGGACAACATCGCCGGCGGCTTGAACGCCTACCCGCGCAACTGGACCATCGAGCGCGAGAACGGGAAGAACACCTACAACGGCATTGATATCCACCAGTTCAACTACACGCCGGGGCAGCACTCGCCCTACCTGACCTTCATGTATAACTACGGCCTGGGCGACAATGTGTTTCTACACATGGCTGGCGAGCAGCACGGGCAAAACCGCACCGGGGGCGATGAGGGCACGGAATTCTTCAGCCTGCACATGACCCGCCGCTTGAGCGCGAACCGGACGACGCTGGGCGCGGACGCGAAGGCGGGAACGACCTTCCTGGCGGTGGGACGGGAGATCGGCACCGTCGCCGGGGCGCGGGGCATCGTGAACCTGACGCAGCAATACACCGCCGGCGCCGCCCGCGTGGAGGGGGGCAACACGGTGATCGGTGTGGACACGAACTGGACGCCGGAGATGGAAGGCCGCTGGATCAGTTTTGACGCCGATACCACGAAGAAGGGCATCCGCCAGTGGTACCTCATCGAGCGCTACCTGAGCCCCACCCGCGTGCAGATCTTCGCCTACACGTACTGGAGCAAGGCGGCCTATAAAGGCAGCGCCCGCGCGAACGGCGCGTACATGATCTGCCCGTACACGGAGATGGCGGACGGCGACGCGAACCGGTATGCGGAAGGTCTGAAGGTGACGCCGCTCGCCACCGACTGGCACCAGGGCGACGCGGTGGAGGCCATCGCCGGGCCGCAGACCACCTTCCGGCTGGGCTGGTGGGAGATGGGCGGCGAATTCCTGCCGCAGGACCACGCCGCCGGGCTGGGCATCGCCTGGAACGGCGACAAACCCACCTCCGAGGGCGCGCTCATCACCTACAACTGGGGCACGGGGCTGGAGGTGCACAACGGGCAGGCCGGCATGGTGCTCTACAACACGCGGGCGGGGATCCAGGCGTACAAAGAGTCGCCGGTGCTCATCGCGGTCATCCGCGACGATCCGTATCGCTTCCAGCTCGGGCAGAATCAGGACGGCTTCGTCATCGAGGACCAGGCCAGCCGGCCGTGGGTGAGCCTGGGGGCGAAGGGCATCACCGTGCATGGCAGCGGCACCATCACCGGCGGCGCGCGCACCCGCGGGCGCAGCGCGTTCTCCGGCGACGGGCAGCAAGTCGCCTTCTCCCTCGCCTTCCCGGCGAAATTCGACGCCGCGCCCTACGTGGTCGCCTCCTCCAACCTGCCCATCGGCATGGGGGTGACGGCGGTGACGGCGGAGGGCTGCACGGTGACCTTCGCCACCCCGCCGCCGCCGGGCGCGGACAATATTGTGGTCACCTGGATGGTGCAGGAGTAGGCGGGCGGCTACAGATCAGGTGACCAAACCATCCCGTTCGTAGTGAGGCACGCAGCGGAGCGGAGTGCCGTCACCATGGGGACTGTCCCCCTGAACGCCGTGACCAGATGATCCACAGGCCGTTCACCGGGACTGTCCCCATGGTGCGTGGACGCGACCGGCGGCAGATGCGCACGCTCAAGCGATGATGCATATGGGGACAGTCCCGGTGAGGCCCCTGTGGATCAACGGGTTACGGCGTTCAGGGGGACAGTCCCCATTTCACGACGAACGGGTTCTGGTGTTACCGAGGTACAAATGCGGACGCGCCTTCCCCCTTCGCTCAAGCTACGGGGGACCAGTGCTGAGGCTGCGGCGCTACGACGAACGGGTTCTGGTGGTGCCGGGTGCAAGGGCGGCGGCGCTCCGCGTTCTGTTGTAAAGATACGGTCGGGGGATAGGGCGGCGTCTATGGGCGCGCGCTACCGGTTGAGCAGGCGGCGGGCGTTTTCGCCGAGGATGGCGGCCTGTTCTTCGGGGGTGAGGGGCAGCGCGCGGAGGGCGGCGATGGCGGCGGATTGGTCGGCCCAGGGGGAGTCGGTGCCGAAGAGGACGTGCTGATAGCCGTGGGCGCGGATGAGGGCGGTCATCGGTTCGGGGCCGAGGTCGGGGAGGGTGTAGCTGGTGTCGAGGTAGAGGTCGCGGCCGGCGAGGCAGCGGTGGACGTCCTCCCACTGCCGAAAACCGCCCATATGCGCGGCGATGACGGTGAGCGCGGGGACGGCGTCCAGCGCGCGTGCCAGCCGGTGGGGCGGGCAGTGGGTGGGCGGGGGCAGGCCGATATCCACGCCGGCGTGGACGAGGAGGATGAGGCCGGCGTCGGCCATGGCGCGGTAGAGCGCCAGCGCGCGCGGCTCGTCCACGAAGAAGTTTTGGTAATCCGGATGCAGCTTCACCCCGCGGATGCCGTCCGCGACGAGCCGCGCGATCTCCGCCTGCCACCCCTCGGCGCCGGGGAAGAGTACGCCGAAGCAGACGAGATCGGCGGAGCGGGCGTTCACCTCCGCCGCCCAGGCGTTGATGGCGCGCACCTGCGCCGGTTTTGTCGCCACCGGCATGACGCACGACGCCGCCACCCCCGCCCGCGCCATGGCGGCGCGCAGGCCGTCGCAGGTGCCGTCGGTATGGGCCGGCACCCCCGCCCGGGCGGAGAGCTGGGCGATAGCCCGCTTCGCCAGCGCGTCGGGGAAGGTATGGGTGTGGATGTCAATAATCATCGGCGTCGCTTGATGCGGGTATTCGCGCTCCCGGCGGAGGATTCCTGCTGTTTTTTGCTGAGTGGGGGCGGCTCCGTGCGGGGCCAACACGAAGAGGGGAAGGTGGGAAGACACGAAGGTTAGTTGTTACGGGTGGGGATTACGCGCGGACCCCTCCCCGGCCCCATGCGCGTCACGATAGGGTGAGCGTTTCCTTCGTGCCCTTGCTCGTACTCGACAAACGTTATCGTCAACCTGCATCGCCACCGTTGTCTCTGGAGAGCGAGGAAGCGAATTTTTCCGAGTTACGAGCACGAGTACGAGTATGAAAGAACGCGACGCTCCTCACGGGTTACGGGCGCGGGTCTTCCGCCAGCTCCAGGGTGATGGCGAGGAGGCAGACGGCGCCGCCGTCGGGCAGGGTGATGGACTTCAGCGGTTTGTCGGCCAGCGGCAGGCGGTAGGCGAAGGCGGCGCCGCGCAGGTACCAGTCGTCGCCGTGCGCGGTGCGGATGTAGCGGGTGCGCAGCATCACCGGCTCATCGTTCGCCGGGTCGCCCAGCCAGCCGGCCACGGTGACGGGCACGTCGGTTTGCGTGCCGTCGGCGTAGGTGACGGTGAAGACGGCGGGCGCGGTTTCCAGCACGTTGAAGCCGACGAGGCAGAGCGCGCGGGCGGTCTGGTCGGGCAGCGGGAGGGCCTGTCCCAGCCCGCGCACCATCGTCGCGCGGCCCTCGCGGGGCGCGGGGAAGACGAAGCTCGGCCAGGCGGCATGGGCGGCGCCCTGGTGATAGCCCGGCGCGTAGCCCAGCGGCGGCGCGGTCCGGTCGGGCAGGAATTCTTCCAGCGGGAAGACGGTCTCCAGCATATCCAGCCCGCCCAGCGACGCCACGCGCTCGGCGGCGGCGGCGATGCCGTTGGCGGCCTCAGCGAGGTCTAGCGGCAGCCAGCGCGGCGACGTCACCCGCACCGGGGCGATGGGCAGCGCGGGCGTCGCGGCGTCGGCCAGCAGCGGCACGCTCTGGCCGCGATGCCGCAGGTTGATGGCGCAGCGATAGCTGCCGGGCCGCGCGGGGGGCGTCAGGAGCATGGTCAGCTTCACCACGTCGCCCGGCTTCACCGCGTCGGGCAGCCGCGTGCTGCCGCCGGCATCCGGCAGCGGCCGGCCGTCCCAGGCGAGCCACTGATAGGTCAGTACGGTGGTGTCCGGCGTCCACGCTGCACCGCCAGTGTTGCGCAGCACTACCGGCGCCAGCGCGTCCGCGCCCGCCAGCTCCTCCGGCACCTGCATGCCGAGCAGCATGGCGGCGGCGTCGCCGGGCGTGATGGCGACCCAGGCGTCGGGGATGGCGGCGGCGCGCAGCGGCTCATCGCCGCGCAAGAGCTCGGCGCGCAGCCGCGCCCAGCCCGGCCCTTCGGGGGCGGGGGGCAGCGCGCCAGTGAAGAGCGCGGTCTGGCCCGGGGCGACGGTGGCGCGCAGCGGCAGCCGCGCGTCGCCGGGCAGCGCCTCGCCGTCGGCGGTGAGCCAGCGCAGGCGCAGCGTCACCGCGTTCTTGCGCCAGGCGTCGGCGCCCGCGTTGCGCACCGCCAGCCCGACGGGCGTGCGCTGCGCGGGGCCGAGCGCGCCGGGGATGGCGGTCTCCAGCAGTTGCGCGGCGGGGGCATCGCCCGCGACGGTGAAGGGGATGGTGAGCGTGCCCACCCGTTCGGTGAGCAGTGGGGCGGTGAGAAAGGCGATTTTGTTGCGGCTGAAATCGAGGTGCAGCCGATAGGCGCCCGCCGCCAGCGGCCGCCGCGCCGCCACCGTGGGCAGCGTGAGGCCGATGCGCGACGTGGCGCGGTCGAAGAGCGCCAGCTTATCCGTCGCCAGG
Source organism: Armatimonadota bacterium (assembly GCA_029553475.1). GTDB lineage: Bacteria > Armatimonadota > Hebobacteria > CAIYQO01 > CAIYQO01 > JAKIYB01. The sequence continues at coordinate 11,198 of JAKPKV010000057.1, forward strand.
CCGGAGAGCACGGTGACGTCGTCGCGCGTCACGCGGTAATGCACGCGGAAGCCGTGCTGGCTGACCACCTTCTGCAGGCTGCCGTTTTTGATGAGCACTTCTACCGGGTACGCCGCGCCGGCGCGCAGCACGGGGGGCAGCGTGTGGCCGAGGACGGTCAGGCCGAAATCGCGCCCCTCTGCCAGGCGCATCAGCGCCAGCCGCGTCGCGTCCAGATACTGCTGCCCATACTGGCGTGAGGCGGCGATCTCGGTGCCGCGGGCGAACTCATTCCAACTGCGGATGAGCAATAAATCCGGCTGCGCGCCGGTCACCTTCACCCAGCCGTTGGCGTAGGTGTCGCCGCCGGAGCGGGACAGGAAGCCCTGGCGCGCGCCGACGCCGGGGGCGATGAGGGCGGTGCGCAGCGGCCCGGCGCCCACCTGCACGCCGGCGGAGGGATCCCAGGCGCAGCGGGCGAGCACGCCCGGCGGCACGGCGTCGCCCGTCCAGGCGGCATCCAACAGCCAGCCGATGGGGGCGCCCCAGGCGGCGCGCAGGCGCTCGCCGGCCGCCGCCAGCGGCAGCGCCGCCAGCGGGCCGGGATTCGGCGGGGCGACGACGATGAGCGGATAGCAGGCGCCGCCATCCGGGGAGGGCAGCGTCAGCCGGTAGCGCGGCGGAATCGCGCGGAAGGCTTCCGTCGCCGCCGCCTCCAGCGTGGCCGCCAGCCTCGCGGGGTCGGCGGTTTCCGCGGAGAGATCGAGCACCGGCACGATGGGCGGCACGTCATAAAAGTATGCGGCGGTGGAGGCGGCGTCATAGGCGCTGAGCGCCTGCACGAGCGCCAGCAGGCGGGCGCGCGTGTCGGCGGAGGGGGCGCCGGGCAGCGCCACCGCCAGCGCGTCAATGCCGGCCTGGCGGATGGCCTTCACCTGCGGCTGATGATAGAGCGGCATCGCCGGCGTCACCCACGGCGGCAGCGGCTCCAGGGGGTGATGCGCGGGGGATGCGCCTTCGGGATCGAGGCTGTACCAGACGGCGGTGAGCGACACCGGCTGGCGGCCCGGCGCCGACGGGGCGACGCCGTGCCCCGGGCGCCGGCGGTAGCTGACCACGCCGGCCATCACCCATTCGGTGGCGCGCACCTCGCCGTCAATGAAGGGATCGAGCATCACCAGCGGGGCGTTGGCCAGCCGCTCGGTGGTGGGCAACGGCTGGGCGTTCTGCAGGAACTGCAGTTGCCCCCAGCGCGCGGGGTGGTTCAGGTCCTCTTCCATCACCCCCTCCGGCCAGCAGGAGACCGCGCGCGTCTCGCCCTGCGCGTAGCAGGCCACCGCGTAGCCGATGGCGGGCAGCGGGTCGCGCGCCGAGCGGCGGAAAGGCGGCACCACCCCCAGCAACTGCCAGGAGAGGGCCATCTCCACCACGTAGCCGGTGTCGGGCTTGGTGTTGTCGTTCAGCGTGCCGTTCACGCGCCGCGCCAGGCGGATGGTGCCGCGCTCGCCGGGCTGGAACCAGCTCGGGTCATCGCGCCAATCGCCTTTGTCGCCGCGCTGCACGGACACCCCGCCGGCGGCGCTGACGATGACGCGCACGCAGTCGCGGTCGAGGAGGTCGCCATTAGTGGGGTCCAGGTCCAGGTAGACGGCGATGGCGTCGTCCAGCCACGGCTGGCTCATCGGTGCCGTCTGATTGCCGACAATCAGCGGGTCATCCACGCGCAGCCCGAAATAGAGCGCGGTGGTGGTCCACACCGTGTGCGCCATGATGCGGTCGAGCGGCGGCGTCTCCGCCGTGGCGGCGAGGCCGGCAAGCAAGAGGACGATGGCAAGATAATAATGGCGCATGATGGGTCTCGGGTTTATCGAACACTGGGCGGGCGAGCGTCCCCGCGAGCCGACTCCGGGGGGAAGTCTCATCCGTCGTGCTCGCGAGATAGCCTGTGCTGCGAACACGACTTCCATCACTTTCATCCGGAGTCGTCCCGATTGCATCGGGATCGCCCGCCCGTGAGATTACGACTCCGGCGTGCCGTACTCTTCCTTCGCTTCGGCTTCCTGGCCGGCTTCCGCGTCGAGCGCGCCGGCGTCGGCGTCGGCGGAGAAGGACTCGACGAGGGCGCGGGCGGTCTCGGCGTCGGCGGCCCGCACCAGCAGTTGGCTGTGCAGCCCGCGCTGCATCACGCCTTCGAGCCACTCCGGCTCGAAGGTGCGCTCCACCACGCCGATGCCCGCTTCCTCCAGCATCGTTTGGTAGAGCAGCGCCTGGATTTCGTCGGGCGCGTCAAAGACCGGTACCAGCTCATCCGTTCCCATGGCTCCTCCTTCCGGGCCGCCGGGCGTCCCTGCTACCGTTGAGTATACCCCGCCGGGCAGCGAGCGTAAAGCTCATTCCCGCGCCGTGGGCGAAATGATGTCTTACGCGTCTTCACGCCCGGAGAGATCGGGGATAGACCAGCCCTCGACATCAGTCTGCCGGTGCCGGTTAGCGCGCCGCTCCTCCTGTCTTGCCTTCGCGATGCGGTGACGATCCCATGACGACAGTGGACTCTCGCTCCGCCAGCGATCTACCAGTGAAATGCAGGCCGACGGCAGAAAGGCCATGGTGATGACCGGCACCAGCGCAAAACCCACCGGAAATGTCAGCACAAAGCCCACGAGCGTCAGCAGGAGGTAGACGTAGGCGCGCACGAGCGCATCAAGCGTGCGCGCCGCCTGGCAAGATGCCAGCAATCCCACGCACCCGAACATCAGCGCTTCAATCTGGAGAGCGACGACGCTGACGAGCACTTCCCAGAGGGCGATGCCGCCAAAGGTCGCGGCCAGTATGGCGACGATGGGCAGCGTCGCGAGCTGCAGCGTCAGCAGTTGCGCCATCGCGCCGTTGAGTTTACCGAATACTATCTCGGCGGCGGTATACCGGCTGAGCAGCAGGTGATCGAGGCTGCCGCGCTCACGCTGGCCGCTGAACGTGCCCGCGGTGAGCGCCGGGGCGATGACGAGAACCAGCAGCGCCTGCACTACCACCATGCCGAACTAGGTCATGCGGCCAAACCTGGCGAGATCGCCAATACTGCCGGCATTCAACCCAGCCAGTACCAGGATCACACCGAGCCCCAGCAGATAGCCCGTCAGCAACAGCAAGCTTGAGCGTCCGCGCAGCCGGGCGCGTAGCTCAAACCAGAGCAGCGGGTTGTGCGGCAGATACCAGGCCATTGCTATCCTTGCCGGCATCGGAATGGCATACCCACCGGGCGCTATTTTCGCCGCCACGTCGTGCCCGCCGGGGTATCCTCCAGCACCACGCCCAGCTCGGTGAGGCGAGCTCGGATGGTGTCGGCGAGGGCGAAATTTTTCTCCGCGCGGGCCTGGGCGCGCAGGTCGAGAAGGAGCGTCATCAGCGGCTCCACCAGCGTATCTTCCGATTTCGCCGCGATCTCCAGCGGGATGCCGAGGACGGAGGCGAAGAGGAGGAGGCGCGCGCCGGCGTCGGAGAGCGCGGTGAGCGCCTGCGCGTCGGGCACGAAGGCGGGATCGCCGGTGAGCTTATTCGCCTCGCCGACGAGGGTGAAGAGCACGGCGATGGCGCGCGGGGTGTTGAAGTCGTCGTCCATCGCCGCGCGGAAGTCGGCCTCCGCCGCCGCCAGCCGCGCGCGCAGGGCGGCGCTGGCCTCCGGGTTCGGCGTCTCGCGCTGGCGGCCGGCGCTCACCACGCGCCGTATGTTGAAGACGCCCAGCGTCAGCCGCTGGTAGGCGGCTTGCGCCTGGTCCAGCGCCTGGTCGGAAAAATCAATGGGCGAGCGGTAGTGGGCGGCGGTGAGGAAGTAGCGCACCACCTCGGCGGGATATTTTTCCAAAATATCCCGCACCACGAAGAAATTTCCTAACGATTTCGACATCTTCTCCGCGTTCACCGTCACGAAGCCGTTGTGCATCCAGTAGCGCGCAAAAAGGGAGGCGTCGCCATCAATGGCCGCCTCACTCTGCGCGATTTCGTTCTCGTGGTGCGGGAAGATCAGGTCCTGTCCGCCGCCGTGAATGTCAAAGCCCGCGCCCAGATATTTCAGCGACATCGCCGAGCACTCGATGTGCCAGCCCGGCCGCCCCGATCCCCACGGGCTGTCCCAGCTCGGCTCGCCGGGCTTGGCGGCTTTCCAGAGGGCAAAATCCAGCGGGTCGCGCTTGCGCTCGCTCACCTCCACGCGCGCGCCGGACGCCATCTCGTCCAGGTCGCGGTTGGAGAGCGCGCCGTAGGTGGCGAATGTGCGCACCGCGAAGTAGACGTCGCCGCCCACCACGTAGGCGACGCCGCGCTCCACCAGCGCCGATACCAGGCTGATAATTTCTTCGATATTTTCGGTGGCGCGGGGGTAGACGGTGGCGCGCTTCACGTTCAGCGAATCCATCTCCTCGAAATAGACGGCGATGAAGCGCTCCACCAGCGCGCGCCACTCCACGCCCTGCTCGGCGGAGCGCTTGATGATCTTGTCCTCGATATCGGTGAAGTTGGTGACGTAGGTCACCGCGTACCCGCTGTACTCCAGGTAGCGGCGCACCACGTCGAAGACCACCGCCGGCCGGGCGTTGCCCAGGTGCGGGTAGTCATACGGCGTGGGGCCGCAGACGTACATCGCCACCTTCCCCGGCTCGCGGGTGATGAGCGGCTCCGTCTGGCGCGACAGCGTGTTGTAGAGATGGATGGTCATGATGCTGGTATTATAGCAGATTCGGCGATTGGCGCGAGAAGCGAGATCAGCAATGGTCTGAACGAGACAATCGCTGCTGTTGATATGCATCGCGCTTAAAAAATATCCGTCCGCGGCGGGCAGGGTTCGTTTTCGAGGATGAAGGCCAGCAGGCGGTCCTGCATCTCCGCGGCCACGTCCGGGCGCTCCGCCCAGCGGTTGTCGAATTCGTCGGGATCGTCCCGGCGGTCGTAGAGCTCGCCGTACAGGCGGTCGTGGTAGTGGACGTATTTCCAGTCCTCGGTGACGAGGCAGCGGGCGACGGTGAAGGGGTCGTCGGACTGGAAGCGTTTTTCGCGCCATTCCACCAGCGCGGCGTCGCGGGTCGGTTGGGGTTCCAGCGTCTCCGAGAAGAGCGGTTGCCCCTGCGCCAGGTGCGGGCCGGGGACGCCGGTGAGGGCGGCGACGGTGGGGGCGAGGTCCACGTGCGAGACGAAGCCCCCCTGCACGCCGGTGACGCCGCAGCGGGCGGGGAAGCGGTAGATGAGCGGCACGCGCACCGCGCCCTCGTAAAAGAGCGGGCCTTTCCAGAGCAGCCCGTGGTCGCCGAGCATCTCGCCGTGGTCGCTGGTGAAGATGACGACGGTATTGTCGGCCAACCCGGTCTCCTCCAGCGCGGCCAGCAGGCGGCCCACCATGGCGTCCACGTGGGCGATGGTGGCGTGGTAGGCGGCGATGGTGGCGCGGATGCCGCGCGGGCCGGGGTCCTGGCAGTAGGCGTGGATGGCGTCGTACATGCCGCGCGCCGGCGGCGTCATCCGCGCTTCCTCGCCCTCCCGGTAGCGGGGCATCGGCATCTCCTCCGGCGTGAATAGGGAGGCGTACGGCTCCACCGGATCAAAGGGGTGGTGCGGATCGAAAAAGCCGGCGGAGAGGAAGAAGGGCCGGCCGTCGGCGGCGCGCTGCTGAACATATTCCTCGCACAGCCCGGCGATCCAGTTGTTCATGTGTTTCGCTTCGGGCAGGTCGCGCACGTAGCCGTTGCGGTGCCCCTCGCGCTTGAACTGTTTCAGGTAGGGCTCGTACAGCCCCTGCGCGTCCAGCCAGTGAAAATACTCATCCTTGCAGTAGGGGTCGCCCTCGCACTCGTGGAGAACCTGGAAGTCATATTCCGGGTGCGGCTCGCCGCGCAGCCACACGTTGTCCAGGTGGATCTTGCCGATGAGGCCGGTGTGGTACCCCCCGCGCCCCAGCGCCCCCTGCAGCGTCTCGGCCCGGCGGCTGAGCGGCACGCCGTTCATCCACACGCCGTGATGGCTGGGGTACTGCCCGGTGACGTACGACGCCCGCGCCGGCATGCACACCGGGTTGGTGGTGTAGCAGTGGGTGAAGCGCACCCCGTCCGCCGCCAGCCGGTCCAGGTGCGGCGTTTTCGCCACCGGACTGCCGTAACACCCCAGCGTATCGTGGCGCTGCTGATCGGTATTGATGAAGAGGATATTCGGACGGGTGAGCGCGGGCATGCTAGGCTCCAATTTTTACCGCAGAGTACGCAGAGAGCACAGCGTTATAACTTTTTCCTTCGGAGAGGTGAGTCCTTCCTGCTCACGCGCGCACCATCCCCACCGCGTCTTCCGGCGTCGCCTGTTCGGCCAATACGGCGGTGATGGCGGGAAAATACATGCGCATGGTGGCCAGGTTGGCGTAGACCAACCCCTTCAGCAGGCCGGGGAGCAGCGGCTCGTGCTGGGTGTCAACGTAGGTTTTATAGCGGATCTCGCCGTCCTGGAAATCCATCTCAAAATTGCCGTTCGCCAGCCCGTAGTTGGCGCGGGTGAGCAGCTCGGCCAGCGCCGGCCGCCGCTCTTCCGGGGCGTTCCGCGGGTAGATCGAGTAAAAGAGCACCTGCGCCATCTCCTCGCGCACGTGCACGAGGCAGGTCCACTCCCCCTTCTCGCTGGCGAACTCCATCCGGTAAATCGGCCGCCCCTCAATCGGCGTGAGCTGCCAGTTCAGCTCCATGAAGAAGGCGAGGACGATATCAGTCATCTGGGCCATGGGATGCTCCTGGTGTCGGGTTTCAAGTGTCGGGTTTCGGATTGCATGGGGGGTATATTCGTGAGGGGGAGGGGAAAGCCTTCCTGGCGCGCCGCCCCCTGCCGAAACTCGCGGCATGCGCGGTGTCGCCGCCCGCTTATTGACAGTATCCGGCGGAGTCAGGCATACTTCTCTGTGGACATGCGCGATGGGCATCACCTGATCATGCCGGGATTCCTCTCTTTGTGCGCATTGCTGGCCCTGACCACGCGTGCCGGTGATGCGGCGGTCACGCGCGACGTCCGCCCAGCGCTCCGCGTGAGCGCCACGCGGGGGCATGGCGCGCTCACCGGAGACACACTGCGGGCGCGGCACCTGCCCGCCCGCGCGCAGTGCCTCGCCCCCCAGCACACCAAGCCGGAGCAGGGCACAGACGCCTGCGCGGCGCCCGCGGTCACGCGCATCCCGTTCACCGGCGCGATGTCCGCCTGCCGAACCCGGCACGGCCATGCGGGCCGCCCGGTCGCGCGCGCGTACGCGGAATTCCCCCGCCCCCCCACCGTCACGCCACCCGCCTGACCGCGGCGCTGCTGATGACTGGCCGGCAGTCCCCGACCGGCCGGCAGCCCCCGACCGCAGCCCGCCCGCCTTCACCCGTTCCGGGACGCGCGCCCAGGATACCGTGACGTGATAACTTTCTCCAACATTTATAATGAGCTGATCGCGCTGCTGATCATCACGCTGGTGGTCAGCGCGATCGCGGTGCGTCTCCGGCAGCCGCTGATCATCGCCTTCATCGCGGTGGGCATCCTCGTCGGGCCGGTGGGACTGAACTGCATCCGCGCCACCGAGCAGATTCATCTCTTTGCCGAGATGGGCCTGGCCTTGCTGCTCTTCGTGGTGGGCCTGAAACTCGACCCGCAGTTGATCCGCAGCATGGGCATGGTGTCGCTGGCGACCGCGCTGGGGCAAATGGCCTTCACCGCGGTGCTCGGGTTCATCCTGACGCTGCTGTTCGGCCTGCCGGCGATGACGGCGCTCTACATCGCCGTGGCCATCGTCTTTTCCAGCACGATTCTCATCGTCAAGCTCCTGTCCGACAAGCGCGAGACCGACGCGCTGCACGGCCAGATCGCGCTCGGGTTTCTGATTGTCGAAGATATCGTGGTGGTGCTGGCGATGATCGGGTTGAGCGCCTTCACCGGCGTCGCCACGCTCAATCCCGCCCTGCAGGTGCTGCTCATCGTCGCGAAAGGCGTCGGCCTTTTCCTCGGCATCTGGGCCGTGAGCACGTATCTCTTCCCGCGACTCATGCCGGTGGTGGCGCGCTCCACCGAGCTGCTGGTGGTCTTCGGCATCACCTGGGCGCTGGCGCTGGCGGCCGCGGCGGACCTGCTGGGCTTCAATAAAGAAGTGGGGGCGTTCGCCGCCGGGCTGTCGCTGGCCTCCACGCTCTATCGCGACCAGCTCAGCGCGAAGCTGGTCAGCTTGCGGGATTTCCTGCTCCTCTTTTTCTTCATCGAATTGGGCAGTCATCTCGATTTGGGCAATATCGGCGGGCAATTGCTCATCGCGGTCCCGGTGTCGCTGCTGGTGCTCTTGGGCAAGCCCTTCGCCATCATGGGCATCCTGGGTCTGATGGGGTACCGCAAGCGCACCGGCTTCATGGCCGGCCTCACCGTGGCGCAGATCAGCGAATTTTCGCTCATTCTGGTCGCCATGGGCGTCACCGCCGGCCACGTGGGCGGCAATGCCCGGGACCTGATCACCCTGGTGCTGCTCATCACCATGGGCATTTCGACGCACCTGATCATGCACGCGCAGGCCCTCTATGAGCGCGTGGCGCCCTACCTGTCCTTTTTCGAGCGCCGGACGGCGCACCGGGAAGACCCGGACCAGGACGTGCCGGAGCTGGATCCGAACAGCGTCATCCTCATCGGGCTGGGCGAGTACGGCGGCAATATCGGCCGCCACCTCCGCGCGCGCGGCCGCATGGTGCTGGGCGTAGACTTTAATCCGCGGACGGTGACGGCCTGGATGGCGGACGGCCAGCAGGCGGTGTTCGGCGACGCCGAAGATCCCGACCTCGCGCACGCGCTCCCGCTCGCGCGCGCGCGCTGGGTCGTCAGCTCCATCCGCGACCCCCTGATCAACAAGGCGATCATCCAGACGCTGCGCCATGCCGGCTATCGCGGCCACATCGCCTGCGCGGTACAGGAGCGCCAGGATGCCGCCGTGTTCGCGCAGGAGGCCGACCTCGTCTTCGTGCCCTTTGAAGACGCCGCGATTCAGGCGGTTGATTTGTTGATTGAGCAGGAGAGTATTCTCGAAAGGAACAGAATGGATACCCAGATCGCCGCGATGACCGGGCACTATCTGGTGTGCGGTTATGGCCGCATGGGCCAGCAGATCGCCAAGGACTTCATGCGCCAGCAGGTACCGTTTGTGGTGGTGGAAGACAACCCCGAACAACTGCCCCGGCTTCGCGACCAGCGGATTCCGCACACGGTGGGCAACGCGAGCGAAGATACCGTGCTGCTGGAGGCCGGCGTCACCCGCGCCCGGGGGCTGATCGCCGTGGCCTCGACGGACGAGGCGAACGTCTTCATCGTGCTGACCGCGCGCGTCCTCAATCCGGAGCTCTACATCGTCGCCCGCTCGATCCGCGAAGAGAACGAGGATAAACTGCGGCGCGCCGGCGCGGACCGCGTCATGTCGCCGTATATTCTGGGCGGCCATCGCATGGCCACCGCGGTGACCCGGCCGGGCATCCTGGAATTTCTCGACCTGCTGATGCACAGCGACCAGCTCCCCATCGAGATCGGCATGGTCACCGTCAGCCCCGGTTCGCCGTTTGCGCAGCGCACCATCGAGGAGGTCGGCTTCGGCCAGGTCTACCACGTCACGCTGTTGGCGGTGCGCCGCCCTGGCGACGCGCTGCTCGCCAACCCCCGCGCCGACTTGTGCATCCAGGCCGATGACGAGCTCATCATCATCGGCACGCAGGCGCAGCTCGACGCGATCCAGACGCACACCGCGGCCGGCGAGGCGGATGCCGCGGCGCGCACGCCGACCGACGCGTGAGGGCGGCCCGCCAACCGCGTGGGCGCATACGCCCGCTCATTCCCCCGCCACTTCCGCCAGGCCGCGCGGGATGGCGGCGATCAGGTCCGGCGCGGTGAAGCCGCGGAGGCCGTGCTGGGCGGTCATGCGCCGGGCGGCGAGGCCGCCGATGAAGCAGGCGAGGGCGGCGGCGTGGGCCGCCTCGACGCGCTGGGCGATGAGGGCGGTGATCATGCCGGCGAGGACGTCGCCGGTGCCGGCCACCGCCAGCGCCGGGGTGCCGGTGGGGTTCACGTACGTGCGGCCGTCCGGGGCGGCGATGACGACGGGCGCGCCCTTGTAGACCACGGTGGCGTTGAAGCGGCGCGCGGCCTCCTTGGCGGCGGCGAGGCGGTCCTCCTCCAGCACGGTGGCGGGCTGGCCGAGCAGGCGGCTCATCTCGCCGGGGTGCGGGGTGATGACGGTGGGGCTCTCGCGCTGGCGCCACAGGCGGTCGTGCCCGGCCATGGCGGTGAGGGCGTCGGCATCCACCACCAGCGGCACGGGGATGCGCGGCACCAGCCGGCGGATGAGGTGGGCGGTGGCGGGATGGCGCGACAGGCCGGGGCCGAGGAGCGCCGCGCGCGTGCCGGCGGCGTCCTCCAGCAGGCGCGCGAACCCGTGGAAACTCAGCGTGCCGGCGCGCGTCTCCGGCATCGGGCGGAAGACGACCTCGGTGAGCTGGGCATTCAGCGCCGCCGTCAGCGAGGCGGGCAGCGCCAGCTTCACGAACCCGGCGCCGGCGCGGTAGGCGGCGGCCGCGGCCATCGCCGCCGCGCCCGTCATGCCGAAGGAGCCGGCGATAATCAGCGCCGCGCCCACGTCCATCTTATGCGCCGCCGGGCGGCGCGCGGGCACCCACGCCGCGGCCTGCTCCCATTCGGTCATCTCGGCGACCGCCGGCCACCCCGCCACCGCCTCCGGCGGGAAGCCGATGTCGGCGACGGTCCACGCGCCGGCGAATTCGGCGGCGGGATGCAGCAGCAGGCACGGTTTCGGCAGCCCCATCGTCACCGTCGCCTCGGCGCGCATCGCCGCCCCCGGCGCCTGGCCGGTGTTCGTCTCCACGCCGGAGGGCACGTCCACCGCCAGCACGCCGCGCCCGGCGCGCAGGGCGTTCACGCGCTCGATCAGCGCCGCCAGCTCGCCGCGCACCGCGCCGCTCACCCCGGTGCCGAGCAGCGCGTCGGCGATCACCCCCGCCTCGCGCAGGTCGGCGTCCGTCACCGCGGAGAGGATGGGGACCCCCGCCGCCGCCGCGCGGTCGTAGTTGACGCGGGCATCGGGGGCGAGGTCGGCCGGCGCGCAGGGCAGCACCGCCGCCACCGCCGCGCCGCCCGCGTGCAGCCGCCGTGCCGCCACCAGCCCGTCGCCGCCGTTATTCCCCTTGCCGCAGAGCACCAGCGCCATGCCGGGGTACTGCTCCAGCAGCCGCGCCACCTCGCTCGCCACCGCCTCCCCCGCGCGCTCCATCAGCGCCAGAGCGGGGATGCCCAGCTCCTCGATGGCATAGCGGTCCAGCGCCCGCATCTGCTCCGCCGTGACGAGTTTCATCTGTCCGTCCTCACGTTCCGGGCGGGCGATCCCGATGGCATCGGGACGACTCCGGGGGGAAGTCGTATCCGTCGTCTGCACGAGAGAGCCTCTCTACCGAACACGACATACCATCATCTCCCCCCGGCGTCGGCTCGCGGGGACGCTCGCCCGCCCATTGTCGTTGTGCACCTCCGGGTGTCTTACTTGATCCCGACCTTCACCGCGCGGAAGCGGGCGCGGGAGGCGCCGTGGCCGACGTGCATCACCTGCATGGGGTCGCCCTTGCCGCAGTTGAGCACGCCCCACATGCGCCATTCCTTGCGGTTGGTCACCGCGTCGCAGCCGTTCCAGAAGTGCGGGGTGATGCCCTGGTAGCTGGGGTTGCGCACCATGCGGGTGAGGGCGCCGTCCTCGATGAGCCAGCCCACCTCGGTGGAGAACTGGAAATTCAGGCGCAGGTCGTCAATGCTCCAGCTCTTCGTGTTGTCGAGCAGGATGCCGCGCCGCGTATCGGCGATGAGCTCGTCCAGCGTCCAGTCTCCGGGCTCCAGGTTGATATTCGTCATGCGGATGAGGGGCGGGCGCGCCCAGCCGTCGGCGCGCATCGCCCCCTGGCTGTGCCCGCCGAGTTTCGGCGCCGTCTCGCGCGAGGTGAGGTAGCCGATGAACACCCCCTCCTGCACGATGGGGGTGCGCTGGGCATGCACGCCCTCGTCGTCATAGAGGAAGGTGCCCAGCCCGCCGGGCACGGTGGCGTCGGCGACGATGTTCACGTGTGCCGACCCGTACTGGAAGCCGAGCGTGTCCGGCTGGAGGAAACTCCCGCCCGCCAGGCTCAGCTCGGTGCCGAAGACGCGGTCCAGCTCGATGGGATGGCCGCAGCTCTCGTGCACCTGCAGCGCGAGCTGGCTGCCGTCCAGGATGACGTCCAGCTCGCCGGAGGGGCACTCCGGGGCGTCCAAGAGCTCGGCGGCTTCCCGGCCGATGCGGCGCGCGCCGGCGTCAAGGTCCAGGTATTCGACCACTTCCCACCCCGCCTGCCCGTGGTAGCCTTCCAGCGCGCTGGGGTAGGAGCGCGTCTGCACCTCGCCGCCGCCCACCGCGGTGGCCTGCAGCAGCCCGCCGCACTCGGTGGTGGTCTGGTGGATATCCGACCCCTCGCTGCTGGCGAAGAATTTCTCCGTGCGAAAACTGTTGAGCTGCCCCTCGGCCACGCGCACCGCTTTCGTCGCGCGCATCAGGCCGTCCAGCTCCATCAGCAGGCTGATTTTGTCTTCCAGCGGCACGGCGAAGGGATCGCGCTTGCAGGTGCTGCTCCACTCCGCCGCCACCGGCGGCGCGTCGCTCAGCGTGATCGGCTCGCCCCCGGCGCGGGCGCTGGCGCGGGCGATGCGCACCGCCTCGCGCGCCGCCTCCGCCACGCCCCCGGCGCCGAGGTCGGCGGTGGCGGCGAACCCCCAGGCGCCGTCGGCGATGACGCGCACCCCGATGCCCAGCTCGTCGCCGCGCGTCACCCCCTCCACGCCGCCGTTCTTCACCTGCACCGCCTCGTGATCGCGCCGCACCACCCGCGCGTCGGCGTAGCTCGCCCCGGCATTCAGCGCCGCCTCCACCGCGGCGCGCGCAATCTCTCGCATGCGTGGCTCCTCCCGTTCCCCTATTTTGGCACGCGCAGCCGCCCGTCGCGCTGCACCATTATCGCCCCCTGTCCGTGATTTGCACAGGTGATGAGCGCATCATCGGGGTTTTTCGCGTCCGGCGTGTAGCGATACGGCTCCCCGCGGCCCGCCGCCGCCAGCGGGCAGCGCAGGCGCGCGGGGGTATCCAGGTAGACGGGATTCAGGTCGTCCAGCCGCGCCGGCAGGCGGCCGTGGTCGAGTCGGAAACGCTCCGCCGCGCCATGCAGATACCGCAGGTGTTGCAGGCAGGCGCCGTAGGCCCGGTGATCCCAGGCGGGATCGCGCCGCTCGCGCTCCATGCGCAGCAGCAGCAAGGCGAAGACCAGCAGGATGCCGATGATGGCGAGCGCGCCGCATCCGCATCCGGTGATGGCCCACAGCGAACAGCCCCTGGCTCGGCGCGTGGTAGTCATGACTGTGCAAATTCGCGAGCGGGGCGGGAGATTCCTGTTAAGGCGTGAGGGTGAGTTTGTGGTTGAACACGAAGATACGAAGAAAGGACGACGCGAAGGTTGGTGGGAAAGGGTGCCCACATTTTCATTCTGGTTGCGGGTATGGCAGCGAGTCTGGACGCCGACGCGAGTCGCGTCCAGGGTCTCCTGCTTCTCCCAGTGCGCGACTCGCGTCGGCGTCCAGACTCGCTGCTGTTGATACTACCGAATCTGACACTCGCCTTCTCGTTATTCGCATTACCGGGAGAGGGACTACACGCACGTCACCTCCAACCCCTCGCCATCCAGCATGATGTGCACGCTCTCGCGAAAATGGCGGGGGTCGCGGACGTGGGCGAGATAGTGCTGGAGGCGGTCGGCGCAGTTGATGCTGTTGTGGGCGAGGATGAGGGCGCCGGGGCGCAGGCGGTCGCGGGCGGCGTCGAGGATGTCGTAGTAGATGCCTTTCCCGCGGGCGGCGTCGCCGTCGGCGTCCAGGTAGAGCAGGCCGATGGAATGGGGGAAGGCGCGCGCCACCTCCACCGCGTCGGCGGCCACCACGTGGGCGATGCCGGTGGGGTCCAGGCGGCGCACGTTGCGCTCGGCGCGCTCCGCTTCCTCCGGCTTGATCTCCACCCCGATGCAGTGGGCCGCCGCGTAGACGGCGCCCGGCCCCACCGCCGCCCCGGCGTTGGCGATGAAGGTGTTGCCGCAGAAAACCCCGGCGGCGAGCAGGTATGGCGGCCGCGTGATGGCGTTCAGCGCGTAGAGCAGCCGCTGCATGCGCGGGGTGATGGCCGTCCACGGGATCTCAAAACGCTCCGCCACCGCCCGGCGGTGCGCCAGGAAACGGTCGCCGTCGTAGCGCGCGTGCGGGATGACGCCGGCGTCATGCAGCGCCGCCAGCGCGTCATCCACCACGGCGATCTCGCGCGCCAGCGGCTCCACCGCCAGGTGCGGCCGGCCGTAGTCCATGCGGTAAGTGTCCCAGTCGGGAGTGTGAAAGGTGCGTGCCATGCCGTGGTTATTCGGGGCCGGCACGGCCGTTTCCTGCTCACGCCGCCCGCGCCGATTCCCCGTCGCGCGTGGCGTCCAGCGTGATTTCCGGCACGGCGGCGAGGGCCTTGGAGACGGGGCAGCCGGTTCGCGCGCCTTCGGCGGCGCGCTGGAAGGTCTCCTCATCCACGCCGGGCACGTCGGCGGTGCACCGCAGGTGGATGCGGGTGATGGCAAAACCCGCGTCCCGCGGCTCGACGGTGACGCGGGCGGTGGTGCGCACCGCGTGCGGCGGGAAGCCCGCCTGTTCCAGCCGCGCGGCGAACTCCATGCTGAAGCAGCCGGCGTGCGCGGCGGCGATGAGCTCCTCCGGGTTGCTGCCGGCGCCGCCCGCAAAGCGCGAGCTGAAGGAGAAGGGGACACGCTGCCCCCCGGCCCGCATGTCGCCATCCCCGCCGCGCAGCGTGCCGCGCCATTCCGCCTGTGCCGTTCGTGTTGGCATCGCATTCCCCCCATACCGTCCGCGTGGGATTCCCCCCGGTGTCTTTCCCCCCCTCACCCGGCCGTCCCGATGGTATCGGAATGGCCGCCGGGCGCGGACTGCCCGGTGTGATTCATCCAACCGCCACCGCATCCGTGCCACCGAGCATTATGCCAGGCATGGGAGCGGGGGAGGGGGACGATTTTCCACCAATACCGCTTACTGAACGGTAAGCCAGTTTTTCGTACATTTTCCGCCGTGCGGGCATATCCGGCGGGAGACTGGTGGTATAATGAGACAAACCAGCCATCGGATGGTCGGGAGGTAATCATGTTGAGTTATCAGCAGACCGACCTCTGGACACCGCTGCCGGGAAGCTGGGAGGAAGCGGTCGTGCCGAACCTGCAGTTGGCGGAGATGCTCCGCCGCGAGCCCGGCGCGCCGCCGCCTGACGACATCGCCGACCCCGCCGCCGCCCGCCAGACGCCCTCCGCGACCGAGGCGCCGCCCCGGTGAAGCTTTTCACCGCGCCGCACGACGTTTTCCCCTGCCGGCTCTCCCGGCGCGGGATGGTCGCCGCCCCCCTTGTCGGCTCCCGCCGACATCGCCACCCGCGCGCTCCCGCTATACTGTAGCCGGAGCGCCTGCCATCCGGCGGGCGCTCGCGTGTGTCACGGGAGGGGGCGATGGAACACGTGGTGGGCATGGGGTTGGCGGCGGGCAGCGGCGTGCGCTTCCGGCCGTTGAGTTTGAAGGCGCGGGGCTACCTGCGCGCGAAGGCGGCGGTGCGCCTGCTGGGACGGCGCGTGCTGGACTGGCTGGTGGCGATCCTGCAGCAGCAGGGCATTGACGACTTCGTGATGATCACCAAGGGCAAAGAAAATCGCTATCAAATTCGCAGCATGCTCGGCTACGGCGACGCGCTGGGGGTGCGGGTGCGCTACTCGCCGGTGACGCAGGACGCCACCAATACCGGCAGCGCCGACGCCCTGCTGACGAACCTCGACTACTTCGACATTCACGAGACCGCCTTCGTCTTCCCCACCGACTCCGTGCTGGACATTGACCTGCCCGCGATGCTGGCGATGCATCATCGGGCGAAGGCCGTGGTCACCATCGCCGCCGCGCAGCAGCCCGCCGCGCTCATCGCCGGGCGCTACGGCCTGATCGATTGCGACGCGCGGGGGCGGGTGCGCGGCTTCATTGAAAAGCCCGCGCTGAGCGAGATTTACGCCCACTACGGCGTGCCCGCGGAGACGCCGGCGCTGCTGCCCCCACTGGTGACGAACGCCGGCTTCTACCTGGTAGACGCGCTGGCGCTGCGCGAGATCGCCGACGACCCGGCGCTGCGCGCGCTGCGGGCGCGGCGCCTGGACATCGGCGGCGACCTGCTGCCCTGGCTGGTGGAGCACGACTACCCCGTCTACGCGCACCGCATCGGGCGCATGGGCGACCTGGGCAATATCCCCAGCTACCTGGAGACGATGCTCGACGTGCTGCACGGCCGCTTTCAGTCGCTGTCCTCGCTGATGCCGCAGGTCTATCCGGACAGCGACTACGTGGTCATTGACCAGGAGACGTTGGAAATGGCCGACCCGGTGAGCAAGCTGACGCTGTCGGAGAAGCTGGAGCGCGGGCTGGTGGAGCTGCGGCCGCCGCTGCGCATCGGCAAGTTCGTGCGCATCTACCCCGGCGTGCGGCTGGCGCACTGCAACATTGATGACGAGTGCGAAATCCGCGAGGGCTGCGCCATCGTCCGCTCCTCGGTGGGCTCCGGCTCCATCATCGGGCCGTACAGCACCATCGAGGATACCCTCACCGGCATCATGGTGGAGCTGCGCTCCAGCCGCGAGGCGCCGGTGCTGCTGCGCCGCTACGTGGCGATCGGCGATGAGGTGGTGCTGCGCGGCCCGGTGGAGGTGAGCGACGGCGTCACCATCTTCCCCCGCCTGCGCATTCCCGCCGAGATCCACATCCCCGCCGGCACGGAGATCGAGACGAGCGACCAGGTGGTGGAGCTGCTGTGAGGGAGGCCCGTGAACGGGCAGGCACGCCCGCCAGGGGGATGATGGGGTGAGGAGGTGAAGAGGTGACGGGGTGAAGAGGTGACAAGGTGAAGGGGTGAGGTGACGCGCGGGGGGGGGGAATGCGGAGGCGGTTCCGGCGCGCGCGGCGTGACGGCGTCTCGCCCGCCAGGGAGGTCTGCGCGTACGATTTAGCCCGCCCAGTCCTCGCGCAGCATCGCGTACAGCTCCAGGTCCACGAAATGATCGTACAGCCACTGCGCCTGCCGCAGCCGGCCCTCGTGGGTGAAGCCGAGCCGTTCGGGGATGGCGCGGCTGCGGGCGTTGCCGGTGGCGGCGGTGATCTCCACCCGATTCAGGCGCTCTTCGGCCAGCGCGTAGTCCACCAGCGCCCGGCAGGCGCGCGTCATCAGCCCCCGGCCCTGGAACGCCTCGCCCAGCCAGTACCCCAGCGAGGTTTTGCGGTCGTTCCAGTTGATGGGATGGAGGCCGATGACGCCGGCGAGCTGCCCGCGATATCGGATGACCATCGTCGGGTTGCCGGTGTCGGCCTGCTCGCGGCGCACGCGCGCGATGAACGCGAGGATCGTCTCCACCGTGCGCGCGTCATCCACCCACGGCAGCCAGGCGCGCAGGTGGGCGCGGTTGCGCGCCACCAGCGCGAAGAGCTCTTCCGCGTATTCGTCGCGCAGGTCTACCAGTTCGGCGTCATCCGTCAACGCATACTGCGGCATGCCCTCCTCCTCACGCCGCGGCGGGGAGTATCCATCTACGTCCCACCTTCACCGGTTCCGGCGCCAGCCAGCGTTGCAGCAGCGCTTTCATTGCCGGCTCTTCGGGGATGTTCGCGGTCAGCGGCTGCAGCCTGCCGCTGCTCTCGGCAAGCGCCCATCCTTCCGCTTTTTCAAAGACAAGGTCGAGCCGGCCCAGCATCACCCCCTGCTCGCCCGCCTGCGCGATGGGGACGCTGATGCCCGCCGGATTCTTCACCGGCACCGGCTGCGGCAGGTAGGTGTGCGAATCGCCGCCGACGATGGCGTCAATGCCCGCTACCTCCGCGGCCAGCCGGCGGTCCAGATCCACGCCGATATGCGTGACGGCGATGAGGATGTCGCATTCCTTCCGCGCCAGCGGCACCCACGTTTTCGCCGCCGCGATGGGGTCGCTGATGGTCCAGCCTTTCGTTTGCGGATACTCCGCCGCGCGCGGGGCGGTGAGGCCGAGGTAGCCCACGCGCACCCCGCCGTAGTCGCGCACGACGAAGGGCTGCACGCCCGGCACCGGCACGCCCGTCTCGCCCACCGTCAGGTTCGCCGCCAGCCAGGGGAAGCGGCTGCGGCGCAGCAGCCCGAGCATGATCGCCTGGGAATCCGTCTTCTCGGTGGCTTTCAACTCGTTATTGCCCACGCAGAGCAGGTCGTATCCCATGGCATTCAGCGCCTCGATCTCCGGCACGCCGTAGAACCGCGTATGCCAGGGCCCGCGGGTGAAGACATCGCCGGTATCAATCACCGCCAGCGGATAGGTGATCTCCTTGCGCGCGTTGGCGATGGCCGTCGCCCGCCGCGCCAGCCCGCCCACCTCGCCAGGCAGCCGCACGGCAAATCCCGGCACCGCCGGCGTGTATTGATGCGGTAAGAGCATGCCATGCAGATCATTCGTATGCAGAATCGTCAACTCAAAGCGCTCCCCGGCCAGCGCGCCGAGGGCCAGGAGTGCCAGGGTCAAGACCAACAGCCACCGTCGCATATGCAGACCTCCCGCGCTATTCTACCGCCGTCGCCGCCGTCGCGCAACGCGCCGCCGGTGTCTCCGGCTCGCGCAAACCGGCGAGGCGACCGCCTGGAGGAGGAAGGCCCGTGCGCGGGCGCTGGATCGGCTACGCGCGGCGCCGAGAGCGACGGCGGGGACGCCGGCTCACCGGCCCCCGGTCACACTGTACGGCGCAACGGGGCCGGTCCGCGTGGAGAACGCCGGCGGCGGCGCCTGCTCGCGCCCGCCCCGGCTGCCGCCGGCGAAGAGGGTGCTCATCGCGTCGCGGGCATCGGCAATGACGCCCAGCGGCGGCGCGCCGCCGCCATAGAGGTAAAGCACCTGCCCGCCGAGCGCCCTGGTGAGGAGTGGTACGCTCAGATAGTTCACCTGGAGCAGGCGCACGACGGTGACTTCGTCCGACGCCGGCGCGCCGACCACCACCGTCGGCTCAGCCCTCGTCGCGCCGACGAGGACGCCCCCCTGCGCGAATGCCGCCGCGCCGAGCAGCGCGGCCAATGCCCACAGCAGCAGGATGCGCGCCATACGGGCCTCCTTTATGCTCGACGCCGGCCTCTCCGCCATCCCCCCGAATGTGAGAGAGGCCGGTGAGTCGAGTGCACTGGTTATACGCCGGACGCGCGGACAAAGTTGCAGCGATTGTTGAAATATCTGACGGGTTCACCTCTCCCCCGGCCCGTCGTACTCGTACTCGGATACGTGCGGACAAGATGTCCGCGCTCCGACTCCTACTCGTACGCGAAACGATTATGCTGAAGCCGAGCGCTGTGTACCGCGCGTCGGGCAGTCTGGGACGTGGCGATCCGACATGATGTGAAAAAACGAAGCCCGTATTCGATTATGACTACGACTACGAGTACGAGTCGTGCCCATCGGAGCGCGGACATCCTGTCCGCACGTATCCGAGTACGAGTACGAGCACGAGTACGACGGGCCGGGGGGAGAGGTGCACCCGTCAGCAAATTTATTCCGCGCCGCCGGCCACCTTCACCACCATCCAGACCATGCGGCTGTGGCGGGTATCCACCATGTGCGGCACGCCCGCCGGGATGATGACGACGTCGCCCGCGTGCAGGTGAAAGGTCTCCGCGCCGTCCAGGCCTTCGCCGCGATGCTGCCCCGCGCGCGGGGAGGTCGGCGCGAGGAGCGTGCCGCCCAGCGCGATCTCGCCTTCGCCCTGCATGACGATGTAGATATCCGTCTCGGCATCGTGCAGCTCCGACTTCAGCTCCGGGCTGTGGTCCTTCACCACGTAATCCACCCAGTAGCGCTGGCCGTCCGGCATGAAGAGATTCGTGCCGCCCACTTGCGTCGCCGCCATCGCGCGCAGCGCCGCGCCGGTGAAAATTTGATATGACATCGTCGCTCCCGTCGTTTGGTATAGTGATGGAGTGAAGTCGTAATCAGTAGTCAGTGATCAGTATAGCGACGCGGGCATTAAAATACCCCCTGCGAGGCCATGCGGCCAAGCGTCCACCGTCGTGGACGTAGTGGATCCGGCAACAAACCGGATGCCGGGCAGCGCGGGAGGGATTTTCGAGAGCCTGATGCACTGATGACTGGTTACGCCTCGTTCCTGTCTGTCTTACGCTTCGCCCGCTTCCTCCGCCGGCGGCTTCAGGATCAGCGCCACCTCCTCGCTGCGCTCCTGCAGGCTGGCGCAGACGAGGTTGCACAGCGTGGTGAGCGAGGGATCGGCGATGCGGTAGAAGGTGCTGACCCCCTCTTTGCGGCGGGCGACGAGGCCGCCGTCGGCGAGGATGCCCAGGTGTTTGGAGACGTTGGCCTGCGTGGTCTGCATCGCCTGCACCAGCTCGGTCACGCTTTTTTCGCCCCCCATCAATAACTGCAGGATGCGCAGCCGCGTGGGCTCGGAGAGCAGCTTGAACCGATGCGCGATCAATTCGAGGGCCTGATCCGATAGCGGTAGATGCTGGGTCATGGTCGTGTCATCCCATTTGGTAGACGATCTACGGTATTATCGCCCCTTTCGCCGCTTTCGGCAAGTCATCGCCGCCCGGCAAGGCCCGCGGCGAAGACAGCCGCGATGTTTTTGTGTATAATAGCTGTCGCGGTTTCCTGACCGCGACAACCCATACCCATTCCCTCGCGGAGGGCTGCGACCCGCGTGCCCGCCGTACCGTTGAGAAGGAGGAACCTGTCATGAGCTATGTGATCAGCAACGCGTGCGTGAGCTGCGGTGCCTGCGCCCCGGAGTGCCCGGTTGATGCCATCAGCGAAGGCGCGGACAAGTACACCATTGATCCCGACACCTGCATTGATTGCGGTAGCTGTGAGGGCAGCTGCCCCAGCGAAGCCATCAGCGCCGGGTAAGCGTCCGCGACACACGCGACACGCCACGCCGGCGCTCGGTATGCGCGCCGGCGTGGCGTGTCCGGTCGTACCTTCCACCGCGGTCACGCTGCTCCCACACCGGCGCTGCGCGGGAGCATTTACTGCCCCGCCGTCGCCCCGCGCAAGCGCGCCAAGTAGACCGCCACCGCCTCGTCCCATCGGTTTTGCCCGCGCAGGATCAGCTCCACCACCTCGCGCAGCGCGCCGGCGCCGCCGGGGGCGGCCGTGATGTGGGCGGCGGCGGCTTGCACCTCCGGCACGGCGTCCGCCACGGCGATGGGCAGGCCGACGCGCCGCAGCGCGGGCAGGTCGTTCAGATCATCGCCGACGTAGGCGATCTCCGCCGGCGCCACCCCGTGATCGTCCGCCACCCAGCGCAGGCCGGCGTCTTTATCCGCCACCCCTTCGTACAGGCGCACGCCCAGCTCCGCCGCCCGGCGCGTCACCGCGTCCGATCGCCGCCCGCTCAGCCACGCCACCGGCAGTCCCGCCCACGTCGCCAGCCGCAGCCCGAGGCCGTCTTTGATGTTGAACGTCTTGCTCTCCTGGTTGTCGCTGCCGTAGGTGATGGCGCCGTCCGTCAGCACCCCGTCCACGTCACTGACCAGCAGGCGAATCGGCGATACGTCGAGCATAGCGTGGGCCCACCCTCAACAGGAATTCTCGAACAGATTTTTCGGGGAGAAGGGGTTTCCTTCATCACGTATGCCGTTCACGGCCGGGTTCTCGCGTCTCCCTGGATCGCCGCCAGCACTTCCTCGCCGTGCCGCGAGACGTTCACCTTCGTGAAGACCGTGCGGATGATCCCGTCGGGATCAATGATGAAGGTGGTGCGCGTGATGCCAAGGAAGCTTTTACCGTACAGCGATTTTTCGCCGTAGACGCCATAGCGCGTGGAGACCGCGGTGTCCGTATCGGCGATGAGGGTGAAGGGCAGGCCGAATTTCGTGATGAATCGCTGATGCGCGGCGGCGGAATCGGTGCTCACCCCCAGCACCACCGCGTCAGCGCCGGTCAGCGCCGCGTGGCTGTCGCGCAGGCTGCAGGCTTCCATCGTGCAGCCGGGCGTGTTGTCGCGCGGATAAAAGTAGAGCACGACCCACTTGCCCCGGTAGTCCGAGAGACTGATCTGCTCGCCGGTCTCCGTGACGGCGGTGAACTCCGGGGCCGGCTGCCCCGCTTGCGGCATGGTATCGGCCATGGCGCCCTCCCATCATGCTCGGCGGCTATCCTTACTGCTATTCGCGACAGGTATCCCAACTCCTGCTCAATGCCATGCAAATCAGGACTTTCACACGGCACGCCCCACCTCTCCCCCAGCCCCCTCCCCTACGTGGGGAGGAGAGCGTCATGAGGAAAGATGGCGGCAGGGAGCGACTGATCCACCACCCGAAGCAGGCGTATGTTACTGGTATCCCAACTTCTGCTCCCCGGCGCCGGGCAGTTGACAGGCCGTGACCGGGCGGGCGATAATCCATGAGAGTTCGTCTATGGGATGGCTGTCGCACGACCAGTTCACGCGCTATAACGACGCCCTGATCGCCTTCTACGCCGCGGATCGGGTAGAGCGGCTCATTCACGAGATCCTCGCGCGCATCCCCTCCCTGGTCGCGGTCGACAGCACCACCTTCTTTCCGGTGGATACCGACCAATGGCACTTCACCGGCGTGGTCAGTCACGAGCTGGACACGGCGTTGTTTGAGCAATACCAGGCATATTACGAGCCTTTCGACGCCTACAAGGCCGCAGTCTTCGCGGTAACGCCGCTGCCCGCCTACGACCGCAGCTCCGACTACATGGATTACGCGGCCTGGGCGCGCAACCCCCACCGCGCCGACTTCCTGCTGCCGCATGACCTGTATCACCTGGCGGGGCTGCAGGTCATCGTCAACGGCACGCTCATCGGCGACCTGTCGTTCCATCGCGGCCGCGGGCCGGACTTCAGCGACGACGAGATGCTGCTGCTGCGCGCGCTGCAGCGGCACATCTGCCAGGCGTTCGCGAATTGCCTGTGCCAGGAAGCGCCGCCGCCGCGCCCCGAGCTGACCCTGCGCGCCGACGCCGCACCGCTGCTGCGGCCATTCACCGAACGCGAGCGGGAGATCGCGCGGCTGGTGGCGCTGGGGTGGACGAACCTGGAGATTGCCGCGCGGTTGAACATCAGCGTCAATACCGTGAAAACCCACCTGAAACACCTGATGGCGAAAGCCCGCTGCGTGAACCGCACCGAGCTCGCCGCCGCCCTTTTCGCCCCGCGCTTCCCGGAGTTGCCATGACCGCGGCGCGCGTCGCCCACGGGAAATGGCTGGCGCTGGCGCTGGCCGCGGCGCTGCTCGCCGTCGGGTGGGCGACGGGCCGCCTGCCCGCGCATCCGCTGGAGATCGTCGGCGTCATCAGCGGCATCGCCTGCACGCTGCTGATGATCGAGCAGTCCGTCCTCAACTTCCCCGCCGGCATCCTCAACATCCTCGCCTCCGCCGCGCTCTACTTCCTGGCAAAACTCTACGGCAATATGGGGGTGCAGTTCGTTTACGCCGCCTTCGGGGTGGTGGGGTGGGTCCACTGGGCGCGCCGCGGCGGCGAGGCGCCGCTGCGCATCACCCGCGCCCGCGCCTGGGAGTGGGCGCTGCTGCCCGGCCTCGGCGCGCCGGCGGTCTGGCTGCTCACCGGTTTTCTCGGCCGCACCGGCTCCGCCGCGCCCGTCCTCGACGCCCTCACCACCGTGCTGGCGCTCGGCGCGCAGTACCTGCTCAACCGCAAGCGGCTGGAGCACTGGCTGGTGGGCCTGGCGCTGGTGGTCTTCAGCGGCGTCATGTGCGCCCAGCAGGGGCTCTGGCTGTATGCCGTCCTCTTCGGCTTCTACTTCGTCATGTGCGTCATCGGCTTCCGCGCCTGGCTGCGCGCCTTCCGCGCGCAGGACGCGCCCGCCGTGCCCGTCCCCGTGCCGTCTCTCGACAACTGATGCCCGCCGGCCACGGATGGCGCATCAGCGGACCCCGCGGGCAGCACCCGGTCGCCCCCCATCCCCCTGTCCCGCAGGGACCGAAGCCGTTAGCCACGGGTGGAGCGATAGCGGAACCCGTGGGACCCGGTCCCGCAAACATCCACAGCCCCGCAGGGGCGACAGCGTCCCGTCCCATCGCTACCGCGGAGCATCCGGAATCCTCCTCCTGCAACGTCACCGTCCGCTGCGGCTCGGCCTGCCGCTCGCGCTACCGCTTCACCGCGTCCCATCTGCTCACGCTGCTCGAGGAGGCGCGGGGGCCATCTCCGGTCGGGGCGGCGAATGAATCGGCCATGATCTCCTCCTGCTGCCGCCCCTGCGGGGCTATGATGTTTTGCGGGGTCGGGGTCCACGGGTTCCGCTGGCGCTCCACCCGTGGCTAACGGCTTCGGTCCCTGCGGGACAGGGGGGTGGGATGCGACCGGTGCTGCCCGCGGGGTCCGCTGGCGCGCCGCCCGCGTGGGCGCCGTCCGATTCCCGTGGGGCGCCCCCGGTCAAGATGGCGAAGCGAGGTGCAACGTGACGGCCCACTACAGTTAGGGATTAGGGGTGAGGGGGTCGTTACGTTGTCGTGTGCGTATCAGGATAACCGCCTGTAGCGCGCGCCCAACCCCTAACCCCTCACCCCTAACCCCGACTTCCAGTTCCCTATCGTACGTCACTGGTCGAGAAGGTGAGAGTGCGGCCGCATTTGGCGCAGGACACCGGCGCATCGGTGGGCAGGCCGGCGTCGCCGAGTTTCGCGCCGCAGACGCAGACGTAGCCGACGTGGCGGGCGGGATTGCCGCGCGCGAGGGCGAAGGCGGGCACGTCGCGGGTGACCACGGAGCCGGCGGCGATCATCGCGTATTCCCCGATGGTGGTGCCGCAGACGATGGTGGCGTTCGCCCCGATGGACGCCCCCCGGCAGACGCGCGTGGGCACGATCACCCAGTGGCGGCCGTCGGCGCGCGGGTACAGGTCATTGGTGAAGATCATGTTCGGGCCGAGGAAGACCTCGTCCTCGATGGTGACGCCATTGTAGATGAGACAGCCGTTCTGCACGCGCACCAGGTTGCCGATGGTCACGCCGGCATCCACGTACGTGCAGTTGCCGAGCATGCACTTCTCGCCGATGACGGAGCCGGCGCGCACGTGCGCGAAGCGCCAGACCTTGGTGCCCGCGCCGATGCGCGCGCCGTCTTCGACCTCCGCCAGCGGGTGGATATACGCGTCCGCGGCCACGCCGGACGTCATGGCTTCCCGTTGAGATGACATGGAGACTCCTTTACCCCTGCTGCTGACGCGCCTTCGTCGGCCGGGGTGAAGCCGCGCACGGCAGCGATAATCGTCCGCAGATCGTCGGCGTCGAGCGCCGGATGCACCGGCAGCGACAGCACTGCCTCGGCCAACCGCCGCGCGGCCGGGAAGCGCTCGCTGGTGTACCCCAGGCGCTGGTACAGCGGCTGATCGGTGATGAGCCGCGGGTAATGCACGTCCGAGCCGACGCCGGCCGCCTGCAAATGCGCCTGCAGCCGCGCCCGGTCGCGCACCATCAGCACGTATTGATGATAGACGTGTGCACAGCCGGCGCGCTCGGTCGGCACGGTGAGCCACGACAGGTCTGCGAGACCGGCGTTCAGCGTCTCCGCGTTGGCGCGCCGCCGGCGATTCCATTCCGGCAGCCGCGCGAGCTGGCACAGCCCCAGCGCGCCGGCGATGCTGGTCATGCGATAGTTGAAGCCCAGCGCGGTGTGCAGGTAGCGCTGGGGGGCGCCATGATTCAGGTACAAGCGGCAGCGTTCCAGGAGCGCGGTGTTGCGCCCGGTGATCATGCCGCCCTCGCCGGTCATCATATTCTTCGTCGGGTAGAAGCTGAACACGCCCAGGTCGCCCACCGCGCCCACCGGCACGCCGTCCTCGGTGGCGCCGTGCGCCTGCGCGCAGTCTTCAATCACCGCCGCGCCGCGGGCGTGGGCGATCTCGACGATGTCGCGGATTTCACACGCCTGCCCATACAGGTGCACCGGGATGACCGCCTTGATCTCGGCATCGGCGTCCAGCGCCGCGCGCACCGTCTCGGCGGTGAGCACGAAGGTCGCCGGATCCACGTCGGCGAAAACCGGGGTGGCGTCGTTATAGAGGATGCTGTTGGCGGTGGCGATGAAGGAGAACGGCGTGGTGAGCACTTTCGCGCCCCGGGGCAGATCCAGCGCGGCCACGGCGATGCAGAGGCCGGCGGTGCCCGACGAACAGGCGACGGCGTCCGGCGACGCGCAGTAGGCGGCAAACGCCGCTTCAAAGGCCTTGACCTTCGGACCGGCGGCGAGCATGCCGGAGGCGAGCACCTCGGCGACGGCGGCCTGTTCTTCTGGGCCGATGAACGGTTTGGCGATGGGTATCACGATCGTCTTCTCCCTCACTGCCCGGCGCGAGCCTTCCCGTGCCGGCGACGGATGGTGTTACGCGTTCGCGCACAGGTACTCGCGCACGCGCTGCTGAATGGCGGTCGCCATGCGCAGCGCCGCCAGCCCGACCTCGGCGGAGGTGGTGGGCGGCGTGCCGGTGCGAATCGCCCGCAGAAAATGCTCCTGCTCCACCGCCAGCGGCTCCTTCGGCGGCACGAGAATCTGCTCCACCTGACTGGACAGGTAGTATTGCCCGTCTTCGAGCGCCAGCGACGACTGCCCGTGCCGGTGCACCCACACCTCGCGGCTGGCGAAATCCACGCTGAAAAGCGCCGACGGCGTGAAGATGCGCGCCCGCCGCACGCGCTCCTGGCTGATGGACGACGCGGTGAGCGTGCTGGTGACGCCGTTTTCGAAGCGCAGCAGCGCGGTGACGTGATCAATCAGCTCGGTGCGCACGCAGTGCCCCATGGCGGTGATGGCGACGGGCGCCGACTGCGTGAAGGCCAGCGCGAGGTCGAGGTCATGGATCATCAGATCGAAGATGATGTCCGCCGACCGATCGCGTCCCGGCGCGGTGCTGAGGCGCTGCAGCTCGCAGGAGATGATGTCGTCGGGCTTCACCAGGGAGAGCAGCGCGGTGACCGCCGGATTGAAGCGTTCGACGTGGCCGATCATCAGCACGCGGTCGGTGCCGGCGCTCGCGGCGACCAGCGCCTCCGCGTCCGCCAACTCGGCGGCGATGGGTTTCTCCAGCAGCACGTGGCACCCCGCCCGCAGACACGCCATCGCGACCGGCGCGTGGGTGACCGTCGGGGTGGCGATGATCACCGCCTCACAGGCTTCGCAGGCTTCCTCCAACGCGCGGAAGGCGGCCACGCCGTATTGCCCGGCCAGCGCCGCCGCGCGCTGCGCGTCGGCATCGTAAATGCCGACGAGCTGACAGTCCTTCGACATGGCGGCGACGCGGGTATGGTGCCCGCCCATCACCCCCGTGCCGATCATCCCCAGGCGAACCGGCGCCCCCTGCTGCATACGCTCCGTCCTTTTCCGAGTATCCATACCGGCGACACTGTGCTCCCCCTGCTCATGCAAGCGAATGCGGTCCGCCTGAAGAAGAGGTTGTCGCGCCGGCAGCTACATTCTAGGGATATTTCCCGAAAAGTTCAACCGTGACGGCGGGCATGATGGCGCGGGACCGCACGCGGCGGGGCGAGAAACGGCACAATTACGCCGCCGCCCCGGTCAACAGTGACGGCGATTCCGACGTGCTGGCTGCCCGGAGCCGGCGCGACCACCCGTGGAGCGCCCGCGCCGCGTTCAAGGCCCGTGAGGCGCGCCGGGTGATGAGAAAATATGGCGTGAGCGCGCCCCCGAACGAGCGGAAGAAGGCTTCAATCGGTTCGATCGTCGAACCTTCAAAATCATAGGCCGGCACCAGGTCGGCGGCCACCTGCATCTCGTGCACCAGCGAATACGGCGCCGCGCCGGACTGGCGAAAGCGCGGATCGCTGCCGCCGAAGATGGCATAGGCGCAGCGCGTGTCCCACACCATGGCGCGCGCGGTGTGGTCGTGGCCCTCGTCATCCGTCACCGCGGTGGTGAACAGACAGCCGCGCGCGCGCGCCGCCGGCGCGATCCGCGACCAAGCCGCCAGCACCTCCGGATCGCCGCTCATCCCCTGGCGGGCCATGGTGCGCTGAAACATCGCCGTCACCGCCGCGACCGCCACCTCATCCCGCACCGTCAACGCGCGCTGACGCGCGCTGCGCAGCTTCTGCCGCACGGATTTCTGGAAGGCGTCATCGTGCAGGGGGAACTCCCACAGCCGCTCCACGCGGTAGGTGTAGCGCGTGGTTTGCGCATAGCCCTGCCAGAAAAACGGCAACCAGTTCATCACCGTGGGATGCCATTGCATGGTCACGTCCGGCCACGGCAGCAGCGCCTCGGCAAAGGCGCGCAGGATGCTCATCTGCGAATTGAGCTGCGTGGTATACCCGCCGTCCAGCTTGCCGAAGATCGGCCCCCAGTAGGGGGTGAGCGGCGGCTGGCGCAGCCGGCGGATGCCCAGCGTGGTGGTGGACCAGATGGGCAGCCCCGCCAGCAGGCGATCTCCCGTAAAACAGCCGAGCCGCTGTCCCTGCCCATCGGTGGCCGCCTCGATCCACCAGCGCTGGGCGAAGACCGTCCCCTGCGCGGAGCTCTCGACGAGGGCATCCCATCGCGCGTCGTCTGCCGGCGCCAGCACCCTCACATCCAACTGCATCGCGTTCCTCCATCGTCCCGCCAGACACGGGCGCCCCGTACCCGGCGCCGGCTCTCGCCCGGCCGTCATGCCATCTCTGGCCTTCATTCTGGCGCATCCGTCCTGGCTGGTGATGTTCGGCCAGCCACCATCGGCGGGAGATGGGGGGGAAATGAACACACGGCGCGCCGCGCTTCCCTGTACGCTAGGGACGGTCACGCCAATCGCCCGGTTGGCAGCGTGCGCATCGCTCCGCCGGGCGCGGGGATGCGGGTCAGCAGGCGAGGAGGACAGCACGTTTGGTCAACGGACATCCAGCAGTGCACAGCGTCATACCGCGCGCGCCGCGTCGGGCCGTCGCGCGCTCCCGCCGGCGCGACGTCATCGCCGGCGTCCTCATCGCCAGCGGGCTCACCTGGCCGTTTCTCCTCTCCAGCGTCCTGCACATCCCCTGGTGGGCGTATCTGACGCTGGCGATGCTGGGCGGCGCGCTGCGGTACGATGCCGCTCCGCGCGACAAGAGCCCGCATTGGCCGCTGTTCGGCTTTGTCATTGTCGTGCTGATCTATACGCTGCTGGGCGCCGTCGTGCTGCGGATGCCCGGATACGGCAGCGAAAAAGCCTGGCACTTCCTCCTGCTGGCGCTGGCTGCCTACCTGGTGACCTTCCGGCAGGCGCCGCTCACCATTGATCTAGACCGGGGGCTGCGCTGGGGACTGGGCCTGGCGCTGCTGGTCGCGCTGGGCGTGGTGTATCACCATCGCGACCTGTTCCTGGAGACGCAGCGCTACGGCATCGCGGAGCTGCGCCAGCTCTTCGCCGTGACGGGGTTCCCGCTGGCCATCGCGCTGGCGGGGCTATGGGCGCTCCCGCGCACGCTGCGCCCGTGGTCACTTTTTGCCGGCGGCGCGCTGCTGCTGCTGGTGGCGGCGCTGGAAATTTTCGTGCGCGGCCGCTTCGCGGCGCTCACCCTCGGCGCGTGCGCGGTGCTGCTCGTGCTCGGACCGCCGTGGCAGCATTTCGTCTCCCGCCTGTTCTACGCGTGCGGACTGGTCGGCGCGCTGCTCCTGTTATACGTCTTCGTCTTGCCCGATTTCGGCGAGTCGTATCAATATCTGGAAGCGCTGATACAGCATCCGCTGGAAAACCGCGACCTGCTCTATACCTTCGCCTGGCGCGGCTTCATGGCGCATCCGCTGGGCAGGGGCATCGGCTCCTTTGCGTACAGCGGTATGCTGGATGCCTATCCGCATAATATCTTCCTGGAGGTGGGCTACGAACTCGGGCTGCCCGGCCTGCTGACCGTCGTGCTGATGTATGGGATGGCGCTGCGCCGGCTGTGGCGCCTGTGGCTGTCGCCGCCGCATCGGCTGCTGGCGGCGTTGCTGGGGGTGATGATGCTGTATATGCTGAAAGCGGGCGACATCGCCACCTGGGCCTTTCAGTGGGTGTACCTCTATATGTTGATCGTCGCCACCCCGGTGGCGCCCACTTGGCCGCTGCTCCGCGGGGAGGCGCTGCGATGATGGCCTCCCCACCCGATGACCGGCGTGCCGTCCCCCCCGGCGAGCGGCGCGCCTACGTGACCGAGCAACTGTCCACCATCATCGGCGCGCCGGTAGTCCCGACGGACGCGCAGGTGGCGCGCTGGTGGTGGCTGCTGGCGCGCGAAGAAGAGCGCGAGAGCGCGCGAGACGTACACGGCAACGTCGTCACCGCGGCGTCGCAGCTGGCTGCCCTGCACCTGCTGGAAGACCCGCCGCTGCACGCCGACGTGCTGGCCCTGGCGCGACAGCCGCGTATCGCCTGCTGGCCGTCACCCTATCGCTTTGCCGCCTGCCTCACGCATGACGTGGACGTGGTGACGGCACACCCCTGGCGTGAGCGCCTGCGCCGGCTGGGGGAGGCGCGCATCGCCGCCGGCTTGCTCCAGCGCGGCCGCTGGGCGCTCAGTGCCCTCGTTCATGCCGGCCACGGGCGGGAAGACGGCCCCTTTGACGACTGGATGGCCGCGGAGGCCCGCTACGGCTTCCATTCGACGTTCTTCCTGATGCCGGAAGCCTATGTGAGCCCGACGGCCTACGATCATTTTCACCGATACAATGATCCGGTGGGCCATTTCGGCGCGCGCATGCGCTACGCCGACGCCGCCCGCCAGGTGCACGCCGCGGGCTGGGAGATCGGCCTGCACGGCAGCTACGCCAGCGCGTATGACGCGGACATCATGCGGGTGGAAAAGGCCGCCCTGGAAGCGATGCTGGCGGCGGAGGTCGTCTCCACGCGCCAGCATTATCTGCGCTTCGCTGTCGCGGTGACGCCGCGCGCCTGGGCGGAAGCCGGCCTGCGCGCGGATGCCACGCTGGGCGCCGTGCACGCCATCGGCTACCGGTCCGGTCTGGCCTTCCCCTACTTCTGGCCGGGGGAGGACGCCGTCCTGGAAGTGCCGCTCAGCCTGCATGATCTCAGCCTGTTTCGCGCCCCTCGCCGCGCCCAGGAGGATACCCTGGAGCGGCGGATGACGCGCGCGCGGGCGCTCATCGCGCGCATCGCCGCCATCGGCGGCATCGTCACGCTGTCCTGGCACACCCACCCCGACGACCCCGGCGCCCTGGACGCCTATCGCCTGCTGCTGCGCGATATCGCGGAGGGGGGCGGGTGGGGCTGCACGCTGGGCGAGGTGAATGCCTGGTGGCGCGCGCGCCGGGCGACGGCAACCCGGCAGCCCGCGCGCGCGCCGGAAGAGACCCCCCGAACGTAAAGGAGGTTCGCCATGCGCAATGAAGTGGAGATTGTCCTCGTCTCCTCGGGCCATCCCGCGCTGGATCAGCGCGTATTTGCGAAAGAAGCGGTCTCGCTGGCGCGGGCGTTTTCGCGCGTGCGCGTAGTGGCGCCGCACGCCGGCGACGACGTGCGCGACCGGGTACGCATCACCGCGCTGCCGCCCTATCGCTCGCGCCTGTCGCGCTTCCTGCTGCGCCCGCTGCAGGCGTACTGGGCGGCGCGCGGGCGCGGCCCGCGCGTGCTGATTCTGCAGGATGCGGAGCTGCTGATACTGGCGCCGCTGGTCAAACTGTTCACCGGCTGGCGCCTGATTTACGATGTCCACGAGGATTTCCCCGAGCTCATCCGCGGCCGCACCTGGATTCCGTCGCTGTTGCGGCGACCGATGAGCAACCTGGTGGCGCTGCTGGAGAAAGGCTGCGCGCGCGCCTGCGACGGCGTCACGGGCGCCACCGGAGCGCTCACCGAACATTTCCCGCACGCCCGCCGGATGGCGCTGTACAATCTCCCCAGCCGCGCCTTCATTGACGAAGTGGCGCGCCAGGCACGCCCGCCGCGGGAGCGCGGCTATGACGTGGTGCATCTGGGCACACTGGCCGAGGCCGGGCGACTGGAATTCCTCATCGCGGTCCTCGATGAGCTGTTCGCGCGCAAACCGGAGGCGCGCGGGTTGATCATCGGCGTGCGGCCGGACCAGGAGCGGGCGCTCGCGGCCCATTTTCCCCCGGAACGCGTGACGGTGCTCGGCAAGATCCCCTACACGCAGGTGGCGGCGTACCTGGGCGATTGCCGCATCGGCGTGAGTCTCTTCCCCACGCTGTATCCGCACCTGCGCTGCGCGGTGCCGGTGAAAGTCTTTGAATATATGGCCGCGGGCTGCGCGGTGGTCACCAGTCACCTACCGGAGCTCCAGCGGCTGATCGGCGACGAAGGCGCGGCGCAGGTGACGATCCTCTATACCCCGGACGCGGCGCGCGGCGCGGATGAGCTCACGCGGCTGCTGGACGATCCCGAGCTGCTTGAACGCCGTCATACGGCGCTGATGCAGTGGGTACGGAGCGTCTGGAACTGGGACGCGCAGGCCGATCACTACGTCCGCTTCGTCGCCGAGATCATCGGCACGCCGCGGGCGGTGCCCGATGCGCGGACGCGAGATGAGCTGGCGCGATGAAGGCGCGCCAGCCATTCGTCAGCGTCATCATCCCGGTCCGCAACGAGGCGCGATACATCGAGGCGTGCCTGCGGTCGCTGCTGCGCGGCGGGTATCCCGCCGCGCGCTGGGAGATCATCCTGGCGGACGGGATGAGCACCGACGGCACGCGCGAGATCATCGCCCGCGTGGCGGCGGACGCGGCGGTGCCCATCTATATCGCGGATAATCCGCGCGGCACGATCCCCCACGCGCTGAATCTGGCCATCGCCGGCGCGCGCGGGGAGATCATCATCCGCGCCGACGCGCACGCGCGCTATCCGCGGGAGTACGTGGCGCGCTGCGTGCGGACGCTCCGCCGGCAGGGCGCGGACAACGTCGGCGGGCCGGTGACCACCGCGCCCGGCGCCGATACCGTGATGGCGCGCGCCATCGCCCTGGCGCTGTCGCACCCCTTCGGCGTGGGGAATTCCGCCTTCCGCACGACGCACACGGCGCGCGAGACGGACACCGTGCCGTTCGGCTGCTTCCCGGCGTCCGTCTTCCGGCGCATCGGGCTGTTTGACGAGCGCTTGCGGCGCAATGAGGACTATGAGTTCAACCGGCGGCTGCGGCGGGCGGGCGGGCACATCTGGCTGGACCCGGCGCTGGCGAGCACCTACTACAGCCGCGATACGCTGGGCGGCCTGCTGCGGCAGGCGTGGGAGAATGGGATGTGGAATGCGCTCTCGCATGCCCTGCATCCGGCGATTCGCACGCCGCGCCACGTGCTGCCCCTCTTTTTCACGCTGGGGGCGCTCGCGCTGGCGGTCACCGCCGCGCCGCTGCCGTGGATGCCCCCCCTCGCGCTCCCGCTCCGGCTGGGCTACGGCGCCTACGCGCTGCTCGCGCTGCTCGTGTCCGCCCGGCTCGCGCGGCGCCGGGGCTGGCGGCTCTTCCCCGCGCTCCTCGCCCTCTTTCCGCTCTTCCACTTCACCTACGGCGCGGGCATCGCCTGGGGCTGGCTGCGCGTCCTCGCCCGCCGCTATCCCTGGCGACCGGAAGACGGCATACCCGCCTGCGCGCCCCGGCCCGATACCGCCGCCGTCACCGAACCATCCCGTTGGTAGTCAGGCACGCCGCGGCGTGCCTCACGACGCACAGGTGCTGGTGGCGCCGAGGGCAAGGGCGACGGAGGGGGGCCAGTGATACCGGGGGCACAGATGCGCGCCCCTACGGCAGCAGCACCCCCAGGTAGTACGCGCTCTGCACGATTTCCATCAGCGACAGCGACTTGCTGCCGGGCACGTAGACGATGTCGTGCGCCTGCAACGGCACGTCCTTGTCATACTGCCCTTTCTTCAGGATGTCGTTGACATCCACCTTGATGCTCTGCGGCGCGCCATCCACCCGGCGGATGATCGTCACCGCGGAAAGCTTCGCCTTGCGGTCGGCGCCGCCGGCCTGGGCGATAGCCTCTACCACCGAAAGCGGACGATCCTCGGCGAGGAGAAACGCGCCGGGCCGCTGCACCATGCCGAGCACCGCCACCTTGTCCGTCAGCTCCGGCACGATCACCAGATCGCCGGCCGACAGCGGCAGGTTCTCCTTC
The DNA here is from genome assembly GCA_029553475.1 of Armatimonadota bacterium. Lineage (GTDB taxonomy): Bacteria > Armatimonadota > Hebobacteria > CAIYQO01 > CAIYQO01 > JAKIYB01. The sequence continues at coordinate 45,436 of JAKPKV010000057.1, forward strand.
ACCTGTCCGTTCACGATGCCCGACACGTCTACCTGCTTCGCGGTGCCGTCCCGGCGCATCACCGTCACCCGGCGCAGCGCGGCCAGCTCGGTGGCGCCGCCGGCCAGCGTGATCGCCTGCATCACCCCCGCCCCGTCCGGCAGCTCATACGTGCCCGGCGATTTCACCTGCCCGTTGATGAAAATCTGCGCCACCGGCAGCCGCTCCACCAGGATGACATCGCCGTCGCGCAGCGCGGTGTTCACATCGCCCCAGGCCAGCGCCTCCCGCGCCGTGCCGCGCTGCAGCGTGATGGTCAGCTTCTCCGGCCGCTCCAGCACGTCGCCCGCCGCCGCCAGCGCATCCACCAGCGTCGCCCCCTGCTTCAGCTTCACCGCGCCGGGATTTTTCACCTGACCGCTCACTACGACCGTCATCCGCTCCGGCGCCTCGATCCACAGCAGGTCGCCTTCCTGCACCGCCGGATTGGCCTCCGGCGATTTGCCGGCGAGCGCCGCCGGCAAATCGAGCGGGATGATCGCCTTGCCGCGCACCAGCCGCGCGCGCAGCTCCGCGCGCTCGCCGATCAGGTCTCCCGCCGCCGCCAGCAGCTCCGTCACCCGCGTCTGCGCGGTGATGGGATACTGCCCCGGTTTCGCCACCGCCCCCAGCACGAAGGCGTGCTTCACCCGCGCCTCGGACAGCGTCACCGCCACGTCCGGCTCCTTGAGGAATTCCAGGAATTTCTCCGTCAGCAGCGCCGCCAGCTCCCGCGTCGTCTGCCCGCTCACCATCAGACGCCCGGCGCGCGGCACGTCAATGACGCCGTCCGGCGGGATGGTATACGTGCCGGAGAGCTCGGCGTGCTTCAGCACCGTGATGGTGATGCGGTCCTGCGGGCCCAGCCGGTATTCCGCGTCTCCCCCGGCGCCCAGTGCCCATGCCGCCCCCAGTAGGAGCAAGCCAACGGCGAAATATCTCATCGTCTCAATCCTCTCGTGTCTCCTCGGATACGTGCCCCTTCACACCGCGCTCGACATGGCTCGTCGTCCGCGCGCGGCGGATGGGGGTGTGAGCGTGTCTCACTCCGCGATCATGCTGAATGACAGGTCCGCCGGCACCGGCGTCTTCTTCCACGCGCCGTCGCGCGTGACGGCGCAGGCGCTCCTCCCGCCCCACGTCTGCTCGCCCCACCCCGGCACCGCGTCCGTCGCGCAGACGACGAAGGTGGCATAACCGTTCTCGACGGTGCAGGCGGGCGCCGTCAGATACAGGCGATACTCCACGCCCGTGCGCAGCGTCACCGGCTGCGCCACCGTCACGCGCTGCCAGTGCGGCAGCTCCGTCATCGCGTCCGCGCTCGCGGCCACCGCGCTCAACACCACCGTGCCGCTCTTCGTCTCTTCGAGCACGAGGCGCAGCTCGTCCCGCGGCTCACCGACGGCGAAGACGGCCACGCCGAACTGCCGCACCGTCGCCGCGGGCCGCGTCCAGGTGAACTGCTCCCCCTGGCAGACCGCGCCATAGATGCGCGCCTCGTGCGCGAAATAATACGGCATCCCCTCTTTGGTGCCGTCGGCATATTCCAGCAGATAGGCCGCGCGGCCGCCGCGATACGGCGCGCAGCGGTTGTCTTTGGGCCCCCATTCGCGCCAGGCGCGCCCGTCGAAACTGAGGATCCCTTCCCCGCGCCACGGCTTATCGGGGAAGGACATGATGGTGTTCGGGCTGGACCAGTTGCGCGCCGGGTCCGGGTCGGTGTTCGCCATCACCAGGTGATACACCTCGCCCGCCTGCACCGGGGTATCCGGCAGGTCCAGCCGCAGGTAGCCGTCCGGCGGATTCGTCACGTCGGTCACCCGCGCGAGGACCGTCCCCGAGGGCAGGTGCTCGCGGGGCGCATCGCGCTGCAGCTCGAACGCCCAGTTGCCATACGTGCCGGCGCCGTACCCCGGCGCCGTCTTCCAGCACACCCACATCGCCGCCAGCGTTTTACTGGCGCGCGGGATGAAGGCGAGGGCGCATTTATAGCCGGGATACCGCCCCATCGCCCAGTTCGCCGCGCCGAACCCCTCAAAGGTATTGCCCAGCTCCTCGCCGGGCAGCGCTGCGGGCGGCGTCGGCGCCACGGCATCCGCCGTATGCCCCCCGGTATACCAGGGATCGGTCGCGCCGCCACGTCCCCCTGCCGCGATGAGGAGCACGCTGAGCGTCCCCAGCGCGAGACTCACCCCGGCCGCCCGCCGTATGGCACGTCCGTGCATGGCGTCTCCTTTCGCCCCCGTCCTCTCCGGTCCGCCACCGCACGATGCGCGCGGCGCTGCCGTCATGCTATCACGACATCGCTCACCCCGCCGTACCGATTTTCCGACAGTGCCCTCCCCCGCGCGGCGGCGCGTACGGCGCCATGACGGCCATCCGCCTGCCGGCGCGGCGGGGTCGCGTCTGATGCCAGGGGTACGTACGGCCGTCTCGGCACACATGTAGACGGCTCGCTGTGCGGTATTGGGGACACGCCGGTGCCGGTGGCGTGCTTTCTGTCCGCCATGCGGCGCGCCAGTGTCGAGAATGAGAGGGAACCGGCGCGCCGCGCTGGTCCGGAAATCAGACAGGGAAGAGGACGGCATGAACCCACGAAAACCCGAGGTGAATACCGCGCATGAGCTGGTGCCGGTCGCCGGCGACCCCGCGCGCCAACTGGTGCCGGACTACGTCGTCGGCGAATATTATTACGGGCATCAACCCACCAAATCCGCGGTGGCGCGCTCCTATCTGCAGGTGCTCTCGCGCCAGCGCTGGGTGCTCCTCGTCGCCTTCGTGCTGCTGATAGAGTTGGGCCTGGTGTGGATTTACTCCCGCCCGCTCCTCTACCGCGCGAAAGCGGAGGTGTTGGTGACGACGGCGGAACGCGGCGGCGGCCCCAGCGGGACACTCGCCGCCGACATCGGCTTCATGACCCGCGTGCGCTCCGTTTCGACGGAGATCAAAATGCTGCACAGCCCCGACCTGCTGGACATGGCGTTTGCCGCCGTGCCCGTGGAGCTGCGCGAGAAAGGCTTTCGGACGCGCGAGACGACGCTGGGTGACTATCCGGTCATCATTGAAAATCCGAAGGATACCGACGTCATCGGCGTCGAGGTGACGGCGCGCGACCCCAAGGCGGCCGCCGCCTTCGCCAATGCGCTGGTGACCACGCACCTGCAACGCCGCAAGGCATCCCTGCAGGCGCTGGCGGAATCGGCGACCGAACACGTCACGCGGCAGCTCGCCGACTGTGACGCCGCGCTGCGGGACACGCTGGCGGAGATGGCGGCCTATAAGCAGCGGCACGGGGTGGTGGACCTGGGCGTGCAGAGCAGCACCGACGCGGCGGCGCTGGCCCGACTGGAAGCGGAAGCCACCCAGGCGGAGGCGGCGCTGGCTCAGGCCCGGCAGCGCCGCGATATGATGGAGCGGCAGCTGCGCACCACCTCGCCGGAGATCGTCACCAGCGTCACCATCACCGACAATCAGGTGGTGGCGGCGATTGACGCGGAGATCGAGCGCCTGCAGCAGGAGCGCGCCGCGCGCCTGCAGGAGTATCAGCCGACGGCGCCGGAGATGCGGGAGATTGACGAGCGCATCGCCGCCGCGGTGATCCGCAAGGAAGCGGCGCTGAAGAAGAAGGCGCAGTCGCAGACCCACGGGCCCAATCCGCTGTATGATGACCTGCTGCAGAACTTCATCAACGCCAGCGTGGCGGAGAAAGAAGCCGGCAGCCGGCTGACCCTCACCCGCGCGGAGGCCGGCCGCGTGCGCGGTCGCATGGGCACGCTGCCGGCCAGTGAACAGCGGCTGGCGCTCCTCACCAGCCGCATCGAGGAGCTGCGCACCACCCACGCCTTCCTCACGCAGCAGCGACAGGCGCTATCGCTGACGATGCAGGCCGGCATGCCCGGCATGATGCCGGTGACGCTGGCCCGCGCCAACCCGACGCCGGCCAGCCCGAATCTTCCCGCCAGCATCGCGCTCCTCGTCGTCATCGCCGCCATGATCGCGTTGGGCCTGGCGGTCCTGCGCGACCAGCTCGATGAGCGCATCCACTCCGGCGACACCCTGGAGACGCAGGCCGGGCGGCGCATCCTGGCCACGCTGCCGCGAGTGCGCAACGGCTTCCACGGCCTCATTACCGATCCGGGCTGCCCGCCGGCGCTGCTGGAAAGTTTCCGCATCCTGCGCGGCAATCTCCTGCTCGCCCTGCCGGACCCGCTGCCCCGGACCATCATGATCACCAGCCCGCGCCCCGGCGAAGGCAAATCCACCACCGCCGCCAACCTCGCCGCCAGCATCGCCATCAGCGGCAAGCGCGTGCTGCTCATTGACGGCGACCTGCGCCACCCGTCCATCCATCAGATTTACGCGCTGCCGAATGAAATCGGGCTGAGCACGGTGCTGGCCGGGGAAACGCCGGGGGAGACGGCGATTCAGCCCACCATCATCTCCCAGCTCGACATCATGGCGGCAGGGCCGGTGCCCGCCTATCCGCCGGAGATGCTCGCCTCCCCGGAGCTGCCCGCGCTGCTGGACCGCCTGCGCGAGATCTATGACTGCGTCCTGCTGGACAGCACGCCGCTGGTGAATCTCAGCGACGGCGCGCTGCTGGCGGCCTACGCCGAAGGCGTGTTGGTGGTGGTCTCGTCGGCGCGCACGCGCTACCCCGATTTACAGATGGCGCTGCGCGTGTTGGAACAGATGGGCGCGCCGGTGCTCGGCCTGGTGCACAACCGCTCGGAGGATCTCGCGGCCGTGCGCTGGTCGGGCGACGCGGAACGCGCGTGAATGGCTGTCCAGGAGGAATCATGGAGCGACCGGAGACGACGGAACGTATGCGCAGCGCGCTGACCATGAGCATGCTCATCGGCATGGATCTGCTCATCGTGCTGGCCGCGCTGGCGCTGGCGGGCATCCTGCAAACGGAACGCCTGGAAGCGCGCGCGCTGACCGAGCACCTGATGAGCCTGCCCTTGACGCTGGCCACCTTCATTCTCGCCTATTACGCCTTCCGCTTGTACCATGCCCACTGGGAGTATGCCGGCGTGGAGATGGTGTGGGCGGTCGTCGCCGCCAGCGGCCTGGCCACCGCCATCAGCGCGCTCTGGCAATGGTATCTCGATCAACAGTTGATGCCGGCCGCCACGCTGGTCATCCTCTTTATGCTCACCACCGGCCTGGTCGGCGGCCTGCGCCTGCTGCTGCGCCTGACCGCCAGCCGCGTCGCCGCCGCGTCGGCGGAACTCCCCCCCACCCCGCCGAAACGCGCGGTCATCCTGGTGAACGGCAAGAGCGCGGTGGAAGTGCTCGTCGCCCTGGAGAAGGAGCACGCCCGACGCTATGAAATCGTCGGCCTGCTGGACGGGGACCGGCGCTATCACGGCGCCTTCCTGCGTGGGGTGAAAATCCTCGGCGGCTTCGAGCTGCTGGACGAGTTGCTGGCGCGCAACGCGGTGGATGAGGTCATCATCGCACTGCCCGGCGCCGATGGCGCGCACCTGCGCCACTTCATCCTCGCCTGCTGCCGGCACAAAATCGCCGTGCGCGTGGTGCCCGTGCTGTCCGAGCTGCTGCGCAATCCCGCCGCCGCCCGCACCCGGCTGCGCCTGCACGAGGTGCGTACCGAGGACCTGCTGCACCGCCCGCCCATCGAACTGACGCAGCCGGAAGTGCAAGCCGCCTTCACCGGCAAGCGCGTGCTGGTCACCGGCGCCGGCGGCTCCATCGGCTCCGAGCTCTGCCGGCAAATCGCCCGCATGAATCCCGCGCTGCTCATCCTGCTCGGCCATGGGGAAAATTCCGTGGTGGCCGTGCAGCGCGAGTTGGCGCAGCGCCACCCGGAGCTGGCGCTCTGCCTGGTGCCGGTCATCTGCGACGTGCGCGACGCGGCGCGCGTGCGGCGCCTGGTGCGGCACTATCGCCCGCACGCCATCTTCCACGCGGCGGCGCACAAGCACGTGCCGCTGATGGAGGAGAACGTGGCGGAGGCCGCCACCAATAACATCGGCGGCACCCGCTGCGTGGCGCGCGCCGCCGCCCGCGCCGGCGTGGAGCGCATGGTGCTCATCTCCACCGACAAGGCCGTCAATCCCACCAGCGTGATGGGCGCGACAAAATTCCTCTGCGAGGAGGTGGTGCGCGCGGAGGCCGCACGCGGCGACACCTGCTTCGTCACCGTGCGCTTCGGCAACGTGCTGGGCAGTCGCGGCAGCGTGCTGCCGCTCTTCCAGGAGCAAATTTCCCTCGGCGGACCGCTGACCATCACCCATCCCGAGATGGAGCGCTACTTCATGACCATCCCCGAAGCGGCGTCGCTGGTCCTCCACGCCGGCGCCATCGGGGAATCCGGCAGCCTGTACGTGCTGGATATGGGCAAACCAGTGCGCATCATGGAGCTGGCGGAAAACCTCATCCGCCTCTCCGGCCTGGAGCCGTATCGCGATATTGACATCACCGTCTGCGGCCTGCGCCCGGGCGAAAAACTCGTGGAAGAGCTCTTCACCGAGGCGGAGCGCGACCGGATGCGCGCCCAGGGGCGCATGTTCACGGTGCCGCGCCCGGTCTACCTCGCCGCCGATGGGCTCGACGCCATGCTGGACGACCTCCTCGCCCTCGCCGCCGCCCACGACGATGACGCCGTCCTCACCCGCCTCGGCGACCTGATTCCCGCCTTCCGGCGCTGGCGCCAGGACTATCCGGCCGCGGCGGAGGTGGAACCGTAAAGGCCTGGCGCGACCCGGCGCCGTCGCGCCCGCCCCCTGGCGAGCGAGACGCCGTCGAGCCGCGCGCGTAGGGGCCGGGGAGTGCTTCCGTGCAGACCCGCGCGCGGGGGCCGGTCTGTGCGGCTCCACCACGAAGAGCGGAAGACAGGCGTCCGGGCCATGAGCCGTACACCAGGGGCCACAGCGGCGCCACTCCCGCGCGTACACGGCTGCTATGCGCTCGGCTGGTTGCTAATCCGGCAACGATGGCGCGGGATGCGTGAGGGGGATCAGTTCGGGCGACACGGTCTCCAGACGTATCTTGATTGACTGGATACCCGGTGTTTTTGATGAAGCGGACGGTTCCGAAAATCGCGCATTTCCGGAAATTAGTATACCGCATGGGCCTGTTTTGTCAAGCGATCTCACGCGTTCCCCCTCCACGTTCGCGACTATTTGCGCGCCGCCACGCCCTGCGGAGGCGCTTCCGCGCGCGCGACGGAGCGCCAGGCAGCATGATTTACGCCCGCTGGCTTCCGAGAATGCGCGAATCCCGGAAACGCGACCTCAGTCAGACGTTAGTCAGACGTTATGTTGGAAAGGAGTGCAGAACGATGTCTCACCGGCAGCGCAGGGAGACCCGCCGCGCGGGCTTCACCCTCATCGAACTCTTGGTGGTGATCGCGATCATCGCCATCCTCGCCGCCATCCTCTTCCCGGTCTTTGCCAAGGCGCGGGAGAAGGCCCGGCAGAACGCCTGCATCAATAATCAACGGCAGATCGGCATCGCCATCGCCATGTACGTGCAGGACCACGACGAAACGTTCATGCCGGATCCCGGCGCCAACGCCTGGGCGTCGCTCCTGCAGGCGTACAACGAACCCACCATCTACGACTGTCCGACGAAGACCGGCAAGGGCAGCAACACCGCGCCGGAGTATGGCTTCAACAGCTATTTGTTCGGCCAAGCGTTAGGCGATGTCGAGCATCCTTCGCGCGCGTGTATTACCGCCGACCTCGACACGGGAAACCCCAATCCGAATTATGCGTTCATCCTGTTTGACGGCGAGATCGCTGCGCGTCATAACACGGGGGTGGTGGTGGCCTGTGTTGACGGTCACGTTGCGTATGAATCGTTCAATACCGCTGCCGAGGGTCCGCTGCTCTTGCTGAGCGGCCGCGGGTATGACATGATTCCCACGCCGGGGCGCACGCTCTACAGCAACGCGGGCGAGATGGATACCGGCACTATCTACCCGCAGGTGCCGGGCAACTACGCGGGTACGGTGCGCTGCGACTTCCTCGACATGCCGGACGGCTCCTTCCGCACCACCGCCACGGCGGATATTCCCAATCTGAAGATCGCGTATGAGGCGGCTTCAGACGCGTCCAACTATGGGCATACCGCGTTCACGATATTCGATGCCGGCACCTCGGCCAAAGGCACGGATGGCTGGAACTCGTATCCCGAGCCGTGGCCCACGTGCATCGCCGTCGGCACTGCTGGCGCGAACGTGCTGCGCCTCTGGGTGAGGAGCGCGAACTATGGCTCCCCTTCCGCCTCACAGACCGTGACGCAGGACCTGGTCAGCGGCAGTTATAGCTGGACCACGCCCACCTATTTCCGCTATTCGATTACGCTACTCGCCGGCAAGCTCGCGCTGGTGTCCGTGAGCAGCGGCGGCGGCGCGGCTGTCGGCGGTGTCAGCATCAACAAAGATTTCCGTGAGATCATGGTCTACCCCACCGGCAGGCCGAAGATGGCCTTTTATGTCGGCAGCGCCGAAAATCGCCGGGGCAAGATCAGGAACCTGCGCGTGTCCGCGTTCTGACCGAATCCTGGCGCGGCTCGGCGCCGTCTGACCGCCCCCCCGGCGGGCGAGACGCCGTCGCGCCGCGCATAGGCACTCCGCTGTAAACAGGGTCACCGTCTGGAACAGGGCGAAAGCCCGGCCGCGTATCGGTAAAGGCTGGGTAGAGAGCCGAGCCGGGCTCCCGCCCTGTTCCAGACGGTGACCATCACTATCCCGGTGTGCAGACCGTGACCCCGCGCAGAACAGCCCCTCTTCACCCTTCCACCAACTCCTCCCTCGCCACGCGCGCCGCCGTGTGGTATACTCGCTTGGTTCCATGAAGACGGTCACCTTTCAAGAGACGATCCGCGCGCTGGAAGACTACTGGGCGCAGCAGGGGTGCCTGATTGAGCAGCCCTACGACGTCGAGATGGGCGCCGGCACCATGCACCCGGGGACGTTCCTGCGGGCCCTAGGCCCGGAGCCGTGGAAGCTGGCGTGCGTGCAGCCCTCGCGGCGGCCGGCGGACAGCCGCTATGGCGATAATCCGTATCGCCTCTTCCGCCACTACCAGTACCAGGTGGTGCTGAAACCGTCGCCGGACAACGCGCAGGAGCTCTACCTCGACAGCCTGCGCGAGCTCGGCTTCGACCCCCGCCACCACGATATCCGCTTCATGGAGGATGATTGGGACTACCCGGCGCTGGGCGCGTCCGGCGTGGGCTGGCAGGTGTGGCTGGACGGGCTGGAGGTGACGCAGTTCACCTACTTCCAGATCGCCGGCGGCCAGGAGCTCTCCCCCGTCTCGCTGGAGCTCACCTACGGGCTGGAGCGCCTCTGCATGGCCATCCAGGGAGTGAGCCATTACCAGGTGCTGCGCTGGAACGACACCCTGACCTACGGGGAAATCATGCGGCAGACGGAGTATGAGTGGGGGCGCTATACCTTCGAGCTGGCCGATCCCGGCCTGCTGCGCCAGCGCTTTGATGAAAACGAACGGGAGGCGCACCGCCTGCTGGACGCCGAAGCGCTGCTGCCCGCCTACGACCTCACCCTCAAGTGCTCGCACGCCTTCAATCAGCTTGACGCGCGCGGCATGGTGTCCGTCACGCAGCGCGCCGGCTTCGTCGCGCGCGTGCGCACCCTCGCCGGCCGCTGCGCGCACGTCTACCTGAAGCAGCGCGAGGCGATGGGGTTTCCGCTGTTGAGCGCGTGAACGCTCACCGCCTCACCGGCGTTTCCGGCACGTCGTCTTCCCGCTCGCCCGCGACGGGGTCAGGCAGCGGCACCGACGCGTCGGGCGTGAAGACTTCCACGCGGTTGCGGCCGTTCGCCTTGGCGGTGTAGAGGGCGCGGTCGGCGACGACGGCGAAATCCTCCACGCTGCGGATGCTGCCGTCGAGCAGCGCCACCCCCGCGCTCACCGTCATGGAGAACGTGGTGCCGTCATCGAGGACGAACGGCGTCTCGCCGATGTGCCGACAGATGCGCTGGGCGATGGCCAGCGCCTCCAGCACCACCGCGTCCACCACCATCAGCGCGAATTCCTCGCCCCCGATGCGGCAGAAGAGGTCGTTGCCGCGGATGTCGTGCTGCACCAGCGCGGCGAACTGTTTGAGGACTTCATCGCCCGCCGGGTGGCCGTACTGGTCGTTGATGCGCTTGAAGAAGTCGAGGTCGAGCATCACCAGGCACAGCGGGGCGCCGGTCGCGCGCGACCGGGCGATCTCCGCCCCCAGCCGCAGGTTGAAGAGGCGGCGGTTGCCCAGTCCGGTGAGCTCGTCGGAGAGGGAGAGCTCTTGCGCGCGCGCGAACAGGCGGGCGTTCTCGATGGCCAGCCCGAGCACGCGCGCCAGCGAGCCGAGGAAGTTGGCGTCGTCATCGTTGAAGGCTTCGCCGTTTCGCCGGCTCAGCACCAGCACGCCCCGTGCGCGCGCGCCCACGCGCAACGGCACCGCCGCCAGGCTGCGCGCCTCCGGACTGATGCCCGGCGGGCGGGGCTCGTCATCGAGCTGCGCGCAGACCGGGCGCTGCGCGTGGATGGCCGGCCAGAGCAGGGCGTCGCCGGGACGGATCACCGCCGCCGGCGTGTCCTCCGGCTCCGGACGCGCCACCTCCAGCGCCAGCGCGTCGCCGGCTGGCGAGGTCCAGTAGACGGCGAGACCGTCCACCCGCATGAGCGCGCCAAGCTGGGTCATCGCGGTATCCATGATGCGCGCCATGTCCAGCGAGCTGTTCACCGCGGTGGCGATGCCGTTCAGCAGCGCCAGCTCCTCGTTCATGCGCAGCAGGTGCGCGTGCCCCTGGCTCATCTCCTCCAGCAGCGCTTCATAACGCTCCGCGGCCGCCTGCGCGTGCTGCAGACGGCTTTCCATCTCCGCCACCACCTCGTGTTGTCGCCGCCGCGCGAGGTCGCCGCGCAATCCGGTGAGCACGCCCAGCGCCAGGTAGCACAGCCCCAGCGGCGCCCACACCTCCAGGTTGAGCGCCGGCTTCACGAGGGACTCCTGCCCTTGCAGGTAGGGGGCGGTGAGCAGCGCGGCCGTGCCGCCCACCAGCAGCCCCGCCACCCAGCCGCGCACCAGCGCGATGAGCGCGATGGGCGCCATGAGCAGCGTGCCGACCACGGCGGCGTTGCGGGTGAGGGAGAAGATGCCGATGGCGATGATCGTCGCGGTGAGCAGCGTCAAGCCCGGCACGTCAACGCGCCGGCGCAACATGCCCCACCAGTGGAGGGCCTGCTGCCACGCCGTCAATGGTCGTTCATCCGCCATGCGTGCCGATCGCTTGACTGCCATGCACAAACCTCGGGCCTGCGCGAGCGGTGACGCGGACAATGTCCACAGGGCCGATTGTGTAAATTATTGCATATTTTCCGCTAAATATGAGATATCCTGCCGCTTGCGGCGCGGAATATTGAAAAAATCCGTGGTGCTGGCACGCTGGCACGACAGGCGCGATCCGTGCAGGGCACGCCGGGGTTTCCCTCCACGCGACCGATATGGCGGCCGGAGCTCCCGGGCAGGCTGCCGCGGGCGCGCGGCCGGGCCGGACCGCGGGTCACCGTTTCCGCTGTTCCAGCGTGAACGCATCAATCCGCGTGCCGTCCTGCGCATAGGTGGTGATCGTCGCCGTCATCGCCGTCAACTCGACCACCAGGTAATTCGGCTGGTCGAGGGGATTGTGGAAGAACGCGTGCAGCGGGTGGGCGCGCAGGTCGCGGTAGACTTTCATGCCGCTGCGCCCGGTGGTCATGTAGATCGTGCCCTCCGCCGCGCGGGCGTGGTGTTTCAGCGGATGGGTGCGCGCGACGCCGTGGTCATGGGCGCTGAAGACCACGTTGACGTTGTGCGCCTCCAGCGTGGGGCAAAAGGCGTCGCGGATTTGCGGGTTGCCGCCGCCGTGCAGGTGATACGGACCCTTATGCACGAAGGCGAACTTCCACGGCGCGTTGACGTTCTTCAGATCGGCGTCGAGCCACTGGCGCTGCGGGGTGAGGATATCGCCGCGTTGCCGCTGTTCGCTCTGCTGGCTGTCGAGCACGGTGAAGTGCGCGGGGCCGACATCGAAGCTATAGACCTGATTTTTCTGCCCGTCCGGGCCATTTTGCGGCAGGCGGAACTGCGCGTGCCAGTACGCGCGCCAGCCCGTGCCCAGCGGATAACACTCGTGGTTGCCCAGCGCCGGCATCACCGGGATGCGGTCAATCACGCCTTCGGCGGCGGCGAACCAGGCGTGCCAGTGCCCGGCGCTTTTCCCGGTATCCACCAGGTCGCCGACATTCACCATGAAGCGGGCATCAGGATGCGCGGCGAAGGCGCGCTGGACCGTTTTCCGCCACTGCGCATATGGCGCGATGCTCTGGCTGTCGCCGAAGACGAGAAAGGTGAGCGACTCCGCCTCCGGGTCGGCGGTGGTGAAGGCGCGGACGGGGCTCCACTGGCGGCCGTCGCCCACGCGATAGGCATAGCGCGTCTTCGGGGCCAGGCCGGTGAGCGTGGCGGAATACAGACGCCAGACGCCGGCATCGGTCGCGAGATCCGTCGCCGTCGCCAACGCCTGCTGCGGCGTAGCGGTGAGGGTCTCGCCTTCCTGGTAGCAGACCACGCCCGCGGCCGCCTCGGCGGGAGCGCGCCAGGTGATGGTGATGGTGGTGGCGGGGTCGGCCGTCCAGGTGAGCACCACGTGGTCGGGCGCGCCCGGCGCGCCGGCGGCGGCGCCGCCGCCCAGCAGCAGCCACCCGGCCAGCAGGCTGGCCACGAAGAGCGAGAGATAGGTGACGATGCGCATATGGACAGACTCCTTCGCTGGGGTCTTCAGTATGCCCGAGCGGGGCGGCATGCGTCAAGCGCGACCGACAGCGTCACGCGAAGAAGGCGTTGCCTCACGCCCGGCGAATCAGACCGGTGGAGGAGCATACGCCATGCACGATCGAGAGAAAGTCATCCAGGCCTTCCGTGACGCCGGCGAACCGCTGAACGCCGGCAAAGTCGCCGACCTCACCGGCCTTGACCGCAAGGTGGTGGACAAGATTATGACGGCGTTGAAAGACGAAGGGGTGATCGTCTCGCCGAAGCGGTGCTTCTGGGCGTTGAAGTAAGCAGGACATCGCATCAGGGGTGTCGCGTTCTCCCCCGCTCCACGAAGAAATCGGGGGGCGGGGGAGGAGATCAGCAGTCGCGGCAGGCATCACCAACGATGGGCTGGCGGATTGCGGGGTCATCGCGAATATGCCAGACCACAGTCATCCCAGGGCGATGATCATCTGGGCGGCATACGCCGATGCGCCAGCAGGCACGGATTGCGCTAACGAACGCCACCCGATGCCAGCGGCTGACCTGGGGCTTTACCGCAAGGCGTTGAGCACTTCACGCAAAGTGACGCGGCGTGGACGACCACCGGGTTTCGCTTTCGGCAATAACGGTTCCAGGATGCCCCACTCGGCAGCCGTCAGACCACTGGGGTAGCGTTTTCGAGACATCCCCCTACAGAAGGCCCTGTTGAGCGTGACTCAACACTTTGAAAACAGTTTCTGAGAGCGGAGCATCAGCACTTCAGCTCTTGTTCATGAATCTCTCGATGAGTTCCACCCGCTCGGCGCGTCCGTAGTGCTGGTTGTCGCGTTTGAGCCACTCCAGCGGGGAGATTGCGATCGTCCGGCCCATCCATTCCACTTCCGTCAGTGGGCGCATATCGAAGGGGACATCGCTGGCATTCATGAACGCCAGACCGATATTCGCGTGGATGAACACCCCACCCAGCCCTCCCATGAGCCAGCCTGGGCACAACTCGATCGGGTAGATGGTTTCGGCGAGGAAGAGCTGGCGGACGCGGTCAAAATCGGACAGGTCGGGGAAGATGATGTTGAGATCGCGCGGGGCCACATCAATCCCCCAGATGGCCATGGCGGCGCTTCCGTGAATGTACCACCGGATCCCCGTGCCGGCCAGTTTCTCGATGAACGCGGACAGGGCCTGTTCCCACGGCGCAGGCCGGATCTTCAGCAACTGCGCCAACGACTCGACGCCATGTGTTTCAAAATTGCCCGCAATGATCTCCATATCAGGGTCATGCCCCCACTGCTTCAAAAAGCTATGCTCCACCGGCCAGTACAGGTCGTCGAGGAGACGAGAGCGATACTCCTCCGGCACGTCGGACACCACATAGGCAAACGTGTACGGGTTTTTCAAGACGGCGACTTTCATGGTCGCTTCCTTTCGGTTGCATGAGTGTTGAATGTGCGCGCGTTCCAAATCCTCACAAGGAGCATACGCATGGCAGCTGCCAGTATGCAGGCAACTTGAGTATTTGCTAACAAGCTAACGATACATATTACGCCAACAATATCAACCGCTCCTCCCTTCACCGATCGCGAACCCTCCGACCGCTTCCCGCCATTTCGAGCGTGGAAAACTGTGGACGATTATAGGGGGTCGTCTTCAGTTTCCAGAGAGACAGAGAGAGAATTGGGCACTGAGAAGGCGAAAATGGGAGTCGGGGGCTTGGTCAGTCGTCCACAGTTTCCGTACAGGGGGATTGCGCATCCTATATACAATGAAGGGGCGGGGCGCGAAATCGGGGTACCAAATGCAAAAACGCCGGAGAGAGAGCCCTCCGGCGGCCAAGTTGGTAGGGCATTCGTGACTGACAAAAACGAACAGGCGAAACGCGTGAGAATCTGACTTCATTGTAGACCTGCAGCATACGTAATATCTCATCGGGGAGCTGCTCCTGGCTCCCTTTACTGCCTGCGCCGTATGGCCTGACCCAGCGTGCGGGAGATGACGTGATGGAAGCTCTTCATCTGTGAGGACGATGCTGACCACGGTCGCGCATCATCCCGACGACGCTGTACCACAATTGTTCGGATCGGTTGATACGGCCAGTGCGTTGTCAACAATCGGAGCAGAAGGGTAGCGCCTCATTGGCTATAGTTGCGCTATTGCACGATCGCTGATCAGCAACGGCATCTGCGCATGGCGAGGCATCACTGATGGCAGAGGAATGGCGCAATTGGTCCGGGAGCCTGCGTTTTCATCCGGCGAGCATTGCCAGGCCCACTGACGAAGACCGGTTAATTGCGATCATTCGCCAGGCGGCGGCGGATGGGCGGACGGTGCGGGTCGTCGGCGCGGGGCACTCCTCGTCGCCCCTGGTGGAGACGACCGGGGTGCTGGTCTCGCTGGAGCAG
>JAKPKV010000100.1 GCA_029553475.1 Armatimonadota bacterium
CGCAAAACATCACAGCCCCGCAGGGGCGACAGCAGGAGGAGATCCTGGCCGATTCATTCGCCGCCCCGACCGGAGATGGCCCCGCGCCTCCTCGAGCAGCGTGAGCGGGATGGGACGTGGTGAAGCGGTATCGCGAGCAGAGGATTCCGGATGCTCCGCGGTAGCGATGGGACGGGACGCTGTCGCCCCTGCGGGGCTGTGGATGTTTTGCGGGGCCGGGGTCCACGGGTTCCGCTGACGCTCCACCCGTGGCGAACGGCTTCGGTCCCTGCGGGACATGGGGGTGGGGGGCGACCGGGTGCTGCGCGCGGGGTCCGCTGATGTGCCGCCCGTGGGCGGCGGGGGTGATCCCTTCGGGATGATATCATATCCTCTACCTCTTACTCCGATCTCCTGTCCCCTATCTGTCGCGGGTTGTCACGCTGTCTCGTGCCCTGCGAACCGACCGCTGGTCGGGAACGCCCGCCGTGGCGTTCCTGGTCGCCGCAGGGGTGAGCCGATGCGGGCGCGAGCCAGCTGTTCGAGGGCGGCTCGACACAAGGGGCACCGGAACGCCACGGAAGGCGTTCCCTACGATGGACGAGGCACGGTATAGCGTGACGACCCACTACACCTAATCCCCAATCCCTAACCCCTATCACAAATGCGCCACCACCATCGTCATCGCCCCTGTCGCCGCGCGGTCGTTGATGGTCAGCGGCACGCGGGCTTTGGGGTCGGCGGTGTAGCCGACGAGGACGAACCCCTCGCGCAGGTGCGGAGTGGTGAAGAGGCCGGTTTTCGCCTTGTCGCGCAGGCTGTCCAGCATGAACTGCTCCTGCTCGTCCAGCTTCACCGTCGGGGTGGCGCCGCCGGGCGACACCGCCAGGCGTTGGCCCGGTTTCAGCGAAAAGCTGGCCACCCAGCGCCCTCCGGCATAGAGCTCGCAGAGCGCGAAGTTGAACGGCGTGCCGTTGGTCACCGTGCCGGTGACGTGGGGGGTGGACGAGCCGGTATCGTTCAGCGCGCCGGTGACGCCGTGCCCCAGCTCGATCTGGTGTGCCATGGTCATCTGGCGGAAGGCCCACATATTCACCTGCAGGCGTTCGACCTGCAAGCCCGCGGGGGTGTCGAGCAGCGTCAAAGCCCCGGTGCGCGACGGCCGGCCGAAGTCATCGTATTCATCGCGGCCGGATTCCCGTGCCACCAGCGCCGCGCCTCCCAGGTTCAGCCGGTAGGCGGTGCGCGAGGGCGAGAAGATGAGGAGCTGGGAGACGGCCATGCCGCTTTGCTGGCCGGAGGCGGTTTCCACCACGCTCACCACGTTGGTGACCAGCCGGTTCCCCTTGGTGACATAGCCGATGCCGTAGGCGCCGACGGTGAAGACGAGCACGATGACCGGCGTGGTCACCCAGGCCAGCTCGCGCTTGTCCATCTTCTTCAGCACAAAATAGTTCACCGGCACCAGGATCACCAGATAGATGAGCAGGAAGATGACGATCAGTTGCAGGTTCGGCGGTTTCAGGTTGCGCACCATCACCGCCGCGCTGAGCGCGTCGCGCAGCGCGTGGACGGCGGCGCCTCCCGCCCCCTGGTTGGCGATGAGCTTGCCGTAGAATTGGCTGATGCGCCGCCAGTCGCGCGAGCGCGCGGTATCCGGATCGTACGCGAGCACCGTCACGTACCCCGCGCCGAAGGGGCGCATCTGCGCCGTGCCGCCGTCGGCGTTCGTCAGCGTGGTGCTCGGGCCGGCGGTGAATTGCCGGAAGAACGGCGCGTCCAGCCGGCTCCGCACGGCGCTGCCCGCGATGAGCAGGTGGCCGCCGTTCGCCGCCCATACCGGAATAGCCGCCTGCGCCTCCGCCTTCAGCGTATTCTCCGTCACGTCGCTCATCAGCGCCAGCATATCCACGCTGCCATAGGCTTCGGGATTGGCCGGCAGCAGGCTGCCGTCCAGGTAGACGAGGTTCACTTTTCCGCTGGTCGTGCCGCCGCGCGGGTGCGGGTGATGGCCGTAACCGCCGGAGAAGTCAGGGGTGGCGGAGGTGTCCCAGGGGCGCGGGATCGCATATTCCGGCACGGTGATGACCTGGCCGTTGACGTAGCTCAAGGAGGAGCCGGTGCCGCCGACGACCACCAGCAGGCGCGCGGTGTCGTACAGCTCCTCGCAGCGGCGGAACGACGCGCTCACCGGGCCGGCGCCGGCCGGGGTGAAGCGCACCGTGAGCTCCCGCGTGAAGGCGCGGGGCACGACGTACAGGGTGTAGGTCTGCCGCGCGCCTTTGGGGATGGTGACGCGCATCCGGTAGTGGTCGGGCAGCGCGCCGGCGCTGCTCGGCGCCAGCACGCGGAACTCGCCGCTCGCGGTGTCGCCGGTGTTCGTCACCTGCACGAGAATCGGCACCACCGTGCGCGAGCGATAAAAGCCGCTGAAGCCGACGCTTTTTACGTCGAGGGTGATCCGCGCGCAGGCCAGACCCATGCTGACGAGGAGGACTGCCAGGGTCAACAGCAACCGTTCGTGACGCATCCAAGCGCTCCCTTCCGTCGCGAGTGGAGGATAACGACACCGAGAATTATACGAGGATGCCCCGCGGGCGTAAAGGGGGCGGCCCCCCAACGGCCGTCGTCATCGGGCCCAACCCGCCAGCCCGGCCGCCATACCCCCGCAACGCTGCAACCGCGGGGGCGGGACGGGGAGGGAGCATACGCGTCATCAGCGCGCCAGCGCTCGTGCTCGTGCTCGTACTCGTGCTCGTACTCGAAATCAGATACGTGCGGACAGGATGTCCGCGCTCCGATGAGTACGAGTACGTAAGGATACGCGAACCCTATCGTGATGCCTATGGGGGGAGAGGGAGACGGCGCCTCACCGCTATCCCGCGACGAAGGCGACGACGCGCACGGTGATCGCCCACACCTGCGCCGCCCACGGTGGCACGCCCGCGTAGCCGTTCACCAGGATCGCCAGCAGCGCGCCGTGAATGGCCAGCGCCAGCGCCGGCACCGCGAGGCAGGAGTAGAGCAGGCCGCGCGAGGCCAGGTCGGGCTGCCGCGGCGAGAGCTCGCGGTAGCCGCTGAACAGGTGGTACCCGAAGGAGACGCCGATCCAGAAATCGTACCACCACAGCGGCCCATGCAGGAAGGGGCGGATGAGGATGAGCAGGGCGGTGAAGGTGGGCAGCACATACGGCGCGAAGCCGATCATGTCATCGCCGAAGGTGCCGCCGAAACCGCGCAGGAAGATGACGTGCCCGTGATCGCGCTTCACGGAAAAGTTGGTGATCCGCCGGAAATACAGCAGGGCGACCAGCGCGTGCGTCAGCTCGTGCTCACAAACCTCGAAGCCGGGCACGCGCCGCAGCAGGATGACATACAGCGCCGTCCCCGCCGCCAGCCCGGCGAGAATCGGCCACCAGCCAAAACCGTCCGCCGCGGCGAGCACCCCCCACAACGCCCCCGCCGCCCCCGGCAGCAGCGCCAGAAAGCCAAGCCCGAGCACCAGACGCACGAAAAAGGCCGGCATGATAGGGAATGGTAGCACAGCCGCCCGCCGCTGGCAATACGGGGCGGCCACCTTGACCGCTCCCCGCCCTTTCCGTCACAATAGCGCCATGGCGACGCGCGCGTTCTTGCTGGATATGGATGGGGTGCTGGTGCGGGGGAAGACGCCCGTTCCCGGGGCGCAGGAGTTCATCACGCGCCTGACGGAGCGGGAGATTCCCTTCCTCATCATCACCAACAACCCCCTCTATTCGCCGCGCGACCTGCAGCATCGCCTCTCCACCCAGGGGTTGCAGGTGCCCGAACAGCGGATCTACACCGCGGCCATGGCCACCGCACGGTTCCTCGCCCACCAGCGCCCCGGCGGCACCGCCTTCGTCATCGGCGAGGCGGGGCTGACCAGCGCGCTGCACGAAGTCGGCTATATCATGACCGGCGTGAATCCGGACTACGTGGTGCTGGGCGAGACGTATGCCTATAACTTCGAGCAGATCACGCATGCCGTGCGGCTGGTGGCGGCCGGGGCGCGCTTCATCGCCACCAATCCGGACGTCTCCGGTCCCGCCGAGCAGGGCATCGTGCCCGCCTGCGGCGCCACGGCCGCGCTCATCGAGCGCGCCACCGGCGTGGCGCCCTACTTCATCGGCAAACCCAATCCGCTGATGATGCGCAGCGCCCTCAATTACCTGGATGTCCACTCCGAGGATACCACCATGGTGGGCGACCGCATGGACACCGACATCATCGCCGGCATCGAAGCGGGCATGGAGACGCTCCTCGTGCTCACCGGCATCACCCGCCAGGGTGATATCGAACGCTTCCCCTACCGCCCGACCCGCGTGCTGCCGTCGGTGGCGGCCATCGAGTTGGATTAGCCCAACCGAGAGAGAGAAAAAGACCCCGCTCACCGGGACGGCCGATGAGCGGGGCTATTCCCTTCCGGTGGATTGCTCCGCCGGTCGGGTTGCAGGAACTACCTCGGGGCCGCGAATACCTCCCGAATTTCCGTGTGATCGCTCACACAGCGTGGATGCGGCGCTTGCGCTTTCCACTTCGTAGCTCCAACGACCTGATGATACCATGCCGCCTTTCCCGCGCAACCCCGGAAGGCGACGGATTTTGGCGGCCTGTACGAAAAGGTAGACAGCAACGGCGGTCGAAAAGGAGATCATCAACGCGGAAGCGGGACCTGACCATGACAACTCCGATTCCCGAACCGACAGTCGCCCTCGTCACCGGCGCGTCGCGCGGCATTGGCCGCGCCATCGCCCGCGCGCTGGCGGCGACGGGCGCGCCGGTGGCCATCACCTACCGCGAACAGGCGGAGATGGCGCTGGAGGCCGTGCGCGAGATCGAAGGCGCCGGCGGCCGCGCCGCCGCGTATCAGCTCGACGTGCGCGACGGCGCGCGGGTGAAGGAGGTGGTGGAGGAAGTGGGCACGCATTTCGGCCCCATCGCCATGCTGGTCAACAACGCCGGACTGGTGCGCGATAATTACCTGCGCTTCATGGCGATGGAGGAGTGGAGCGACGTGTTGGAGACGCACCTGAACGGCGCGTTTCTCTGCGCGAAAGCGGTGCTGGCCGGCATGCAACGCCTGCGTTGGGGGCGCATCATCAACATCAGCTCCGACGCCGCCTTCGTGGGTGACGTGCGCCGCGCCAACTACTCCGCCGCCAAGGCCGGCCTGCTCGGCTTCACCCGCGCCCTCGCTCGCGAAGTCGCCCCGCAGGGCATCACCGTCAACGCCATCTGCCCCGGCATGATCGCCACGGAGATGACCGCCGAGATGGAAGAGACCCGTCGCCAGGGGCTGCTGCGCGGCATCCCCGCCGGCCGCTTCGGCGCCCCCGACGACGTCGCCGCCCTCGCCGCCTTCCTCGCCTCGCCCGCGGCCGCCTACATCACCGGCCAGGCGATCTCGGTAGACGGCGGCCTGCACATGGGATAATTGTTGGAGGGCGGCGATGCGCGCCGCCCTCCAACAGCATTAGCGCGCCGCGATGATATCCGCTTCGCGGAAGACGGACAAGAGCACTTCCGCCGCGCCGTGGCGTTCGCGGTCGTGTACGGCGTAGAGGGTGCCGTCGGGGGACAACGCGGCGTCCGGATAGCTCACCTGTTCACGATCTTCCAGTACAAGCGGGGCGCTCCACGTTTTCCCATCGTCCTCGGAAAGCTGGGCGGTGATGCCGGTGCGGGCGGCGGATGCGGCATTGTTCAGCAGCAGCCAGCGGCCGCTGGGCAGCGCGCGGATATGGAAGCGCGAGCCGGGGTTGGGGATCTCCGAGGCATATTCCGGGCTCCAGGTGCGCCCGCGATCCTGCGAATCGCTCATCCAGATGACGCCGCTGCCGGTGCGGATATACATCGCCAGGCTGCCGTCGCGGCATTCGACAATCATATTCTCCAGCGCCCACGCGGGGGCGTCCACGGCGCCGCACAGCTCCCAGCTTTCGCCGTGATCGGTGGAGATGCCCACGCCTTGCCGGTTGTTGCTCGTCCACCAGACATGCGGATCATCCGTGCTCCAAGTGACGGGCATCAGCCACTCGCCGGTGGTGAGCACCGTCGGCTTGTTCATACGGGCGCAGAAGGGCACATCGTAGCCCAGCCGCCGCGGGCGCGACCAGGCGGGGGAGGGGGCGTCCGGATTTTCGCAGCAGCGGGCAAAGATGCCGTGCTCGCCGGTGACGCGGCTCCCCTGGTTGTAGATGAGCCACAGCACCCCGCGGGGATCGAGCCAGAGGGTGGGGTCGTACGTGCGGGTATCGTCGGCGGGCCAGGTCATCCGCGCCGGGGGCGTGACAGTGCGTCCGCCGTCATCGCTGACGCTCAGCCACACCTGGTTGTCCGCGTGGGGTTCCTTGTCTCCGCCGGAGAACCACGTCAGATACAGCCGCCCGCCCGGCGTCATCTCCACGCCGGGGATGCCCAGCCACGCTTCGCCGATGCCGGCCGCCGTCGCCACTACGATCTTCGTCTTCATCGTGTGCCCACCTGATAGCGGATGATCGTCTTCTGCGCCTTCGCATCCGGCCGCGTCAGATATTCTTCCTCGTGCGGACCGGTGATGACATATCCCTGTGCTTCGATGAAGGCGTGCAGCCGCGCGACCGTCGGCCCTTCCGCGGAGAACGGCCCCAGGTGCAGGAGCTGCGCCACCGTGCCGTACGTCCACGTCTCCACGCGCACGTCCACCCCCGGCACTTTCTGCGGCAGCGCCTCCACGTCATCGGGAATGGGCAGCGCCCAGATGCCCGTCCATGCCGTTTTCGGCTTGCGGTGCGCATCAGGCCAGCGCGCGCGCAGCGGTTCGACGGTGAACGCTCCCCCGCCGGCCTTCTTGCGCGCGAACTTCAGCGTATAGACCGCGCCATACAGCGCCGGCATGACCTCCGGCCCGACGACGGCGGGGTCGCCGATGGTGGTGACGACGGCCATCTTACGCGCCGGGAGGACGAGGATGTGCGGATCGGCGTGCTTGGCAGGCATGTATGACTCCCTGACGTTATACCCGTTCCCACTCATCGCGGGTGATTTCTGCTTGGCGAAGGATGCGGATGAGCAACTCTTTCCCGCTACTCCCCTGATGTGGATTTGGGATACGCGCCGTCGCGGATCCACGGACCATGAATTGATGCTTCCCGCCAGAGTACGGACCTGCGAATCCGAGCTGTTTGAAAAGGCGGATCAGATCACCACGACTGATTGGGGCAAACGGTGGCATCAGGCCACATCCTTAATCTTCAACTCCATGTCATTGATGATCGGAAGTGGCAAGTGATGTGAGATACGAAAGAACAACCACTCTTCCAATACTTCTTCGAGCTCGTCGCGGCACGCTTCGAGCGTATCGGCGTTGGCATAGACGCCCGCGAAACCCGGGATCTCGCCATAATAACTCTGGTCGTCCGCGAGAATCTCGTAATGTGCCTGATGCATGGCAGCCTGGAGATATTTTAACAGCATAGCACGCTCCAACGACGGATATTCGCGTATAGTATACCGCAATCACCGTAAAAACGGATTGCACCGCCGTTCAACGCCGATCGTCGTGGCCGGGCCGTGGGCGGGATAGACGCGCGTGGCATCGCCGCGGGGGAAGAGTTTTTCGCGGATGTGCTGGCGTTCCTCCTCATACGCTTCCAGGAAGGTGGTGCCGCCGATGGCGCCGGCGAAGAGGGTGTCGCCGCTGAAGATCACGTCGTCGGCGGCGAAGCACAGGCAGCCGGGGGTATGACCGGGGGTATGCAGCGCCTGCCAGCGCACGGTGCCGCAGGGGATTTCGTCATCGCCGGCCAGGCGCACGTCCGGCTGCATCGGCAGCAGGTGCACGTCGGCGGCGTGGACGTAGACCGGCGCGGGCAGGCGCTCCAGCATCGCCCGCAGGCCCTCGGTATGGTCCCGGTGCCCATGCGTGAGGGCGATGGCATGCACCACCAATCCCAGGGTTGCCAGCGTCTCGGTGATGGCATCATCCCACCCGCCGGGATCAATGAAGAGGGCATCGCGGTCGCCATCACGCCAGGCCAGGTGCCCGCGGATCGGGTAGCGACCAAGGACGAATGACCGCACGTGAAGCCTCATGACCGTATCGCTCCGTTCAGATTCGCCCCCTCCAGGTAGGCGCCGGTGAGGTCGGCGCCTTCCAGGTTGGCGCGCTCCAGGATGGCGCCGCTGAGGTCGCTGTCCCGCAGGTCCGCGCCGCGCAGGTCCGCCTCGCGGAAGACGGCTTTGCGCAGGTTGGCCAGATGGAACTTCGCGCCGGTCAGGGTCGCGGCGCCGAAGCGGGCGGCTTCCGCGTTGACTTCGGAGAAATCCGCGCCGTCGAGAAAGGCGCCGACGAAGTTCGCGTGGCACAGCAGCGCGCGCACCAGGGACAGCTGCACGCCGCGCGCGCCGGCGAAGACCGCCCAGGAACAATCACAGCCGTCCAGCGTCGCTTCGGACAGATCTGCCCCGGTGAACCATGTTTCGCAGAGGGTGGACTGCGCGATGAGCGTCTGCCGCAGCGAAGCCCCGGAACAGTCCGCATGCGCCAGCTCGACGTCGCGCAATTCCGCGCACTCCCAGACCGCGCCGGGGAAGCGCGCGTCGTTCAAGCAGGCATGCAGCCAGCGGGTCGCGGTGAGCACCGCGCCGCCCGCCCGCAGCTCCGCGCCGAAGAGGGTATCGCACGATGCGCCGCGCAGGCTGGCGCCGCGCAGATTCGCCCCCGTCAGCCGGCATTCGGTGAGAAAGGCGCCGTCGAGACAGGCGCCGGTCAGCGTGGCGTAGGAGAGATTCGCCCCCAGCAGCACCGCCTGGCGGAGGTCTATCCGCGCCAGGTTCGCCCCGATGGCCTCTCCCAGGCGCGGGGAAACCTCCGCGACATACGCGGCGGGATCGGGCACATGCTGGCGGCAATACTCCGACGCGAGCAGCGCCGGTAATCGGCAGCCGTCCGCGCGGCAGAGCATCGGTGAAATATCCATACCGTTCTCTTCGCTCGCGACGCCGAAATTCCTGCCGGGGGTATCGTTGGAATACGCGTTGCGACCGCCCCGCCTTTCGGGTATGATGACGGCAACCGTTATGTCGTCATCACCGTGGACATTGCTGCCGCCGCCGGGGTTTCAGCGCTACGACTGCGTGGGCTGCGGCGCATGCTGCCGGGGGCGATTTGCCATCGGCGTGACGCCGGAGGAATACGCGCGCATCATGGCGCAGGGGTGGGAGGCGGACCCGGCGCTGGCGGGGAAGACGCTCTTCTTGCCGCACGGGGATCACTACGTGACCGCCTATGACGCGGCGGGGGCATGCGTCTTCCTCGACGAGCGCGGGCTGTGCCGCATCCACGCGAAGTTCGGCGAGGCGGCCAAGCCGCTGGCCTGTCGCCTGTATCCGTTCCGCTTCATCCCCGCCGGCAGGCAGGCGCGGGTGAGCATCCGCTTCGACTGCCCGGAAGTCGCGTGCAATCGCGGGCGCGCGTTGCCCGCGCACCTGCCGGCGCTGCGCGCGCTGCTCCCGCACGCGCTGCCCCCGGCGGCCATGGATGTGCCGGTGCCGCCATTGTTCGGGCGCGTCTCGTGCACCTGGGATCGGCTGGCGCGTATCATTGACGCGGTAGATCGCCTGCTGTGCGCGAAATCCCTCGACGTCACGCGCCGCGTGGCGGGTGGGGTGAATTTTGCCGCGTTGCTGCGCAATCCGCGCCTCTCCGCGTTGAATGAGCGGGCCTTTGCGGATTTCCTGACCACGGTCGCCGGCAAAGTGACGGAGGCGGCGGAGGGGGACGCGCTGGGCCGCACGGCGCCGCCCGCCTTGGCGCGGGCCGCTTTTCGGCAACTGGCGGGGGTGTACGCCCGCGCGGATTACCGCGGGGCGCCGGCCAGGCTGGGGCAGCGCTTCGCCACTGCCGTGCGCCTGCTCACCGGCGGCGGCGCCGTGCCGGCCATCCAGCCGGATTTTCCCGCCGTGCCCTTCTCCGCGCTGGAGGATGCCTTCGGCATTCCCGACGCGGAGGCCGCGGAGCCCATCATCCGCTATCTCCGCGCTCGCGTGCTCTCGATGGGCTTCTGCGGCGCCGCCTTCTATGGCCGCGCCGTGCTCGATGGCCTCGATGCCCTGCTCTTCACGTATCCGCTCCTCCTCTGGTTCGCCCGCCTCTTCAGCGCGGGGCGGAATCGCTCGACGCTTGACCGCGCGGCCGCCGAGCGCGCGGTGGAGATCGTGGACCACCAGCACGGCGTGACCCCTATCCTCAACCTTCCTTCCGAGCGCCGCCGCCTGAGCTTCCTCTGCGAGCGCACGATATTGCGGTCGCTGGTGGTCTGGTACGGCAGTTAGCCGTTGTGAGAATGCTGTATACGCGATGTTTTGATTATTACTCGGCTACGCCTATATGAATTCCGATACAGGTATATAAATTCCGATACAGGTGGACAGTTGACGCCTGGCCGCCATCAGCTCCGCCATGCCCAACCGCGCCACACGGCGCACACCAGCGCGCCGTGCCAGGCGTTGATTGTCCCCCCGGCGGATTTGCACTCCGGAATGGCGCCTCCGCCCGGACGGCCTGAAGGCATTGGATGATTGTCACCGTGCAGTTCCACACTACCCCTGGACGAATTTGCCGCGCGCGGGACAACGGGACGTCCCACGACGGAGAGCTGGTCGCCGAGAGTCGGTATCGGTTTGTGGCTCATACCCCGCGGACAGGTCGCGAAATTCATCACAACGGGTATGAGTAGCACGATGGCGATGAGGATGACGATGACGATTTGGCAGGAACCCGCGGCCCGCCTCGCGAAGTAGTCACCATCCCAGAACAGATCAGGAGCACCAGATCATGGCGAAGAAGTTGCGATACGGGTTGATTGGCTGCGGCGGCTGCGGGGTGGGGAAACATCTGGCGGCATACGCCAAGTATGCCGACGACGTGGAGCTGTACGCGGTGTACGATTTCGAGCCGGCCAAAGCCGCCGCGGCGGCGGAGAAATACGGCGTGCCGCACGTTTTTGACACGTATGAGGCGATGCTGGCCGACCCGAAGCTGGATGTGGTTTCGGTGGTGACGCCGAATGCCCTGCACGCGCCCATCACCATCGCCGCGCTGCGGGCGGGCAAGCACGTGCACGTCGAAAAACCCATCGCCCTCAACGCCGACGAGGCGCGCGCCATCGTGGCGGCGAAGGATGCGGCGGGCACGCTGGTGATGGTGGCGCTGAACAACCGCTTCACCGAAGTGAGCCAGTTCATCAAGCGCTACGTGGACGACGGCCACCTGGGCGAGATCTACCACGCGCGCTGCGGCTGGCGGCGCCGGCGCGGCATCCCCGGGCGCGGCGGGTGGTTCACGACCAAAGCGCTGTCCGGCGGCGGCCCGGTGATTGACCTGGGCGTGCATTTCTTCGACCTCACCCTCTTCTTCATGGGCTTCCCGGCGCCGGTATCGGTGTCGGCGTCCACCTACTGCAAGTTCGCCAACGCGCCGTCCGGCGGTACGGGCACCTTCGCGGCGGCCGATGCGGCCGGCACCTTCGACGTGGAAGATTTCGCCGCCGGTTTCGCCAAGCTGGCCACGGGGGCGTCGGTGGCGTTTGAATTCAGTTGGGCGTCGAATATCGAGCGCGAGGTGAACTACCTGGAGCTCCTCGGCACGCGCGGCGGGTTGAGCATGTATAACGGCGAGCTGCGCCTCTTCGGCGAGGTGGGCGGCGCGCTGACCGACATCACCCCGCACGTGCGGAATACCAGCGGATGGGGCGATAATGAGACGCGCCACTTCATCGCGTGTATCCGCAAGCGCCGCCAGCCGATGGCGCCGCCGGAGGACGCGGTGAAGATGATGCAGATCATTGACGGCATCTACGCGTCGGCGGAGAGCGGGCGCGAGGTGCGCATGGACGCGGTGCCGGCATAGTGTGCGAAGATTGCGCCTGCCGCGGGCAGGGATTTGGGCGGGACGGTGGCACTCTGTAGAGAGCGGGCACAGCTCCGCCCCGCTGGTGATGGAGGGGATCATGGTCGCCGACAGACTCATCCTGTATGTCGCCCCTGATGGCGATGATGCGCATACCGGCAACCTGCCGGAGCCGAATGCTGATGGCACTGACGGCCCGCTGGCGACGCCGGCGGGGGCGGGGGCGCGGGTACGCGCGGTCCGTGATGGCCGGCCGGTGCGGGTGCTCTTCCGTGAGGGGACGTACGTTCTGCCGGCGACGTGGACGTTCACGGCGGAGGATTCGGGCACGGCGGAGGCGCCCGTCACTTACGGCGCCTATCCGGGGGAAGCGCCGGAGTTCAGCGGCGGGCGGCGCATCGGCGGGTGGATGACGGGCGAGGTCAATGGCAAGCCGTGCTGGATGGCCCACCTGCCGGAGGTCGCGGCGGGGGAGTGGTATTTCACCCAGCTCTTCGTGAATGGCGAACGCCGCAACCGGCCGCGCGTGCCGAAGACGGGCTGCTACCGTTTCGCCGGCGTGCCGGACGGCTCGTGGGGCGGGCAGTGGGGGCAGGGGCCGGATTCCGCGTTCTTCGCTCCCGGTGAGCTGCGAAACTGGTCGAACCTGGCGGACGTCGAGCTGATCGCCTATCAGCTCTGGTTCGAGACCCATCATCACCTCGCCGCGGTGGATGAGGAAGCGGGGATCGCCCGTTTTTACGCTCGCAGCCTGGGCAGCCTGGTGGATGAGAAAGGTCAACCCGCGCGCTACATCGTCGAGAACGTTTTCGAGGCGCTGTCCGAGCCGGGAGAATGGTATCTGGATCGCCCGACAGGGACCCTCTATTACCTGCCGCTGCCGGGGGAGACGCCGGAGGAGACGGCAGTCATCGCGCCGCGGCTGGAATGCCTGCTGCGGCTGGATGGGACGGACGCGCCGGTGCGATACCTCCGCTTCGAGAACCTGGCCTTCCGGCACGCGGAATGGCGGCTGGCGCCGGATAACCCGGGGCCGGTGCAGGCGGCGTTCTTCGTGCCTGGGGCGCTGATCCTGCAGGGGGCGGAGCACTGCGTCCTCTACGGCTGCAGCGTGGCGCAGGTGAGCCAGTATGCCATCGAAGTGCTGAAGCCCAGTTGCGACGTGCGCATCCTCGCCTGCGCGCTGCACGATCTCGGCGCCGGCGGCGTGAAGATCGGGCATGAGGGGCTGGGATCGCGGTTGGATGGCGAAACGGAAACCGACCAACCGGCGGACGCGCGCGGTATGCGCACCACGGTGAGCGACTGCCGCATCTATGACGGCGGGCGCATCTTCCCCAGCGCCATCGGCGTGTGGGTCGGCAACAGCGGGCGCAACCGCGTGCGGCACAACGCCATCTTCAACCACTATTACAGCGGCATCTCCTGCGGGTGGACGTGGGGGTACGCGCCGACGCTGACGATGGACAACCGCATCGAATATAACCATATCCACACCTGCGGGCAGGGGCTGTTGAGCGATCTGGGCGGCATCTACCTGCTGGGCACGCAGCCGGGCACCATCATCCGCGGCAACCTCATCCATGATATTGCGAAATACGGCTACGGCGGCTGGGGCATATACACGGACGAGGGCAGCTCGGAGATACGCATCGAGGGGAATATCGTGTATCGCACGGCGGAGGAGGGGTTCTTTCAGCACTACGGCAAGGACAATGTGGTGCGCAACAACTTCTTCGCCGACTGCGACGGTTTTGAGCGCGGGCGCGAGGAGCCGCACCGCTCCTTCGTCATCGAGCGCAACGTCATGCTGGCGCGCGCGGGGCGCGCGCTGGGCTGGCAATGGATGAACGGCCACTTCACCCTGAACGAGAACCTGTATTGGTGCGCGGACGATGCACCGCTGACCTTCGCGGGCGGCGACTTCGCCGAGTGGCAGGCCTGGGGGCAGGATATTGACGGCCGCGTCGCCGATCCGCTTTTCCACGATCCCGATTCCGGCGCCTTCACGCTGCGCGAGGACTCGCCGGCGCTGGCGATGGGCATCCAGCCGCTGCACCCGCTGCCGGCCGGCCCGCGTTTCACCAGCGTGCGCCCGGCGACGTACGACGAGCTGCCGGAGGAGGTACTGCCCCCGGCGCGCATCATACAGACGCGGCTGGAGGTGGCGGGGGCGCCCGTGCCGGGCGAGGCGCCGGGAACGTTGGTCCTCACCGCGCGCAACCTGGGCGAGACGGCGGAGGCCGGGGCGATCGGCGTCAGCGCCAGCGCGGGGGCGGTCATCATCGGCGACCGCCGGCTCACCTTCGCGCTGGACCCCGGCGAGGCGGCGGAGCTGCGTTTCGGCCTCGACGTGACCGGCGACGATGCGGTGATGGTCAGCACGCATCCGGAGGCGGACGCCGCCGTGCCCACGGCGCTCTACCTGGCGTTCCCGCGTCCCTGGCGCGTTCGCCGGCTGCCGGAGACGCAGGCGGTGGCTGACGTGCCGGCGGCGCTGGCGGGCGCCGACGCGCGCGGGATTGCCGCCGGTCCGCGGACGCTGGCGGAGGTGCGGCTCGGCATCGTCGGCGAAGACGTGGCGCTGCTGGCGCACGTGCGGGATGCCCACCCGATCCAGGCGCCGGAAGCGCCGTGGCAGGGATCGTGTATCGAACTGTTTGGCACGATGCCGGAGAGGACCGATATCGGTCAGGTCTTGCTCATTCCCGCCACGCATCAGGAGCCCGCGCTGGCACTGCGCGCCGGAGAGGACGGCCCGCGGCCCGCGCCGGGCGTTCGCCTGCACACGCTGCGCGCCGACGACGGCTATCTCCTCGCCGCGCTCATCCCCACCGCGCTGCTCCGCCTCGACCCGCGGGCCGACCGCGTCCGAATCGAGATCGCGGTGAGCGCCGTGCAGCCCGACGGCAGCACCCGTCGGGCGACGCTGTTCGGCAGTACGCGGGCGTATATGGACGCGGAGGCGTATAGGGACTTGATAATTGACGCTTGACGATGGTACGTGTTCTCCGCCCACCACCGGGGCCGCGGAGTTGTACTCCGCACGCGTTGGCACGCTCTGTGTTCAACGACAGGGTGAGAGCACTCGTGCGGAGTACAACTCCGCGGCCCCGGTAAATGCGTCCCGATTTCATCGGGACGCGGTCCCAGTGTAACCGTTCAGCCTTGTCAGCATGATGTGGCGTCTGTCCGCCCACCTCTCCCCCCGCCCCTCCCCTGAGCGGGGAGGGGAGCACCGGATCTGCATACCAATCACTCCCCCTTCCCTCTCTGGGAAGGGGGATGGGGGGTTAGGTTTGGCATCAATCGGCGACATGCTGACAAGACTGAACTGTTACGTCCCAGTGTCTGCGGAGCATTCAATTGTCAATTTGCATTTTTCAATTCCTACTCGGGCGTCATCACCGTTAACGCTTTTGGCAGCACGCTGATGTCGAGCGGGGTGCTGCCGGCGGGGTCGCCGTCGAGCTGGACGTGCACGTCCGGTTGGGCAGCTATCCGCAGGGTGCTGGCGCGGAAGAGGGTGACGTTGGGGTGCTGGGCGTGCAGGCCGACGGCGGTGGCCATGAGCTGCGTCACCCGGTCGAGCGCGGTTTGTTCGCCGAAGATGCATACGTCCAGCAGGCCGTCATCCATGCGCGCGTCCGGCGAGAGCGAGAGCTCGTAGGTATAGTAGGCGGCGTTGCCGACGATCATCAGCCAGGCCGGCACGGTGACGGTGAGCGCATCCATGGTTAGCCGGAACTGGCTGCTCTTGTGGACGGCCAGCGCCTGCAGGCCGGCGGTGACGTAGGCGAAGGGGCCGATGAGCGTTTTCAGCTCCGGCATGACATCCGCCACCACGCGCGCGTCAAAACCCAGGCCGGCCATCAACGCGAAGGGTTTGCCATTGGCCTGGCCCAGGTCCACCCGGCGCGGCGTGCCCTGCAGCGCGACTTTCAACGCGCTTTCCAGCGTGAGCGGGATGCGGAACTCGCGCGCCAGCACGTTCACCGTGCCCACCGGCAGGATGCCCAGCGCCGTGTCGCTGCCCGCCAGCGCGGGCAGCACGCTATTCACCGTGCCGTCGCCGCCGCCGACGAGGACGCGCGCGAATCCCGCCGCGACCGCTGCGCGGGCCGCCGCTTCCGCCTCCGCCGCGGAGGCCGGCAGCGCCATCTCCAGCGCGTGCCCGGACAGCATCGCCGCGAGCTCCACGAGCGCCACCCGCGCCGCCGGGATATTGCCGGCCTTCGGATTGAGTATCAAGAGGATGCGCATCGTTGCCATGCCGTGGGAACGACTGCGTTATGATACCACAGTGGCGCGCGATAAAGGATGTCGCGCGCAAATTCGCTGACGCCGGCAGGCGTTTACACACCGGCGCCGAATGAACAGCGACAGAGATGGCAGCACGATCTACACCGGTGAAAGATATCGGCCGCGGACTTGTCCAGGGGATGGAGTCGCTGGGTGAGGGGGCGATGGTCCTCTGGGACGCGTTGCGGGGGATTTTCAGCGGGAACGTGCGCGCCCGCTCCCGCGTGACCGAGCAGATGGCGCTGGTGGGCATCGAATCGCTGCCGATCGTGCTCATCACCGTGCTGTTTGGCGGCATGGTGCTCGGCCTGCACACGGCGAAGCAGTTCGTGCTCTTCGGCGCCGGGCAGTTTGTGGGCAGTCTGGTGGCGCTGTCCATGGCGCGCGAGCTGGCGCCCACGCTCACCGGCATCGTCGTCGCCGCGCGCATCGGCTCCGCCTTCGCCGCCGAGCTGGGCTCGATGAAAATCACCAATCAGATTGACGCCATGCGCGCGCTGGCGGTGAACCCCGTGCGGTATCTGGTGACGCCGCGGCTGGTCGCCACGATGATCATGCTGCCGGTGCTGACGGTCTTCGCCAACGTCACCGGCATGGCGGGCGGCATGCTGGTGGCCATTAACGCCGGCGTATCCTCCCAGAGCTTCATCAACTCAGCGCGGCAGTTTTTGGAGGCGTACGACATGGCCGGCGGGCTGCTGAAAACGATGGTGTTCGGCGTCATCATCACCATCACCGCCTGCACCGTGGGGCTGCGCACCGAGGGCGGCGCCAGCGGCGTGGGCCGCGCCACCACCTCCGCCGTGGTCTGGAGCATCATCCTTCTCTATGGCAGCAACCTGCTGCTCTCGTGGATGCTGTATTCGTTTCGGCCGTAAGGATGCGGGCGTCGTGACTGCGGCCGGCGCGGCGCCACTTCTCCCTTCGCTCAAGCTATAGGGGTAAGCCGCGCTGCTGGGTGGCGCACGACCAACACGCGAGGCGATGTGACAGGCGGCGCGACGGAGCATCCCCCGGCGGGCAGGCGCGGGGACGGGGCTGTGCGGTTGCACCACGAAGTCAGGAAGGTGGGAAGACGCGAAGGTTTGGTAAGACAAGGGCGGGGGTGACGTGAGCAGCGTCAGGGGAGATGCGTGGACGGTTTTCACGCGCGCGGCGCGACGGCGTCTCGTCCGCCAAGGGACGGCGCTGTCATCGGAAAAATGGTAACAGTCACGCGTTATTGGGGGTGGATCACTTGGTAAGGTGAGGATAGTCGGAATAATGCGTAACAGTCACCATTTTTTACCGGGCGCTTTTCCCCCATCTTTAGTGTCTTCCTTTCTTCCGGACTTCGTGGTGCAGCCGCACAGACCGGCCCCCCGCGCACGGGTTTGCCCGGAAGCACTCCCCGGTCCCTCCGCGCGCGGCGCGACGGCATCTCGCCTGCCAGGCGCACGGCCGACACGCGGATGCGATTTTTTCGGAGAACGCGCACGCAGGGTGTCGGCGGTGATGAGACTAGGCGCTCTCGATTGTGATTGCGATGACAGAGACGCCGGGATTCCCGGTATAATGGGATACGAGACCTGTTTGCGGGGATTTCCACGGATGAGAGGGAACAGATGGCGATACAGAACTGCTTGAGAGTGATCGGCGGCACGCCGTTGCGGGGCGAGGTGCGGCTGAACGGCACGAAGAACGGGGCGCTGCCCATTCTGGCGGCGGCGCTGCTGGTGGAAGGCGAGGTGGCGCTCCACAACGTGCCGCAGATCAGCGATATTGACAAGATGTGCCAATTGATGCGGCTGCTGGGGGCGCGGGTGGAGCAGGCGGGGGACACGGTGCGCGTGGACGCCTCCACGCTGACCACCGGCAGCGCCGACCGCGATCTGGCGGCGGCGATGCGCGCCTCGCACTACGTGCTGGCGCCGCTGCTGGCGCGGCTGGGACACGCCGAGGTGCCGCTGCCCGGCGGGTGCGCCATCGGCAGCCGTCCGGTGGATTATATCATCAAGGCGCTGAAGCAGATGAATATCCCGGTGGAAGAGCACATGGACGTGATGGTGGGCACGCTCGAGCACGGGCTGCACGGCGGCACCGTCACCCTCGACCCGACGTACCGGAGCCCCGGCGCCACCTTCGACGTGGCGATGGCGGCGGCGCTGGCGGACGGGCAGACGGTGATCGAGAACGCCTCCGCCGACCCCGAAGTGGAAAATTTCTGCCGTTTCCTGCAAGCCGCGGGCGCCGGGGTGGCGCGCCCCACGGCGGACCGCATCGTCATTGATGGGGTGAAGCGCCTGCACGGCTGCGAGCATACCATCATCTGCGACCGCATCGAGGCGGGCACCTACCTGATGGCCGGCGCGGCGACGAAAGGCGAGGTGCGCGTGGGGCCGATCAAGCCGGAATACCTGGGCGCGGTGCTGGATAAGCTGGAGGAGATGGGCCTGATGGTCCAGCGCGAGAAAGACGCCGTGACCGTGCGCTTCATGGGCCGGCCAAAGGGCACTACCGTCTTCACCCGCCCATATCCCGCCTTCCCCACCGACCTGCAATCACCGATGGTGGTGCTGATGTGCCTGGCCGAGGGGCAGAGCGTGATGATGGAGACGATCTACGACGGCCGCCTGACCTACGTGCATGAATTGCGCCGCATGGGCGCGCAGGTAAAGCTGGCGACCAGCAAGGAAGCGGTGATCGAAGGCGTGGCGGCGCTGGACGGCCGCACCGTGGAAGGCACCGACATGCGCGCCAGCGCCGCCCTGGTGATCGCCGCCCTCGCCGCCGACGGCGAGAGCACGGTGATGGGCCGCAAATATATCAACCGCGGGTACGAGCATTTCGAATCGAAGCTGGCGGACCTGGGCGGGCGGATTTGCGAGTGTCCGGAGGAAGGGGAGGGGTAGGCTATTGATAATTGACAATTGACAATAGCCAATTGAAAATTTTTCATCGGTGAATGCGGCGGTGGAGTTGCACTCCGCCCAAACTGGGGCCGCGGAGTTGTACTCCGCACGTAGACCAGCGCCGTTAGCGTGCGGAGTACAACTCCGCGGCCCCGGTGTGACTGTTCACTGCATTCCCGACTTCGCTTTCGCGGCTTTCCAGCGTTCGTCAGTCATCATTTCCACGTGGCCGTCCACGAAGGCGGCGCAGCGCTGGCCGTTGGGCCAGGGTTTGGCTTCGTAGGCGAGGACCATTTCGCTCGGGTTGCGGATGTCGCCGAGGGGTTTGCCGGCAAGGGTGGGGTTGGGCTGGTAGGGTTCGTTCACCACCGGCTGCAGCCAGAGTTTATTGTTCTGTACTGGGACCGCGCCGTCGTAGGCTTTCAACGCGGTGTGCATGGCGGCGGCGTTGGTCATCGGCGGGAAATTTTCCTCGTTGTCCTGGCAGAACATCAAGATGGCGACGGCGATCTGGCGCAGGTTATTTATCGAGATATTCATCAGCGCCTTCATGCGCGCCTCTTCGTAGAGGCTCAACGCGGCTGTGTCGGCGAGCATCTCCTGGCGCGGGTCCACCGCGCGGATGTCTTTCAGGCTGCCGACGGCGCGCAGATCGAGCAGGCAGAGCGACAGGCCGGTGGTGGCGGTGATGGGCGGCTGCGGAGGCAGCGGCTCGCCGCGCTCCATCAGCTCTTGCAGGCTCACCACCTGCGCCGGGCGGGCGTAGGCGACGAGGTAGCGGATCGTCGGCGTCACCGCGACCACCATGCCCCGGGTGTAAAAGACGGTACTCACGCCGAGTTGGCCGGCCATGTTTTGCAGCGTGGAGGCGCCGGGGGCTTCTGATCCGGCGACGGTGAAGCGGTACCAGCCGGGGTCCATCAGCGCTTGCCCGGTGATGCGCACGGGCGCCAGGTCGCCGGAGAGCAGCGCGGCGAGGGACGCGGGCGCGTCCTGCGCGCCTGCCAGGGCGCACCACGCGAGCGATACGATCATCACGAGTCTCTTCATGGCGGATTCCTTTCGCCGCTACGGCAGCACCGATTTCGCCTTCACGGCCGGCCAATCTTTTTCGGCAATGCGGCTGACGTGGCCGTCGGCAAAGCCCACGCCGCGGGTGCCGTCGGCGGCGGGCGCGGCTTCCCAGATCACCGCCATCAGCGTCGGATTTTTCACCTCCGCCTCCTTGCGGCCGGCGAGGACGGGATTCGGC
Source organism: Armatimonadota bacterium (assembly GCA_029553475.1). GTDB lineage: Bacteria > Armatimonadota > Hebobacteria > CAIYQO01 > CAIYQO01 > JAKIYB01. Next base: position 20,336 of record JAKPKV010000100.1, read on the forward strand.
TGATAGGGGTCGCGCGTCGCCGGATTCAGCAGGGTTTCCTCATTACCAAGGTAGGGCAGGATGGCCTTCTTCAGCGCGGCGGCATCCTGCATGGGCGGGTACTTGCCCTGGTTGTCCTGCACGAACATCTGAATGGCGATGGCCACCTGGCGCAGGCGGCTGACGGATTCGGTGTTCGCATCCTTCACCGTGCGGCCCATGCTCTGCGCGATCTCCGCTTCCAGGTTGAAGGGCGTGATCTCCGTGAAGCTGCCGGCGGTGCGCAGGCACAGCAGGGAGAGGGCGAGGGGGGTGTCCGCTTTCAGCGGGTCCGGTTTCGGCGGGCGGCGCGCTTCTCCGTAATGCGGCAGCGATATCGTCACCGGGCGATGCACGCCATACGCCACCAGGTACACCTCGCCGTTCATCACCAGCGTCTGGCCCTTCGTGTAATATGTTTCCGCCTGCATCGGCGCGCCGAGCTGGCTGCTGACGAGCGAGGCGAAGACGCGCGGCAGGGGGTCAAAATTGCCCGCCAGCGTGACGCGCCGCCATTCCGGCGTGAGCTCGTTCAATAGCAGCTTCAGCGGCGCCGCTTGACCGGCCAGCACGTCGAGAAAGGAGGTCTCCGCTTCCGCGGCAAGCAGGGGCACGGCCAGCAGCAGGAGGAGCGGGAGCAGGGGTCGTCGAGACATGGGTGATCCTCCGTAATCATTAGATATCTGCATTATACCACGCGCGGGCGCTCAGCAGGTGAGGCGACCGATGCGGGCGCTGTTGGCGCGTGAGGCATCCCGGTGGCCGGGTGCTGCTTCCAGGCGAGGAACCGCTCGTAACATTCCGGAGGGATCGTACCTTTGATCTTCTGATCGTTCACGTAGAAGGTGGCCTTCAACCAGCGGCTGAGCGCGGCGCGGCGATGCACGTCGATCTCCAGCCCGGCGGGCGGGAGGAAAAGGACATCGGCGATGGAGTAGCCGATCATGCGCGCTTCGAGCACTACGAAGACCAGGAGATTGTCCCGCAGCAGGCCGCGCCACAGTCGCCGCGCGAACGCATCGCCCGTGCTGAATTCGATGAGTTCGGGGGCTTTGCCGCGTTTCGCCTTGCGCAGGGTATCGAGCAGCTCGCCGGCCTGCGCGAGCATGATATCGGTGGGGCGCTGCTCCATGATGGTACCGTATTTCTTATACCGTTTGAGCAGGGTGATGCCGTAAACGACCAGGATCACGATCAGCAATCCGACGCGGCCATGCAGCAGAAACAGGCCGGCGGATACGAACATGCCGACCGCGGCCATGAGCATGGCGCGTGCGGAGGGCGCCGTGATGAGCCAGATGCCGCCGGCGATGAAGCCAACGCCGATCACCGACGCCAGGAGACCGGCGACGATCAGCAGCAGCGGGCCTACCGTACTCACGGCGGCGCCGAAGGAGAAAAACTGTATGGCGAAAAACAGCGCGACCAGGAGCTGGATCACGCCATAGACGATCTGGCCGATGCCGACGCCGCGCAGCGACCGCGCGATACCCAGGTAGGTCGCGGCGTGCTGCAGCTCGCCATAGGGCAAGATCAGCGGGGCGTGCCCGGAGACGGCCGGCGTGGGCGGCACCAGCGGCGCCGGCGGCGCGGCCGGTGCCAGCGCGGCGCCGCAGTGCGGGCAGGCCGCGGCGGGCTGGGCCAGCAAGGTCAGGCAATGGGGGCAGGTCAACGGGACGCCGACGCCCTGATCCTCAACGGTCATCTCCATCCTCCACGATCACACGCGCTTCCACCGCCTGTGGGGAGCCGGAAGCATCATACCAGACCATCACCGGCTTGCCTAGCGCCGGGTCGAGCCGCGGCTGCCGGTTCGGCGAGCGTTTGTAGGGGCGCCGCGGCAGGGAGCGACCCGTGGGACGGCGAATAGTGTAAATAGCGGCCGGGTATCCTCCGGCCAGGTGAGTGATGTGATGCTGGTGGTGATGCACATGTTCATGCGGCTCCTGATGCCGGAGTTCTGGGTGGCGCTGTATCGCGAGGGGCGGCTCGGCGATAGCGAGCCGAACCTCATCGTGGCGGCGGCGGCGCGGCTGGTGGTGGTGCTGTTCATCTTCGGCGGCGCGCGGGTGCTGGTGGGGATGATGCGGCGCATCGTGACCCGCGGACTCGCGTCCATCGAGGGGGACTCGCGGGGGAGCGCGCGGCGGGTGGCGACGCTGCACGGGTTGCTCACCTCCGCGCTGTCCTACCTCGTCTACTTCGTCGCCATCATCCTCACCCTCTTCGTGGTGGGCGTCACCTGGAAAGGGCTGGCGCCGCTGCTGGGCGCGGCCTCCGTGCTCGGGCTGGCGATTGGCTTCGGCGCGCAGAAGCTGGTGCGCGACGTGATCACCGGCCTCTTCATCCTCGGCGAGGGGCAATTCGACGTGGGGGACTGGGTGACCATCGGTGCGGTGACCGGGCGCGTGGCGGAGATCGGCCTGCGGGTCACGCGCATCATTGACGAACAGGGGCGGCTGTACGTCATCGCCAACGGCGACATCAGTCAGGTGTTCAACGCCTCGCGCGGGCCGGTGAAGCAGGCGCTGGAGTTCACGCTGGCGCGCGCGGGCGCTGTTGAGGAGGCGGCCGCCCTGGTGCGCCGCGCCGCGGAGGAGGCGCTGGCGGCGCTGGGCCTGCCGCCGGGCGAGGGCGACGCCGCGCCGTCCGTGCTGGTGACGAACGTCACCGCCGCCGCCGTGACGCTGCGGCTGACCGTCTGGGTGCCGGTGCGTGCCCGCGACGCGGTAGAGGACACGCTGCGGCGGCGGCTGGCGCAGGCGATCGAGGCGGCCGGCCTGGCAGCGAGCTAGTGGGCTATAGTGGATAAGGGGCATCGTGGCGGACATTCCGGTCGAAATCTGGGAGCTGGTGCGAGACGAGCAGGATCGGGACATCGTGCTGCTGCGCGATGAGCGCGGGCGGCTGCTGCCGATCGTCATCGGCGTGTGTGAGGCGATGGCGATCTGGGTGCGCCTGAAGCCTGACAAAGCCGGGGTGTTCGTGCGGCGGCCGTGGGCGCACGACCTGATGCAGGCCATGTTGGAACGGCTGGGGGCGCGGCTGGAGCGCGTGGTGATTGACGGGCTGGTGGAGGGCACCTTTTTCGCCACGCTGCAGCTCACCCGCGGCGAGGAAGAGATCGTGGCGGACGCGCGGCCCAGCGACGCCATCGCGCTGCTGCTGCGCATGAACGCCGCGCTGTTTGTCAACGACGAGGTGATGGAGGAAGCGAGCATCAAGCCCGACGCGGACGACGAGCCGCCGGAGATTGATCCGTGGGGCGAGCTGCCGGAGTAACGCGTCGTGGTCGTACCTGGAGCATGCCTCGGCCGGCGATCCCGGCCGAGGAGTATCGAGTGAGCCCATATGATCGGTTTGAGACAGGCCTCGCAGCTTGATGATCACGTGCACTCCACCGCCGGGTCGGCGGATGCCCGGGATTCGATGATGGCGCTGTGTGCGCGGGCGGTGGCGCTGGGGCTGCGGCGGGTATGCTTCACCGAGCACGTGGATTACGATGTCACGCTGCCGGAGTATGGGTACTTCGACTTCGCGCGGGTGCGGCGGGCGTGGGAGGAGGCGCGCTCAGCGTATGCCGGGCGGCTGGAGGTGCGACTGGGGCTGGAGGTGGATTTCCGGCCGGCCTTTCTCGCGCGGATGTGCGACGACCTGCCGCGGTACGCGGTGGATGTCGTGCTCGGCGCGGTACACAGCTATGGCGGCCGGCACCTGCTGGACGTGCGCGCGGACAAGGCGACCTGGGCGCCGGAGGAGTTGGGCGCGCTCTACGCCGCGTATTTCCGCGACCTGCGCCTGCTCATCGAGACGGGAGTGATTGACAGCCTGGCGCATTTCGATTATCCGTACAAACTCGGCCTGCGCCCGGCGGAGACGGCGGACATCCCCGGCTACGAGGAGGAATTGACGGCGACGCTGGCGCTGGCGATCGCCCGCGGCGTGGCCATCGAGGTGAATACGAAAGGGGCGGATACCGGCACGCCGTTGGCGGCGTCCGCAGCGATATTGCGACGCTATCGCGAGCTGGGCGGCACGCGGGTGACACTCGGGTCCGACGCCCACCGCGCGGCGGACCTGGGCGGGGGGCTGGCGGTCGGCGCGGCGGCGCTGCGTGCGGCGGGGTTCACTCACGTCACCACCTACCGGGCGCGCGCGGCGGAACGCGTCCCGCTGGAGGAGCAGGCATGACCACGGCCATCATCGGCGGCACCGGCGTCTATGAGCTGGGGGGAGAGGCGACGCCGGAGTTCGTGCCGACGCCATTCGGCGCGGCGGCGATTTTTCGCGCGCGGGTGGGGGGGGCGGATACCCTTTTCCTCGCCCGGCACGGGGTGGGACACGCCATGCCGCCGCACCGGGTGAATTACCGCGCCAACATCTGGGCGCTGCACGCGCTGGGGGTGCGCGAGGTGCTGGCGACGCAGGCGGTGGGCAGCCTGAACCCCGACATGCCGCCGGGCAGTTTCGCGCTGTTGGGGCAGTTCATAGACTGGACGAAAGGCCGGCCCGCCACCTTTTTCGACGGTGACGACGGCATGGTCGTTCACGTTGACGTCACCGAGCCGTACTGTCCGCGGGTGACGGCGGCTGCGCGGCACGCGGGGGCATTTCTCGGCGAGGCGCTGCACGGCGATGCCGTCTACGCCTGTGCCGAGGGACCGCGTTTCGAGACGCCGGCGGAAATTCGCGCCCTGCGCCTGCTCGGCGCCGACTTGGTCGGGATGACGAACGTGCCGGAGGCGGTGCTGGCGCGCGAGGCGGGGCTGTGTTACGCCGCGGTGTGCATCGTCTGCAACTGGGCGGCGGGCATCTCGCCGACGCCGCTCACCCACGCGGAGGTGCTGGGCATCATGTCCGACCGCACGGCGGACCTGCGGACGCTCATTCGCCGCTACTTGGCGGAGCGCGCGGCGGGATCATGCCCGTGCGCGGAGCTGGGCTTCCCCCAGTACCTCCCGGCGCTATGATGCCGCCGGCTTCGCGTTGCCCGGCAGGCTCACCAGCAGGATGCCCGCCGCCATGACGGCGATGCCGAGCCAGTGGAAGGGCGAGAGGCGCTCGTCCAGCCACCACCAGGCGAAGAGGATGGCGCAGGCCGGGGTGATGTACTGCATGACGTTCACCAGGTTGAAGTCCAGGCGATGGATCGCCTCGTACCAGGCGACGAAGGCGACGCCGGTGGGGAAGAGGCCGATATAAAGGATCATCCCCCAGACGGCCGGTTCCGGCGCGGGCCAGGGGAGGGGCAGCGCCAGCCGCACCGCGAAAAGCAGGATGCCGCCGAAGAGCATCGCCCACGTGGTGGTGACGAAACCGCCGTGGCGCGCCACCACGCCCCGCCCCAGCACGGAATAGAGCGCCCAGGCGCCGGCAGAGGCGAGGATGAGCAGGTCGCCGCGCCAGTGCCCATGCGCCCGCCAGACTTCGCCGATGAGCAGGCTGCCGCCCAGCGCGATGCCGATGCCGAGCGCCTGCCGGGCCGTCACCCGTTCGCCCAGCGCGGCGGTGAGGAGCAGCATGAGCAGCGGGCTGAGCTGCATGATGAGCGCGCCATTCGTCGCGGTGGTGGAGCTCTGCCCGATGAAGAGGAGCACGCTCATGCCGCACATGCCGAGCAGGCTGAGTCCCGCCATCGCGAGCAGGTCGCGCGGGGGGACGGCGAGAAAGCGGCGGCGAAAGACGGTGAGCGCCGGCACGAGCAGCACCAGCGCGCCGATGACGAAGCGGACCGCGGAGAGGGTGAAGGCGTCGGCCTGCCCGTCAGCCGTGAGCGCGCGCACGAAGACGAAGGTGGTGGCCCAGAGCACGGCACTGGTGAACGACCAGAAGAGGCCGAGGGGGTCATGCGCCGGGGCGGAGCGGCCGGGCGTGCCCATCTCACTCGCCAGCGGGGGCGGCCGCGGCGGAAGCATCCGCGGCGGGGGCGCCCGCGGCGGGGGTGTCCGCGGCCGGTTTCGTCTCGGTTTTCGCCGGCGCGTCCGCCGGGGCGGGGGTCTTCTGCGCGCTGTCCGTCACGTACCAGCCGCTGCCTTTGAAAATGATGCCGGCGGCATGGAACACCTTGCGCACCGGGCCGTCGCAGACCGGGCAATGCAGCCGCGGCGCCTCATCGGCGCTGTGGCGCACATCGAATCGGTGCATGCACTCCTGGCAGGCGTATTCGTACAGCGGCATTGGCGTGATCCTTTCGATGGTGACGCGTTATTATACTTTGCCGTCGCGCGGGGGACAAGTCCGAAGTCCCAGGTCCGCAGTTGAGGGGGGCAGGCGCAGGCATGAGTGCCTCACCGTCGTTCTGGCGAGGGCGCGTCGCGTGATGCGGAGTACATGCTGTTTGACAACTTGTTCCCGCTCTGGTGGGCTGTTCACTGGGGCCGCGGAGTTGTACTCCGCATGCATTTCTATACAAGTCTATCAGATACGTGTCGCGGGTCGTCACGCTGTACCGTGTCCCGTCGGCGAGCCCTCGGTAGCGCGTGTTGCCGAAAGGAATACCTGGTTGTTTCTCCCCCCACCCGTGGCGTGGAGGGCACGGATCACACCGCACGGTACAGCGTGACGACCCACGACAGATAATCCATGTGCAGATGCGTGCGGAGTGCAACTCCGCGGCCCCAGGTGCGGGGGCTCGACGGCGTCTCGCCCTCCAGGAAGGCCCGGTAGCTGCGGGGCGCAATGAACTAGGAACGCCACGCCGCGGCCTCGGTGAAGGGTCATGCGTCCCGATTGCCTCGGGATGGGCGCTTTCCCGAGTGACGGCGTAGCCGCGCGCGTCAGGGCAGGCGTATCTCGACGGCGTAGCTGAACCAGTCCGCGGCGTCATCCGCGCCGGCGTGGAGGCGGAGGCAGAAGGTATCGCCGGCGCGGAGCGTGCGGGCGCAGGTGAGGGCGTGGGTCTGGCCGAGCTGGTTGGCGAGGAGGGCGGGTTCGCTGACGCGGGCGGCGTTGTGCCAGAAGGTGAGGGCGGCGCCGTCGCCCTCGGGGTCGGCGTCGAGACAACTCACGGTGACGGTGAGCTCCGCCGGGCCGGCACGCGGGGCGCGCCAGGCGATGACGGCGTCGGCGCCCGCGACGGGATGCAGTTTGTGCCGGGCGATGAGCGCGGCGGGATTGGCGGCGTCGCGCCAGCAGTCGGTGATGCCATGCCCGGCTTCCGCCGGTGCGGCGCCCCAGGCCAGCGGCTGAGAGGCGGCGCTCTCCGGCGCCGCTTGATGGTAAAACCAGCCGCTCGCTCCCTGCACGGCCGCGAATTCCTCGGGGAGGCGGTAGCGGCTTGCCTGCGCGGGCGGATGGGCCGGATCATCGGCCAGCGAACCGCCGGCGGTGCATCCCGCACAAATCACTCCCACCATCCCCAGGCACAGACTCCACCAGCGCATGGCCGTTCCCCCTGTGCCGATCAGCTTAGCAGCCTGGCGGCACAGGGGGATGTTCAGCGGACGCACACGCCGGCGGCGGTGTGCGGCGCAGTGAGCAACCCGTCAGTCCAGATTCAACCCCGCCACGTAGTCGTTCAGCTCCTTGCGCAGCGCGCCCTCGCGCTGGGTGAGCTCTTCGATGCGCTCGCGGAGTTTCTCGATGCGGGTCTCCTGCTCGCCGAGCTTGGCGACGTAGCGCTTGTAGAGATCGGAATTGCGGTCCAGCGCGCCCATGTTGGAGCGGATGCGGTTCTGCTCGGCGGTGATGGCATTGATCTCCTGCTCGGCGAGATTGCGCTGGTAGCGCAGCTCATTCAGGCGGCGCTGCATCTCCACCACGCGCTGCATGGCGGCCTTCACCCGGTCGCTCATCTTGCCGGTGGTGATGTAGCCGACCAGCGCGTCGGTGTTCATGCCGGTGATCGCCAGCGTCTCGCCGGCCTTGCGCTCCTCGACCACCGCCAGCTTCGCGCCCTCCGCCGCCGGCACCTGGCGCACGAAGCGGTACAGATCATTCGTCTTCTCGTCGGCCTTCTCCGGCTCGATCAGCTCCCAGCCGGCCTGCAGCGGATGCTCGATGATGAGCTTGCGATCTTTCCCGTCGGCGATGGCGGCGATATAGGTGGCGGTGCGGCGGTACTTGCGCGCGATGTGCAGCATGCCCTGCACCACCTTGAAGGTGAGGATTTCGCTGGTCTCGCGCACGTCCTCGCGCTTCACCTTCATGCCGAGATCCACCGCGTAGGAAATCAGCCGGTCCTCGCCGGGCTGCAGGTCTTCCACCACCGCGTCGCCGGCGTAGACGTCATCGCTGTAGACGGTGATCGGGCCGCCCATCAGGTGCATGCCGGTGGTATTTTTCAGCCGCATGCCGTACATCGGGTGCAGCGAAGAGGGCGAGGAGATGGTCACCTTCCACGCGCCCACGCCCTCGGCGATAATCGGCAGCATCGCCGACTGCTGGCGGGGGAGCGTCACCAGCTCCTTCACGGTATACTGGAAGCCCTGGCCGAGATCCTTCGCGGAGGCGGCGGCCTGCACGGTGTCCGAGTAGGCGCGCAGGCGGCCGGCGACTTCGCCGTTGACCGTGGGCGGTGTCGCCAGCATATTTTCCATTTCACCGAGCTCAACGCCCCCGCGCAACTGCACGCGCTGGCGCTGATTCATCCTGGGCGTGGCGTTACTATCGTACCCGGCAGCATCCAGCACCGCGCTATACATCACCGGGCGCAGCGAGGCGAAGCGGGCCGGTTCGTAGACGGGGCGCGGCACGTAGATGGGGGAATACAGGTCCTGGATGAAGCTGACGGGCCGGCCGGAGACGAGGGAGAGGCGCACATTCTGCCAGTCGGTGTCGCTGGTGTTCTCCACGATCGCCCAGCCCTGCATCAGCGCGTCTTGCTCGCCGAAGACCAGCCGGTAGGAGGTTTTCCAGATGGGCATCTCGGTGACGTAGCCCACCTTCACCCGCCGCGTGCCCTCGCCGGCGAAGGTGATGCGCACAGGGCGGCGCTGGTTGTCCAATCCGGAGGCGAGCACGTCCAGCGCGTCGCGCAGCTCGGTGTTCAAGCGCTCATCGGCGATCGCGATATCGGAGATCTCCTCCAGCCGCACCGAGCGGATGCCGGTGGGGGTGACGAGATTCAGCACCTCCGTCTCCACCACCTCTCCCTCCTTGATGTAGCGCGTTTTCGTCTCCACGCCGAGGACTTTCCCGGTGATGGCGTTGGTGGCGGTGACGGTGACGGTCACCCCGCGCAGCCGGATGAGCAGCACGGCGATGGAGGGATTGTCGGTGAGGTCAATGGCGTAGGTGGACAGCGTCTTGCTGATGGGATCCTGGGCGCCGTAGGTGATGGCGCCCACCTTGCCGCCGTCGAGGTCAATGAGCACCAGCGATTTGAGCAGGTCGTTGATCTGCTCGGCCTTGAAGGAGAGCGTCACCAGGTCATGGCCGGTGACGCTGCCGGTGCGCTGCAGGTAGCCGACGCCGCTGGAATAGAGCACGACGTCGGTGACGGGCAGGTCGGCCGCGACAGCGGCGAGGGAGAGGACGAGCAGCAGCGAAAGCGCGATGCGGGTCATAGATACCTCCTAATTATCGGTGAGATGGGTCGGCAGCGTGTCAGTCTGCTTGCTATAATACGCGTAACGCGGTCGCGTCGTTACGACTATTTCGTGCCGGTGAGACACCGGCGCTCCCGGGGCGCGGGTCAGGAGTTGAACGGCGCCGGGGCGGCGCGTGTTCCCGCCGTCAGCACGGCGTAGTCGGGGAGCAGCTCCCAGGCCCGCCGCTCCTCTTCCGCGGAGAGGGCGCCGTCCTCGAAGCGGATATCGAGCGCGGCTTCAAACCCGGCGCGGAGGGCGGCCACCACGTCGTCGTAGGGGATGGGGCGCCCGGCGCAGTCATGCAGGCCGACGGCGCCGGCGCGCATCACCTGCTCCCAGTCGGAGCGGTAGAAGACGTCATCCCAGCGGGGGAAATCAATGGTGAGCGGCAGCGAATTCTGCTGCACGATGATCCCCTCCTTGCGGAGCTGCGCGCTGCCGATGAGTTTTTTCCCCCCCACCATCAGGTCGCAGCGCGCCTTGGCGGCGAAGCAGGCGGGATTGCCGGCGGCCATCACCGACGGGGGATCGGCGGCGCGGGCGGAGGCGCGGCGGTCCACCAATTCGGCGGGCAGGCCCAGCCGGCGCAGGCCGTCCACCAGCGCGCGCCCCAGCGCCCGGTAGCTCTCCATGATATTGGCCCCCGCGCCGGGGAGGTCGTCTTCGGCGATGATGATGCTGAAGGTCACCTCGTGATCGTGGAGGATGGCGCGCCCGCCGGTGGGGCGGCGCACCACGTCATACCCCAGCCGCGCGCAGGCATCGAGCCGCACGTTGCCGTCGGCGGGCTGAAACTTGCCCAGGGTGACGCAGGGGGGGGTCCAGCGGTACACGCGCAGCGCGGGCCGGGCCTGCCCCGCGCGCGCCGCTTCGGCAATCGCCACGTCCGCCGCCATGTGGAAGGCTCCCGGTCCCTCCACCGGCGCCAGCCATCGCCAGGTCGTCTTCATGTATACCTCCTGTAGTGTGATTCGCGCCGGGGCGACGGCGTCCCTGCCGAGAAACGTGACAGACCTGTTGACATCACCATGATTCTTTGGTATGATGACCGGCGTCAGGGAGGACGGCAGACCTGCATGGCCCCTTCGTCTAGTGGCCTAGGACGCCTGGTTCTCAGCCAGGAGATCAGGGGTTCGAATCCCCTAGGGGCTACCATTCTGGGACGGCCGCCGGAACTCCGGCGGCCGTCGCTGTTTGGTCCGGCGCTCCCGCCGTTATCCTTAATTATTATAAGGATCAGTGCAACGTTTCAGCGCTCGCGGCGTATTATCCTTTGAATGACGCTGGATAAGGAGAACGGATCAATGCCAACATGGACGTCACTGCTGATGTCAACGCTGGTGTGTGCGGCGGCGCTCCTCGCGGGAAGCGCGCAGGCGGCGCAGGCGTACTACCTGGACCCGGGGTCGGGCAGCTACCTTTTCCAGATGGCGATCGCCGGCGTGCTGGGGGGCTTGTTCGCCTTGCGGCAGGCCTGGCGGAAGTGGCGGATGCGCGGGTCGAAATCGCGGAAGCCCTGAATGAACGCTTCGACTCCCACGGCGCATCCCGCTTCGTTTCGCGACCCGGCCGGTTTCATCTTCACCCGCGACGGATGTCTCTACCGCCAGGTGAATGCCCGCTACCGGGAGCAGTATGACCGGTTGATGGGTTCCGGGTTATATCGCGCGCTGGCCGAGGACGGCCTGCTCATCCCGCATGAGGAGGTGAATCCCGGGCTGGTCGCCGCGGCCGGCGCGTACCGGGTGCTGCGGCCGCGGGCCATTCCCTTCATCTCCTATCCGTACGAATGGTGTTTCAGCCAGTGGCAGGACGCGGCCTTGCTGACGCTGCGGGTGCAGCAGCGCGCGCTGGAATACGGCATGACGCTGAAAGACTGCTCGGCGTTCAACGTGCAGTTCCTGGACGGCAAGCCCATTTTCATTGACACCCTCTCGTTTGAGCGCGCGGTCGAGGGCGCGCCGTGGGCGGCGTACCGGCAATTCTGCGAGCACTTCCTGGCGCCGCTGGCGCTGATGGCGCACTGCGACATCCGGCTGGCGCGGCTCTTTCGCACGCAGGTGAACGGCATGCCGCTGGCGATGGCGGCGCGGCTGCTGCCGTGGCGCACGCGTTGTTCGCCCGGCCTGCTCGTGCACCTCCACCTGCACGCGCGCTTTCAGCGGCGGGCATCCGCCCGCGCGCTGCCCGCCTCCCGCGGGCGGATGCCGCTGCGCGTCTTGCAGGGCCTGGTGTGCAGTCTCGAGGCGGCGGTGCGCGGCCTGCGCTGGACCGCGCGCGACGCGGGGTGGGGTGGTTATTACGACGAAATGCCCTCCTACGCGCCGGACGCCTTCGCCGCGAAACGGGCGCTGGTCGGCGAGCTGCTCGATCTCGCCAAGCCGTCCGCGGTGTGGGATATCGGCGCGAACACCGGCGTCTTCAGCCGGCTGGCGAGCGACCGCGGCATCCCCACGCTCGCGCTGGATTTCGATTACGCGGCGGTGGAGCGCAACTACCGCCGCGCGCGCGATCACGGCGAGACGCACCTGCTGCCATTGGTGCAGGACGTGATGAACCCCTCGCCGGGCGTCGGCTGGATGATGGCGGAGCGCGATTCGCTCTTCGCGCGCGGTCCCGCCGACCTGGTGATGGCGCTGGCGCTCCTGCATCACCTGGTGGTGGCCAACAACGTGCCGCTGCCGCGCGTCGCCGCATTTTTCGCGGCGCTGGGCCGCCAATTGCTCATTGAATATGTGCCGACCGACGATGCGCAGGTCCAGCAGTTGCTGCGGCTGCGCGACGAATCGTATGCCGGCTACACGCGGGAGGACTTCGAAGGCGCCTTCGCGAAGCACTATGCCATCATCGCATCGCGGCCGATCCCCGGGGCCGGTCGAATCCTCTATCTGATGCGAGCGGCGAGGTGATATGCGGCGGCTCCTGCGGTGGCATCCGCTCCTATTCGCGGTCTGTCCGATCCTCTGGCTCTACGGGCATAATATCGGCGAGCTGTCGCCGCGCGCGCTGTGGCCGCCGCTAGGTGTCGCCCTGCTGTTCACCGGCGTGCTCTGGCTGGCGCTCTTTGCGCTGACGCGCCGCGATGCCGCGCGCGCCGGCCTGCTCACCACCCTCCTCGTCGTGCTGATCTTCACTTACGGCCACCTGTATCACGTCGTCGCCGATTTCGCCGCCACCATCTCCCACTGGCCGTTCATCTTTCTGGGCATCTGGCTGGTCATCGCCGCGGCGTACTGCTGGGGCGTGGCGCGCTGGCGCGCCGATGCCGCGCCGGTGACCGACGGGCTGGGCGTGGCCGGGATAGTGCTGCTCGCGTTTTCGCTCATCGGCATCGCGCGGTTCGAGTGGGGGCGGCTGCTCACGGCCCGCCAGGAGCACCGGCGGGCGCGGATCAGCCAAAACACCGACATCCCCACTGACGCGCTGCCGAATATCTACTTCATCGTGCTCGATTCCTACGCGGGACCGGAGACGATGCGGCGGGTGTACGGCTTTGACAACACGCCGTTCCTTGACGCGCTGCGCGCGCGCGGCTTTTACGTGGCGGAGCAGAGCCGCGCCAATTACTGCCAGACGATCCTCTCCATTCCCGCCACGTTGAATCTGGATTATATTCCGGCGCTGACGCCGCTGCCCGACCGCCGCTCGACGGATCGCGCGCCCCTGGAGCGGTTGGTTGATGACAACCTTGTGTGCCGCACGCTGAAAGCGTACGGCTATCGCACGGTGCTGTTTCCGTCCTCCTACGAGCCGATCAACTTCCCCAGCGACGTGGACGCCGAGCACATTCGCGGATTCGGCGACTTCAACATCGCCGTGATCAACTCCACCCCGCTGCTCGTGTGCTCGCTCACCGCGGCCAATACCAGCTTCGACGCGTATGCCGTGCATCGCCGGCGCATCCTGGCGACATTCAACGGCGTGCCGGACGCGCTGCGGCTGAAAGGCCCGATCTTCGTCTACGCGCATATCCTCGCGCCGCATCAGCCGCTGGTGTTTGACGAGCTCGGCAACCCGATTACCGGTGACCCGCACCGGGCGACACAGAGCGGCCGCCACTGGCGCGAAGCGCCGGACGACGCGGCGGCCGAGACGCGAAAATATCGCGGCGAAGTGCGCTATCTGAACACCCTGACGCTGCGGCTCATTGACACCATCCTGCAGAAGTCCACGCGCCCGACCGCCATCCTGCTGCAGGCGGACCACGGCCCCGGCTATTTGCCGGATACCGAAGCGGAGCTCGGCCAGATGAGTATCCCGGAGCGCTACCAGATTCTCAACGCCTGCTATTTCCCCGGCGGCAAGACGGACGAGCTGTATCCCGCCATCTCGCCGATCAACACCTTTCGCGTGCTCTTCAACACCTACCTGCATACCCGCCTGCCGCTCCGGCCGGAGCGCTGCTACTTCTCGCCCTTTCTGCGTCCCTACCACTTTCTGGATGTCACCGACGCCACGCACTACGGCCCCGGCGCGGCGATGTCCGCCGATGCCGACACCCGGCGGCGCCTGCGCGACTACATGCGCCGCTAGCAGCCCGCGGATACCGTCTCGTCGAGCGATAGCGCCGAGATTTTTTCGCCAGGCAAGCACTCTATCTGTGTACTCTATGGGGGCATAGACGACAGAGAGAGTGTGTGGCATGGCGGAAAAAGATCAAGCGAGCGCCGGCG